>CAZKMS010000018.1:0-49534 GCA_964553805.1 uncultured Verrucomicrobiaceae bacterium
ATGTTACTCACTAGAACCTGAATCTAGCGCGTCTACCAATTCCGCCACGCGAGCATTCGGATGAACGGACCGCCAATTTGACGGGATTCGCCGGGTTCTCAACCGGAAAAGGCGATTTTTTTGAGGACCGCCAAGAAGTGCTAAAGCCGGGGTTTATTCACGTACAGGCACACGATGAAACGTATTGCCCTTTCCCTGCTTTGCTGGCTGCCGCTGATCGCAACCGGCCAGGATGACGCTTTGCGAACGGAGGCAGCGGCAGGTTTGAAGAAAGCCGCGGCGTTTTATCGCGAGCGGGCGGCGGCGCATGGCGGTTACGTCTATTACTACAGCCCGGATTTGAGCACGCGCTGGGGGGAAGGGCGGGCGGGCGCGGATCAAATCTGGGTGCAGGAACCTGGCACGCCGGCGGTGGGCGGCGCGTTTTTGGCGGCTTATGAGGCCACCCAGGATGGCTACTACCTCGAAGTGGCGAAAGCGGCGGCCGCGGCTCTGCTGCACGGGCAGTTGCAATCGGGAGGCTGGACCAATGCGGTGGATTTCGATCCGCAGGGATCGCAAGCCGCGCTGTATCGCAATGGCAAAGGCAAGCCAAAGGGCCGCAATTATTCGACCCTGGATGATGGCATTACTCAAGGAGCGCTGCGTTTTTTGCTGCGACTGGAGAAGGCGCGACCAGAGGCGGTGCCGGGCTTGAAGGAGGCCATCGATGTGGCGCTCGATGCGTTGCTGGCGGCGCAGTTTCCCAACGGCGGTTTTCCGCAAGGCTGGCAGGGGCCGGTGGAAAAGCGGCCGGTGGTGAAGGCGCAATATCCCGACTACGACTGGCGCACGGAGAATCGCATCAAGAACTACTGGGATGAATACACGCTGAACGATGGCGTATGCGGGCAGGTGGCGTCGCTGCTGGAGCAGGCGGTGCGTCTGCGCGGCGACTTGCGCTGCAAGGACGCACTGGTCAAGCTGGGGGATTTCCTGCTGCTGGCGCAGATGCCGGAGCCGCAGCCGGCCTGGGCGCAGCAGTACGACACGCAGATGCGGCCGATTTGGGCGCGCAAATTTGAGCCGCCCGCCATCGCCGGGCGGGAAAGCGAGGACGCGATGCTGACGCTGATAAGGATCGCCAAGCTGACGCGAGAGGCGCGCTACGTGGCGACGATTCCCGCTGCGCGGGCCTGGATGGAGCGGTCATTGCTGCCGGATGGGCGGCTGGCGCGCTACTACGAGCTGCAAAGCAACCAGCCGCTCTACATGACGGACAACTACGAGTTGACCCATGATGACCGCCGGTTGCCGGACCACTACGGCTGGAAAAACGAAAGCCGCCTGGCGGAGATCGACGCGGCGATGGCGGGATTGCGCCAGAGTGATTCGCCCGCAGCGGCGCGGCCATCCGCGGCGGAGGTTAGGGCTGTGTTGTCGGCTTTGGACGCTGAAGGACGCTGGCTCAGTCACTACGAAGGCGGTCTGATGGTGGGGCAGCCGAAGTTCGCGAAAGGCGAGGCTTACCTCTCGAGCGAGGTGTTTGCGGCCAATGTGGAATTGCTCAGCCGCTTTCTCGCGCGCTGAAGGCCGGCGCATCACTCGCGCGTGATGGTTTCATCGAGATTGAGCAGGACACGGGCGGCGCTCAGTGGCGGCAGGGTTTTTAGCAGGGCGATTTCATTCCGCTGTGCCGGACGGGTCAAGACGCGTTGGAACGAGGTTTTGAGGCCATCGTGTTCGATGCGTTTGGCCAGCGCCCCGGCGAACTCGATGAAGGCGGGGTCGTTGAGCAGGGTCAGCGCTTGCAGCGGTGTGTTGCTGCGCAGGCGGCGGGTGCAAGCCGCGAACGCATCCGGCGCGTCAAAAACGGCCAGGTTGGGCGGCGGGGTGGAGCGGAAGGTGAAGGTGTAGAGCGCGCGGCGGTACCGATCCGGCCCGGAACTGGTGGTCCAGGCACGTTTGACCTGGCCGAGGCCCATGACGCCCTCGGGGATCGGCGGAAAAACGGGCGGGCCGCCGATGTTGGGTTGCAGAAGGCCGGAAGCGGCGAGCGCGACGTCACGGATGATTTCGGCATCGAGCCGGAGGCGGTTTTGGCGGGCGAGCAGCAAGTTGGTGGGATCGCTGGAGGGCGTTTGGTGTGACGATTGCTGGTAAGTCTCGCTGGTGACGATGAGGCGATGCATGGCCTTCAAGTCCCAGCCGGATGCCATGAACTCGGTGGCCAGCCAGTCGAGCAGTTCCGGGTGCGTGGGCAGACTGCCCTGGGTGCCGAAGTCGTTTTCAGTCTCGACCAGCCCGCGGCCAAAGTACTGCTGCCAGACGCGGTTCATGATGACGCGGGCGGTGAGCGGGTTTTGCGGACTCACCAGCCAGCGTGCGAAGTCGAGCCGGGTGGGCATGGCAGTGCTGCTTTCGATGGAATGCAACACGGCGGGCACACCGGGCGGCACTTCCTCAGCGGGCCGGGTGAAGTCGCCTTTGATGAAGACACGGGTTGAACGCGGCGCGGGCAGTTCAGCGAGAACCATCGTGCTGACACCTTTGGAGAGCAGGTCATCGATTTCACTGAGGCGGCTGTGCAAAGGATTGAAGACGGGGTCACCCGTGCCGGTCATGGCGGCGTAAAGCGCGCGATGCTCGTTGGGGCCGCGTTTTTCGGAGGCGATGGCGAGCGCCTTTTTCGCGGTGCCGGACAGCCGTTTACGCGTCGCGCTGTTGAGGCCGGTCTCCCAGGCGGCAAGTTCCGCTGTTTTGCTCTGAACATGGGCATCCAACTCGCGAGTCAGGGCCTGTTTTTCTTTGGCCAAAGCTTTGCTGTCGATGCCGGTCTCATGCAGGGTCAGGCTGGGTTCGTCCTGGTTGTTGAGGAAGGCGAAGAGCTGGTAGTATTCGCGCTGCGAGATGGGATCGAACTTGTGATCGTGGCATTGCGCGCAGCCGGTGCTGAGACCGAGCCAAACCGTGCCAGTGGTGGCGACACGGTCGAAGATGCTTTCGATGCGGAACTGCTCCTTGTCGATGCCGCCCTCCTGATTGATTTGCGTGTTGCGGTGGAAGCCGGTGGCGATGCGCTGGCTTTCGCTGGCGTCAGGCAGGAGGTCGCCGGCGATTTGTTCGACCGTGAATTGATCGAAAGGCTGACCCGCGTTGAAGGCTTGCACCACCCAGTCGCGATACTTCCAGATCAAGCGCGGGGCGTCGATGGAGTAGCCGTTGCTGTCGGCGTAACGCGCCTGGTCCAGCCACCAGCGGCCCCAGCGTTCGCCGTAATGGGGGGAGTTGAGGAGATGGCTGACCCGGCGCGAGTAGGCGGAATCGGCGTCGCGAGCGAAGTCGGTTTCAAACGAGGCGATCTCCTCCAGGCTCGGCGGCAGGCCAATGAGATCCAGGTGCAAGCGGCGCAGCAGGGTGAGCGGCCCGGCGGCCGGAGCCGGTGCGAGTCCGGCCTGGCGCAGACGCTGGTGAACGAAGGCGTCGATGGGATGCGGCGCGGTGTTTGGCACGGCCGGGCGCTCGGGTTTGATGAAAGCCCAATGCCGGTCGTCGCTGGGCAGTTCGTCCTCGGGATGCGCGGCGCCTTCGGCAATCCAGAGACGAATCAGTTCGATGTCGGCCGAGTCCAGGGGCGTGCGTTTGTAGGGCATGCGCGGGATCTCGTGGTGCGCGCCGTTGATGGCTTGCAGGAGCAGGCTGCGCTCCGGCGCGTTCGGCTCGACCACCGGACCGCGTCCGCCTCCTTTGAGCATGGCGGCGGCGGTGTCCAGACGGAGCTGGTTTTTGGCGGCATTGGCACCGTGGCATTTGACGCAATGCAACTGCAGCAGGGGTTTGATTTGCCCGGCATAGTTCACCGCCGCCATGGAGGCGGGGGCGGTCAGGAGAAGGGTTGCGAGTGTTTTGACAAGATTTGACATGCGGGTGCCACTTCCTTTTACGGAGCCCGGCGCCGCATGTTGCGTCAAGCCTGCTTACGGCAAGCGGCGCTTGCGCAATCCTGCGTAAGCGATCGCCAAGCCGGCGGCCAAGTGCAACAACAGCGCGATGACGGCGAGCGAAGGCGTGGCGAACCACGTGCGCAGCAGGGTGCCAATCGGAGTGAAGATGGCGCTGGCCTTCATGCCGTCGATGATGCCGGACCAGCCGTAGTAGGCCGTGACAAAGGGATGCAGGACACTGCCCAGCACGCGCGGCATGCCGAGCAGGGCGCCGCTGAGCAGCACTTGCGCGTAGGCCAGCAGGAGGCACATGGCGTGCGCGCGTTCAGGGCTGCGCGCGCGTGAGGAAATGGCCAGACAGAGGGCGGTGAACGCGGCGCCGGTAAGAGCCAGCAGAAGCAGCCGCATGGCGGTGGAGCCGGGCAGCGCGCCGATGAACATTTCCACGCAGAGACCCAGCCAGAGGGACTGGCCCAAAATGAGCGGGCCAAGGAAGGCGATTTTTGCCATGAGCACGGCCAGCGGACGCACGCCGGCGAGATGCTCGCCATCAATGACAGCGCGTTCGCGGGCGATCTCGCGGGCGCTGTTGCGAGCGGCCATGAAAACCACCAGCAGCACCTGAATGAAAACGGCCATCAAGCAGGTGTGGGCGGCGGGCCAAAGCATCTCGGGCGGTTGGCCGCCCCCTTTGAACATGGCCGCGAGGTAGCTCTTGTTCGGCCAGATCATCAGCACGGCGAGGGCGGGCAGGCCGAAGAAATGCAGCAACTGGGTGCGCCACTCGTGTTTGTTGCGGCGCAGCAGCGTCCAGCGCCTGCGGGTGAGCTGAGCGGCTTGGGCGCCCAAACCCGCGCGCGGCAGCGGCGCCGCCGGCTCCGATGTGGTGCTGGAGCCGGTTTCATCATCCACCGCTGGCGGCGGCGGGTCATCCCCATCCGCAGCCTCAGGCAGGTGGATGCGGCCGCTGCCGCCACCGGCTTGAGCTTGTCCAGCCGCCGGCGCGGACGAGTGCAGCTTGAAGGCATCGTAGTAGGAGTCGCGATGTCGTGACCAGGAGTCGGCCCAGCGGCTGGCGGGTCGCATGGCCAAGCGTGGATAAAGGTCGTCGGTGGACTTGATGGTGAAGTAGTGCGGAATGGCGCGTGCGGGACCGTGAAAGCAGACGCAGCCCTGGTGCAGGACCACCACGGTGTCGTAGGCCGGCAGTTGCGAAAGAGAAGCGGAGACGTTGAGGACGACGCGGCCCGGCACATCGGTGGCGATCATTTTGAGCAGCGCCAGCAGCTCGCGTTCCGCCTTGGCGTCCATGCCGCGGGTGAAGTCATCGCAAAGCACGAGCACGGGGTCGCTGACGAGCGCACTGGCGAGTTGCAGCCGGCGGCCTTGCAGCGGATTCAAATGCGCCACCGGCTCATGGGCGGCCGTTTCAAGACCGCAGAGCGCCAGCAGATGATCCAGGCGTTTGGTGAGATCGCTGTTGTTGACGCCGCCTACCCGCAGCAGCAGCGCACTCGCCAGCGTTTCACGCGCGCTGAGTCCGCCGAGCAGGGCATCAGCCGAGGCGGAGACGTAACCCATCGCATTGGGATGCGGCGCTTCCTTGCCCAGATCACGGCTGTGCAGCAGGACGACGCCTTGATCCTGCGGGCGAACGCCAGCGAGGATCTCCAGCAGGTTGCGTTTGCCGCTGCCGGCGGTGCCGGCGATCAGCGTGACTTGCCCGGCGGGGCAGATGAAACTGACGCTGTCCAGTATCGACTTGGGGTCTTCACCGCGCGCTGTAACCTGACGGGAGAGTTGAACGGCTTCCAGCATGCGCGATTTAAAGCGAGCCGCGGAAGCGGCACAAGAGCGATTTAAGGGCGCGGATCAGCGGTTTGATCTGACGAAGAGGGAGCGCGAACATGCCACAACGCCGCATGCGTGCGGACGATGAACCCGCCATTCACCGGAACGAGCGAGGAGTTGGTCTGCTCGTCCACATCAGCTTGGGAGACGACCTCCAGACGCTCGCGGTTGGTTTTGAACACCACGGTCTCGCCGGTCTGGCTCAGCGTGTAAATGTGATCTCCGGCGAGCACAAACGATCCCCAGGACTTGCCGGCGCCCGGCAGCCGTTCCTTCCAAAGGGTTTCACCCGTTTTGATGTCAAGGCAGCAGACGATGCCGCCGGAGTCGTGGTAGTAGTAGAGGCCGTCATGGATGACCCCGGTGCCGATGCCGCCGTTGTGACGGACTTGCTGCCAAAGCCGCTGGCTTTCGGTGACGTTGCCGGAGCCTCCTGCGTGCACCGCGATGGAATTGCCGTGGTAGCCACCGAGGGCGACAACGATGCCCTGGTCCGCCATCGGCGAGGTGTAAACGAGGGGATTGAGGCCGGTGCTGGTCCAAAGCACGTTGCCGGTGGCGGGATCAAAGGCTTTCATCTCCAGGGGAAAGCTCATGACGAGTTCCTGGCGTCCATTGGCCTCCACCAAAATGGGTGTGCTGAAGGAGCCGATGATGCCTTTGCCCTGGCCCTGGAAACCGTCGGTGCGCGTGCCGGGCTCCCAGTCAGGTTCGTTCCACTGCCAAACGGTTTCGCCGCTGGTTTTGTTCAGCGCCACCAGGAACGCGCCTTTGCCGGGCCCGTGATAATGAAAGCAGAGATCGCCATGCAGCACGGGCGAGGTGGAGTTCCCCCACTCGTGATCGATGGGGCCGAAATCGCGATGCCAAAGCTGCCTGCCTTCGAAGTCATAAGCCGCCACGCCAGCCGAGCCAAAGGCCGCGACGACGATCTTGCCATCGGTCGCCGGCGAGGCGGAGCAATAGGGATTGGTGCGATGGGTGCGCTCTTCTTTGTCATAAACCAGGCCGTTTTTCCAGAGCAGGGAGCCGTCGTTGAGATCGAAACAAAAGACTCCGCGCCATTTGTCGGCGGTCAGGGGCTGGGTGACAAAGACGCGGCTGCCGGACACAATCGGAGTCGAGTTGCCCGCTTCAGGCAGCTCGACGCGCCAGCGCACGTTTTGTTTGGGAGCCCAAGTCAGCGGGAGCGCTTCCGCAGTTGTCTTGCCCGATCCGGAGAGGTCGCCGCGCCAGAAGGGCCAGTCAGCGTGAACGAAAGGGGATGACAATAGCAGTGCAAAGCAGGCCTGGAGTCTCATGGCTGTACAGGATACGCGTGCGCGGCACGGTTCTCACTCAAAAGGATTGCTTTCTGGCGGTTGATTGAGGGTGAGGATGAAGGCCACCACATCGCGCAACTGCGCATCGCTCTCGATGTGGCTCGTGGCCAGAACCATCTTGGCGCCGTTGACGTCTCCCGGCGCGGCGCCGCGCAAGCCTTGGCGATACTTCTCCAACTGCGCTTGCAGGTACCAGCCCTGCAGACCGATGAGCGGAGGGCTGGCGAAAACCAGCTCGCCGGAGCCATTGTAGCGATGGCACTCCATGCAGCGGGTTTCATAAAGCCAGCGGCCCTCGGCGAGGTTGGCCTTCGCATCGGGCGGTGCTTTCGGAGCTGCACGCGGCAGCGTTTCGAGATGACGCGCCACGCCTTGCACCTGCTGCGGACTCAATGCCTTTGCGATGGCGGCCATCATCAGGCCTTGGGCATCCGCCGCGTCCGTGCCGCGGCGTTGGGCGCGAAAGTGATCGAGCTGGTTGGTGACATACCAGGCGGGCAGCGCGGCAATGGAGGGCGCGCGCAGCTCGTCGTTGCCCTGGCCCTGCGGGCCATGACAGGCAGCACAGGTGGCGGTAAAAAGATCAGCGCCTTGCAGCTTCGGATTCACCGTCGGGACAGGCGCCGCTGCCTCACCAGCATTGGTGAGGACAGGCAGGCCCAGAAACATTGCCACCCACGCGTTTCTTATCTTGCTCATGAGGTGCGGTATAAGAGCAGCGCCCGCGGCTTCACGCTAGGCGGGCATTGTCAATGAATGCGCGCACCTTGGCCAGGTCTTTTACGCCAGGCGCGGACTCGACCCCGGAGGCGACATCGACCGCGGCCGGCCGCGCTTGGGTGACAGCCCCGGCCACGTTGGCGGGATGCAGGCCGCCGGAGAGAATGATGCGTTTGCCGGGAAAACGCTCGCGGGCGAGCGCGGCAAGATGCCAGGGGAAAGCTGTGCCGCTGCCGCCGTAGGTGCCGGGGTTGCTGGCGTCGAGCAGGATCTCGCCGCACGCATAGCGGCCGATCGCGTCGAGGCTGATTTCGTCGCTCACCTGAAGCGCCTTGATGACCCGGGCGCCGCGTTTCATCAAAGCGGCGACTTCCTCCGGCGTCTCGTCGCCATGCAGTTGCAGTTGGTGAAAAAGTCCGCTGGCGAGAACCGCCTCCAGCAGCGCGTTGTCCGGATTCACCAGCACGGCAATCAGGCGCACCCGATCCTTCCACACCGGCAGCCAGGAGGCGGCGCGTTCGAGCGGGAGAAAGCGCTTCGACTTCGGCCAGAGATTGATGCCCAGCGCATCCGCGCCCGCCGCCACGATGGGCTCCATCTGCTCAGGCAGGGTGATGCCGCAGATTTTGACGCCGAGCGCGCCGGCGGCGGGAAAGTCAGGCTGGAGGGGGCTCATGGGAAGGTGGAAAGGAGCAGGGCAGGTCCTACATTCCGGCGCAGAGAGGGTTTGACAAGCCGGAGCCGGGTTTTACACTCCTTGCCGAAGCTAAAACAAACATCGAGCGAATCCAAACTTCGGCAAGCGAGGAGGACCATCGGGCATGAGGAACTACGAATACGACGACGAACGGCGCGCGCCGCCGCCGCTGCACTCCGAAAAAATCATCAGCGAACGGAAGATTTTCTTCCTTGATTTGAAGGAGAACGACCGCGGGCGCTTCATCAAAATCACCGAGGACGTGCGCGGACGCCGTGACACCATCATGCTGCCGATGGAGGTGGCTGAGGATTTTCTCGACGCCTTGCAGCGTTGTGTCGAAGCCGACCACGAAGCGGGCGGCGGCGGCGGGGAAGACTGAACGGCAGCGCGCTTTAACCCGCTGCTGGGTGGGAAGCCGGATGTTTGAGTTCGGCAAAGTAAAGCCTGCCTGCCGCCGTTGGCAGGGCGCTGGAGATGACCACATCCAGGGCCTGACCCAAACGCTCCGCGGCTTGGTTGACGACGATCATGGTGCCGTCCGGCAGGTAGCCCACGGCTTGATGTTTTTCCCTGCCGGCCTTGACCAGTTGCAGGTGAATGCTGTCTCCAGGAGCGAGCAGAGGCTGCACGGACAGCGCCAGCTCGTTGAAGCTCAGCACGGTGATGTTGCGCAGACGGGCGACTTTGGCGAGGTTTTCGTCGTTCGTTAAAATGCGCGCGTTCAGGTCGCGGGCCAGGGCGATGAGCATGGAGTCCACCTCCGCTTCACCCGAGCGCGGCAGTTCCTCGTGCACCGTCAGCTCGGTCTCTGGCGACTCGCGCAGTTGCTTCACCTGCTCGAGCCCGCGCCGGCCGCGCTCGGCCTTCACCGGATCGCGCGAATCCGCCAGCCGCTGCAGTTCATCGAGCACAAAGCGCGGAATGACCAGCGCGGCGGTGAGAAAGCCAGTGCTCATGACGCGCCCGACGCGGCCATCGATGATGACATTGCTGTCGAGCAGCAGCGGCTCGCCCTCCGAGCTGTCGCGCCGGAACCGCACGTACGGTATCACGACAGCAAACTGGTCGCGTTCGCTGCGCAGGGCAAAGGTGATGCCGAAGAACGCCAGCGTGGCGTAAATGATGATCTCGGCGATGTTGAACATCGACTGGCCGTCATCGAGCGACTGAAACCAGGCGAGTTGAAAGATGCCGACCCGGGTCACCAGCCAGGCGCAAAAAAGACCGATGAGCAGGCCAAAGGTCGCATGCGAAAACTCGCGCATGGTGAAGCGCTCGAACAGGCGGTCGAGCACGAGCAGCAGGCCCATGAATGCCGCGCCGGTGAGCGCGCCCGTCCAGGCCGGGTATTGCAGGCCGGAGGCCACCGCCATGCCGGTGAAGACCGACAAGGCGAAGAACACCGACCGCACCACGCGGATGGACCAGGGCGAGGACACTTGCATGCGAAGTTGAGTCAAGAGCGCACCGCCGGGCTGCCTGCGTCAGGCCGAGTCATCGCCAATGCCGATCAACCGCAGCGGGCTGGTGGCGGCGCGGCCCATGCGTTTCATCAGGCCGGGTTTTTCCCCGGCCAGGGGCTCCGCCAGTGCCGGCGCAGGCGTCGTGGTGGCGGCGTTGAGCACCTTTGCGGTTTCGCTGGATTTTTCCGGCGTCAACATTTGCGGTGAGATGGTGGCTTGGCGCACGGTCACGGTGTTGGCGGGCACCCAGGCGCGCTGCGCCGGGTCATAGCGCTGGGCGTGGGTCAGCGTGGTCGGCTGGCCGGTGCCGCCGGAAGAGCCGCAGGAGCAGAGCAGCAGCGCGCTGCCTGCCAGGAGGAGCAAGTTGGCTTTCATCAGCCGCAAATAAACCGGGATGGGCGGGCTGACAAGGTCCGTGTTGAGGCGCCCGCTGGCGGGTCAGCTCGCCGCGTGCGCTTGCAGGTCTTCCAAAGAGACAAACTCCAGCGCCTGCACATGCGTGGCCTCCAGCACCACCGACGGCGCCTCGCCCGCCGCCAGCGCCTCCGCCCAGCGCGAGACACAGAGACACCAGCGATCACCGGCTTGCAGCCCAGGAAAACCGTATTCGGGAATCGCCGTCGAGAGATCGTTGCCCGCCGCGCGGCTGAAGGCCAGGAACTTCGCGGTCATCACCGCGCAGACCGTGTGCAAACCGCGATCATCCGGCCCGGTGCGGCAGTAGCCGTCGCGATAGAAGCCAGTGAGCGGGTCGCTGCAGCAGGCCTGCAACGGAGTGCCGAGGACGTTCGAGGGCATGGCGCAGACGAGGCTTCCCGTGCAGGGTCAAAGTCAGGCCACCGGGCAGCTCAGCCAGAAGGTGGTCGTGTTGTTTTCCGACGCCACCCCGAGCTGCAGCTTCATCTGGTGCGACAGCATGCAGGCGATCGTCAGTCCGAGGCCAAGATGATGGCTGTTCTTGCTGCCGTTGAACGGACGGAACACCTCCGCCAGCTTTTCCGGCGGGATTTGCGAGCCCGTGTTGCTCACCAGGATGTCCACCCGGCGCTCCGCCTCCGGCGTGATGACACCCGGACCGCAGACCTTCAGCATCGCCCGGCCGCCGGACTTTTGGCAGGCTTCGGCCGCGTTGCGCAGCAGCTCGATGAGGACCTCCTTCAGCTTCGACGGGTCCACCAGCACCGGCGGCAGCGCGGGCTGCACATCCATTTCAAAGGACACGCCCGCCTTGGTGAAAGGCTCAGACAGGCCGGACTCCACCATGCTCAGGTAATCGTTCAGGTTGAGCGACTGCGGGCTGATCTTGGCGCAGCCGCCTGCCGCGCGGATGCGCTCGCTCAGGCCGGTGACTCCCACCGAGGCCTCGCGGATGTGCTGCATGTTTTCGGCGACGCCCGGGTCGAGGTCGTCATTCATCAGAATCAGGCTGCTGAAGCCCTGGATGACGGCCAGCAGGTTGTTGAGCTTGTGCGTCAGACCGCGCAGCAGCTCCTGGTGAAAGCCTTCGCTGTGCTCCTGGCTGAGGTCCAGATTGGAGGGGAAAACAAAATGCATGATGCGGGCAGGCGCCGCAGCCGCGGCGCGCGAAGAAATGCCGCCAGATGCGCCCAAGCGCAAGATCAAATCAGGCTTTCAGCCCCGCCCGCACCCAGCGGCAGCATCGGTGTTCCCGTCTACAGACGAGAGGCGATCGAGGATGAGGATGGGAGGAGGAGCAGGGCAGGCCGGGATCAGTAGATCATGGTCTGGTCGGGCGCGGTGGTCTCCTCGATGCCGGTGACGGTCATGACAGGGACGGTCTGGCCGCCTTCCTCTTTGTAGTCGATCGTGCCGACGACTTTGACCCAGGCCATTTCCTTGAAGTCGGGGGCGGGCTTGCCGAAATCGACGGGGATGGAATAGGGGCGGGCGTCGGCGGCGCAGCATTGGACGAGCATGCGGAAGATGCGCAGGCGGTGGCCGTCGTCGTTGTTGACTTTCTCGGGCAGAACCTGGGCGACGGTCTCGACGGACTGGCCTTTGAGGACGCTCTGCACTTCGATGTCGCCGCCGGTGTAGTAGATTTCGGGGACGTCGAGGATGAAGTTGCCGGCGGCGCTTTTGGGGACCTGGGCTTCGAGGTCGGCGAGGGTGAAGCTGCCGTAGCTCTGGGGCTCGGCGGGGGTGGCTGCGGTGCTGCCGCCGCTGGTGGCGGCGGGAGGCGGCTCGCTGCCGGCGGGGGTGGTGGAAGGTGTGGCGCCGGGGGTGGTGCTGCCAGGGGCGGGTGCAGGCAGGGGTCCGGGCGGGGTGTCGGGTGTGCTGCTGGTGGTGGCGGCGAGATCTGGCTGGGCTAAGGGGGCGGTGGCGCCTGGGGCGCCGGCGCGGTCTTTTTTGAGGGAGAACTGGTCGGCGCGGGAGGTGTCGGCGTAGTTGGGGTTGTAGAGGCCTTTGTTGGTGATGGCGGCGGGGCTGTACTGGTCCGGGGTGTTGAGGGCGGCGAGGGTGATGGGGATGGCGAGGATGCTGATGGCGATGAGGCGGCCGGTGAAGCCGCTTTCCTCGATCATGCCGTGGCTGTGGTCGTGATGATGAGCAGGAGTGTGCTCGTGGTGGGCGTGCTCGTGGGCGTCGTTGTGGGGATGATCGTGGCCGCAGCAGGAGGCGGAGGTTTTTGGGGAATGAGTGTGAGTAGGATCGGGAGCGTGCTCGTGATGGTGGTGGTCGTGAGCGTCGTTGTGGGAATGATCGTGACCGCAGCAGGAGGCGGAGGTTTTTGGGGAATGAGTGTGAGTAGGAGTAGGAGTATGAGTAGGATCGGGAGCGTGCTCGTGATGGTGGTGGTCGTGAGCGTCGTCGTGGGAATGATCGTGACCGCAGCAGCCGTCGTGGTCGTGGCTGTGGTCGTGACCGCAGGCGTGCTCTTTTTGGCGGAGGGTGAGGAGGTTGAAGAGGCCGAGGACGCAGAGGCCGATGCCGGCGATGAGGACCATGGGCTGGAAGATGCCGTCCGGGGGGAGGTATTGGACGATGCGGCCGCTGGCGTAGAAGTAGAGCATGACGCCGCCCCAGAGGAGGAGGAGGGCGACGCTGGCGAGGTGGGTGAGGGTGCGGATGCCGTTCATGGCGGTGGAGGGGTGAGGGATTACTTCAGGGTGGCGAGTTTTTCCAGGAGGGCGATCCAGGGGCCGCTGAGCAGGCCGATGAGGAGGAAGAGTCCGATGAGGAGGCCAGCGACGACGCGTCGGCGGAAGACGCCGGCGTACATGAATACGAGTTTGATGTCCATCATGGGTCCAAAGACGAGGAAGGCGAGCTTTGAGGCGGAGGAGAAGGCGGCCATGGGTGCGGCGATGAAGGCGTCCGAGGTGCTGCAAAGGGAGAGGATGAAGGCGAGCGACAGCATGGAGGGGACGGCCAAAAGCTCGCTGGAGGCGAAGGCATCCACTTTGGACTGGTCCACCTGGGTATTGAAGACGGAGGTGATGATGACGCCGATGGTGAAGTACATGCCGGTGTCGAGGAAATCGCGCATGGCGGTGCGCAGGGCGTGGACGAGGCGGTCGTTGAAGGGAGCGGGGGTCTCGGCGGGCTCGCCGGCGCGGGCGTTGGCGGCGGTGACGACGGCGGCGACGCTGCTTTTCAAGATGTCAGTGACGCGGAAGCGGAGCATGAGCAGGCCGACGAGGACGGCGACGACGTAGCCGAGGGAGAGGCGGCCGAGGGTCATGGTGGCATCGAGCACGGCGGGCAGGGAGGTGATGTCCTGGAACTCCTTGAAGGCGGTGAGGGTGCTGACGGCGACGATGGGATTGATGATCGGCGCGGAGAGCAGGTAGGTCATGGCGCAGGAAAGGGGCAGGCCCTTTTGCACGAGGCGGCGCACGACGGGGACGACGGCGCATTCGCAGACGGGAAAGATCAGGCCGAGAAAGCCGGCGATGAGGGTGGCGAGGACTTTGTTTTTCGGGAGGACGCGGTCGAGGAGCTTGGCGGGGAGGAAGGCATCGATGAAGCCGGAGAGGACGGTGCCGACGAGGATGTAGGGGGCGCCTTCGAAGAGGATGGAGAGGAAGGCCATCATGATGTCCCCGGTGCGGCTGGGTTCGGGGAGGGTGCTGGCGGCGGCGGCGAGGAAGGCGGTCATGTGGTGAGAGATAAAAACGGCGGGGAAGGGCTGATTCAAGCCTCAATCTTGCGCGGGGCGCAGGCGCCAGACTTCGCGCGTGGTGCTGAGAAACTGGCCGTGGAAGGTTTGCACGGACTCGAAAAGGGCGGGGTTGTCGATGAGGGTGAAGATTTCGGGGTGGGCGTCTTGCAGGAGGCGGCGGAAGCCGAAATTGAGGAAGAGAGGTTTTTCCGCGGCGCGTGCCTGGTGGATGAGGGCCTGCAACTCGGCGGCGGTGCTGAAGCGGATGACGGCGGGATCGTAGGCTTCGGTGCTCATGCCGGGGCTGGCGGTAAGGGCCTCGCGGCCATAGCCGGGATGACAGGGATTGGTGATGCTGCGGGTGAGGGCGACGGAGTCGCGGCAGGCTTCGATGGGGAAACGGGTCAAAAACCGGGCGGTGGGCAGGGCGAGCAGGTGGACGCCGGCGAGCGCGGCGAGCACCGGGGCGGCGAGCCAGGGACGGCGTTGTGAGGAAGCTGCGGGGCTGTTCCAGGCGGCGGCCCAAAGCAGAAAGAGATTGGGCAGCATGGGAATCAGGTACCACTGGTAGGGCCGGGTGCCTCCGACGATGAGGTGCGCCAGGAGCAGCAGCGGACCGCCAAGCAGATAGACGAGCAGGGGACGCCGGGCGGGATCGCGCGCCAGATTCCAGACCCCGAGCAGGGCGACGGCAGCCCCGAGGGTGATCCACGCCGCTGCGAGCGGGACGGGCAGCGGGCCGGTGAGCAGGCTGGCACAGAGGGGATTTGATTTGTCCCAGGGGTGCCAGAGGGCGCCGGCGAAGAGGGCGGCGGCGCTGTCCTGGAACCAGGGCCAGTTGAGCGCCCCGGGAAGACGGTTTTCTTTGAGGAAAGCCAGGAAAGGCGGCAGGCAGGGGGCCATCAAACCGATGACGAGCATGGCGCTGAGCAGGGAGGCGGCCAGCCAGCGCCCGGTCATGGCCAGGCGGTCCTGCCGCGGCGCGCGGAGGATGAGCCAGAGCGCGGCGGCATTCAGCGCGGCTGGAAAATGCACCGCGCCGGGGTGAGTCCAGAGCAGGTAGAACTGCGCCAGCGCAAAGAGCAGCCACCAGCGCCAGAGGCCGGTTTGCAGAGCGCGGCCGAGGCTGCCCAGGAGCAGCGGCAGCAGCATCACCACCAGGCCGTAGCCGCGCGCGTCACAACCGAAACGCACCAGCCAGGCGTGGCCGGCATAACCAAGCGCGATCCAGGCGACGCCGCGCCGCAGGCCCCAGACGCGGCAGCACCAGACCAGCGTCAGGATGGCCCCCAAACCCGCCAGAAAGGAGGGCAGCCGCATCAGCGTCTCCGAGAACCAGGGATCGGTGGCGCCCTCGCCCGGCCGGAAACCGGCGTCGTGGAAAAGGCGAGCCAGCACCGTGTAACCGATGTGATTGGTGGGCCGGTCATAGTCCCACAAGGTGGTCATCCAGGGGCGTCGCTCGAATTTCCAAGAGCCATCTGCCTGCTGCTCCGCGGCCGGGGCGATGTAGGCTTTCATGCTGTATTCCTCGTCGCCCCAAAGCGAGTGCCCGAGCCGCGGCGCGGTGCTGGCGGCGAGGATGAGCAAGGCGGCTCCGAGCAGCATTTTTTCCCGCGGGCTGAAGGGTTCGTCCCTCACGGCAGCAGTGGGAGTGGATCGCAGCGCTCGCCCCGCCAGAGGCGTCAAGGCCACCAGCAGCGCGGCCAGACCGGTGTTGAGCGCCAAGCCGCGCCAGAGCCAGACCGGCGCCAGCCAATGGGTCGGCGCGTCTTTGCCCTGGGTTTGCCGCCGCTCGATGATGCGCTTTTCGATTTTGACCGGGCGCTCGACCAGGATGAGGGTGGTCAGCAGAGCCAAAAACAGCAGGCCCGTCAGGCGGAAGTAGGGGGAGGAGACGAGGGCGCGCACGGTTGAGTTCAAGCTGGGCTAGTGACAGCGAAAAACGCCGCCGCCGCCAGCGTCAACTTGCGAAAAAACGCAGCGCCCGGCTTCCCGCGTCAGGCCGGATTGGCGGTTGCGCGGAGGGGCGGGGTGGGGGAATTTGGCGGCCCTCAGCCCGCATGAACAAACTGGACGAAATCATTGCCCACAAGCACCGTGAAATCGAGCGCCTGCTGCCGCTCACCGAGAAGCTGCGCGCGGCGGCGGCGGCGCGCAATGACTTCCGCGGCTTTGGGCAGGCGCTGATGGCCGACCCCTCGCGCCTGGGTATGATCGCCGAAGTGAAACGCGCCTCGCCCTCGGCGGGCACCATCGCCGCGGAGTTCGATTATTTGACCATCGCACGCACTTATCAAAAAGCGGGCGCCAGCGCCATTTCGGTTTTGACGGACGAGAAGTACTTTCAAGGCCGGCTCGATTACCTGACCAACATCCGGCAGGAGCTGGAGATCCCGGTGCTGCGCAAGGACTTCATCATCCACGAGGTGCAAATTTTTGAGGCAGTGGTGGCGGGGGCGGATGCCATCCTGCTCATCGTTGCCGCGCTCGACCAGCCGACCCTGACACGTTTGCTGGAGACCGCGCATGCCTACCAGCTCGATGTGCTGGTGGAGGTGCATGACCTGCCTGAACTCGACCGCGCGCTCGATACCGAGGCCCGCATCATCGGAGTCAACAATCGCAATTTGAAAAGCTTCACGGTGGACCTGGCGGCCACCGAGAGCCTGGCGGAGGAAGTGCCGCCGGATGTGATCCTGGTGTCCGAGAGCGGCATCAAAACGCCGGAGGACGCGCAGCGGCTGGCAGCGGCGGGAGCCGACGCGCTGCTGGTGGGCGAAACCCTGATGCGCAGCGGCAACGTGCTAGAGGATCTGCCCGCGTTGCGCTGCCCGAAGCCGGTGGACACGACGCGCGCGGTGCAGGAAGCCTGACCGCGCGGCGTTTTGTCGTCGCTCAAAGCTCCGGCGGCTGCCACTCGGGAATGCCGCGTTCCGCCTTCTGCTGGCGGAACCACTCGTGATAGGGCTGGGTGGGGGACATCTCCGCGGTTTCGTTGACCATCAGCGGCCGCGCTTCTTTCCAATACTGGTCGTAGGCGGCCTGCAGGCGCTGCGCCACTTCCGGGTAGTCTTTGATAATGTTGGTTGTCTGGCCGGGGTCGGCCTCCATGTCGTAAAGCGCCGCTGAACCGCCGCCGCCGCCCTTTTTGCCCTTGCCTTTGCCCGCGGCGGCTTGGGTCGGTCCGACATAACGATAACGCTGGCTGCGCGCGGTGAAGTTGACCTGCTTGAAGTCGTTCGGATCCGCTCCGGTGGGCCAGCGGCAGATGTGGGCGAAAACGGTGCGATCCTTCCAATCGCCGGCCTTGCCCTCCAGCAGGGGCAGCAGGCTGCGGCCCTCGACCTGCGCTTCAGGAATGGAAGCGCCAGCCAGGGCGGCGAAGGTGGGCAGCACATCGATGTGCGCGGCCAGAGTGCCGATGTCGCGCCCGGCTTCGATCTTGCCTTTCCAGCGAACGAAGAACGGCACCCGGCAGCCGCCTTCGTCGGTGGAGCCCTTGAGGCCTTTTTGCCCGGCGTTGTAGAACGGATAACCGGGCGCCAAGTCCTCACCCATGCGACCGGAACCACCGCCGGTCATGCCGTTGTCGGACATGAAGACGAGCACGGTGTTTTCATCGAGCCCCCACTCGCTGAGCTTGGCGAGGAGACGGCCGATGTTTTCGTCGATGTTTTCAATCATGCCGTAGAAACCCGCCTGCTCTTCGCCGAAGCCGAGGCCGGTGAAGCGCTTCGCGTTTTTCTCCGGGGCGATGAAGGGGCCGTGCGGCGCATTGGTGGAGAGGTAGGCGAAGAAGGGCTGCCTCGCCTCCGCCTGCTGCTTGATCCAGCCGAGGGCGGCGGTGAAAAAGACATCGGTGCAGAAGCCGCGGGTCTGGACGAAGCTGCCGTTGCGGCGGATGACGGGATCGTTGTACTTGTTGTCCGGCGCGTCGGCGCAGGAGCAGTCGTAGGCCTGGCCGATGCCGCCGGCGCCGTGGATGAAGGTCTCATCGAATCCGCGCTGGTCGGGCTGGTACTCGTGCTCGTCACCAAGATGCCATTTGCCGAAGATGCCGGAGCGATAACCGGCGGTTTTGAGGACCTGAGGGAGGATGGTGGCGTCGAGCGTCATGCGCTCGCGCTCGAAGATGGTGTGGGTGATGCCGTTTTTCTCCGGGTGTCGTCCGGTCATGAGGGCGGAGCGGGTGGGTGAGCAGGTCGGCGCCACCATGAAGCGGGTGAGGCGGGTGCTGGCGGCGTGGAGGGCGTCGAGGTTCGGTGTTTTGATCCACGGATGGCCGTGGGCGGCAATGGGCCCGTAGCCCTGGTCGTCGGTGATGACGAGAATCAAGTTGGGTTTGCTGCCTTCGAGCGCGGCGTGGGCGGCGGAGCCAAAAGCGGCGGAGAGCAGCAGGGAGAACAGGAGCGGTCGGTGGCGTCGGGTCATCCCCTCGAAAACGCGCTGCGGGTGATGTTATTGCGCGTGAATCCTCCGCGTCACTTCAGCTTGGCGAGGCGGTCCTGGGTCCAGGCCAGCCCTTGCTTGACGACTTCATCCTGCTGGCCGCTTTCAGCCAGCAGGGTCCAGAGTTCGGCGGCTTTGGTGAAGGCATTTTTGGCCGCTTCCTTCATGCCTGTCTGCTGGCTGGCGTGGCCCATGATGCCGCAGATCTGGGCGAGCTGCACCTCCCATTCGCGGCGCGAGGGGGGCAGCGCCTTGCGGTCCTGGACGGGGTGTTTTTCGAGCAGGCTATCCAGCGTGCTGACCGCGAGCTTGGCCATCGCCACCGCCTCGCTGGCTTTGCCCGAATCCGCCAGAAAACCGGCGTATTCGCCGCGCAGGCGGGCCTGGAGAAAAAGGTAATCCGGATGCTCCGGCGCGTCAGCCAGCACCTCATTGATGAGTTCGATGGCGTCTTGTTTTTTGCGCACGGCTTCGGCGGCCTGACCGAGATCACGCTCAAGCTGGGCGATGGCGCCGTTGTTGCGGGCGAGCAGGTATTTCACTGCGGCCCACTCCGGCAGCAGGCGGTTGAGCTCGAGCAGGATGGGGACCGCCTGCTGGTGGGCGTCGAGGGCGTCTTTGCCGCTGAAGTGCTGCCCCACGAGTTCGGCCAGCACGGTGTAGGCCTCAGCCAGCGCCAGGGCCTGCTCCTGATTGCGCGGAGAGGAGCCCATGACCAGCTCCCCCATCGTGCGCACGGCGTCGATCATGCGCTCCATGGCCTCCTCGGTGCGGCCTTGGAGGCGGCTGACCAGACCTTGCTGAAACAGCGCGCTGGCGCGAATGAAGGCAGCGTCAGCGGTCGCTATCTCGCTGCCGTCGAGGGTTTTGCCGGCTTGCTCAAGCGCGGCGTTGGACGCGGCCAGATCGCCGCGTTCATAAGCCTGCCGGCCGAGATCGAGCCAAGCCCGGGCGGACTCGGTGCGGGCGAGGCTGGTCGCATCTGCCTTCAAACCGTCACGCAAACGGGGCGCAGACTCGCTCAGCAATTGATAAGCGGCGTCGGCATTGCCCTGGCGCGTTTTGATTTCCGCCAAAAGCAGTCCGTAACGTCCCTGCCACTGCTTGTAACGCGGCGCGTTCTCCGCATCCGAAGAGGCCAGTTTTGCGCACTCTTGACGCGCTTTTTCCAGCGCCGCCTCGGCTTCCGCATCCTGGCGCAACCGCAGGCGGACTTGGGCGATGTTGCCGAGCATGCGCGTCCGCTCAGGTCCGGCTTCAGGATTTTTTTCCAATTCCGCCAGCGCACTGGTGCAGAAGGCCAAAGCGTCCTGCAATTGCGTTTGGGAGAAGCCCGTTTCGGGCGTGCCGCCTGCGGGTGCCTGCAGCAACTGGGTCAAAAACTGGTCCACAGCCGCTTGCGAGTGATCCAACTGCAAGTCAGTTCGCTGCTTGGCCGTCAAGGCGCGGTCGCGCTCCCGGGTGAGTGAGGCGATGCGCTTTTCGCGCTGGGCGATCTCGCCATCGGCTGCATCCTTTTGCTGCTGCAATGCCTCTGCGTGGGCGGCCGCGGTGCCGGCGATGACGCGCTCTGCGTTGTTCCACCGCCATCCTGTGAAAGCGGCGAGGCCAGCGGCCACCGCCAGCACGGCAGCCAAGCCGGCGGCCAGCCGTTTCAAGCTGCGCACACGGCCCGCTTGACGCTCGCGCTCGGCCTCGGTTTGCGCGCGGCTTTCTTCCAGCAGGAAATCGGCCTCCAGCACCTCAAACTCGTGCGCCACCTCGCGCATGTCTGACCAGCGCCGGGCGGGATCGAATTCAAGCGCGCGTTCGATGACGTGGCGGCGGCGTTCCTCCCAGGAATCTTCGGCGGCGTCCGGCCAGGCGATGATGGGCTCTGCGCGCACGGCTTGCAGCAGGGCCTGGCTGTCGATTTGATAAGCAAGCCCGGCGGCCACCTGATGCCGGGCCAGGTCAAGCTGGCGTTCCCAGGCGGCCTCCGCGCGCGGCAACTGGCCGGTGAGCAGCCGGTAGGCGATGACGCCAAAGCTGTACACATCCCAACTCGGGCCGCGACCGGTGAAGACTCCCTCCGGGTACTGGGCTTGGTCAGGGCAGAGGTAGATGAAGTGATCCCCCATGTCGAGGTGGTGAATGCCGCCCACCCAGCCCTGTGCCATGTCCGTCAGTCGCAGCGGGGGGGAGGCCTTGTCAGCGACCAGGATGTTGCAGGGGCGCAGGTTGCCGTGAGGGACGCCGTGACGGTGCAGCCAGGACAGCGCGTCCGCCAGCTCATAGACCAGCTCCCAGGCACGCTCGTGCGCCACGCCTTGCTGGCACCAGTCTTCCAGCGTGGAGGTTTCCCAGCGCGCGCGGCCATGGCTGTCTTTGACTTTGTGGCCGAAAAGGGGTTGTGCCCAGAAATACGGGCTGCGTTCGAAGCCAAATGAGGCGGGCGTGACGATGCCCGGATGCGGTGGCATGGCCGCCAGCGCATGGGAAACCGCCGTCAGCGCCTTGCGGTTGATCGCCATGGAACTGAACACCTTGACGGCACAGTCGCTGCCATCAGCGGCGCGCGCTTTGTAGACCGCGCCGCAGCCACCGCTGCCGATCAATTCGAGCAGCTCGTGTCCGGCGATTTCAGGCAAACTCATGAGGTCGGTCGGGGGGCGGATAAACTACGGGAAAAAAGGGAAAAGGCAATGACGCGTCGTAAAACACGCATCTTCAATGAAAATACGCATTTGTCCTGACCCGGGCGCGCCGATCAGCGGCCGGCCTTTTGTCAGGGACAGATCACACTTTCGGAGTTGCAAGCCCCCCGGTTTTTTGTCCAGGATGAAGCCTCATGATTCCGCTCGAAGACCTATTTAATGATGTGATCGCAAAAGCCCAGCGCGGCCACGGCCTCAGTGACGAGGCGCTGGCCGCCGCAGCGGGGGTGGAGCCTGCGCTGCTCGCCTCGGCCAAGGAAGGCATCGCCGACGAAGCGACCCTCCTCCGGCTGGCGGGGCCGCTCGAACTGCATGGACCCAGCCTGGTGGTGATGGCGCAGAACGGCTGGCTGCCGCGCCCGATTGAAATGGCCGGCCTGGCCTGTTTCAACACGCCTTTCGATGACATGACGGTGAATGCCTACGTGGTCTGGGATCCGGCCAGCAAGCAGGCGGCGGCGTTTGACACCGGCGCGGACGCGCAACCGATGGTGGATTTCATCGAGAATCACGGTCTGCGCCTGGGGCGCATTTTCATCACGCACACGCATGGCGATCACATCGCAGATTTGGCCAAATTAAAACAGGGCACCGGCTGTGGCTCGGCGCTGAGCCATGCCAAAGAGCCTTGTGCCGGCACGGAGACCTTCGAAATCAATGCCAGCACCAGTTGGATGCTCGGCAGCCTGCGCATCGAGCCGCGCTCGACGCATGGCCACGCGCGCGCTGGGGTGACCTATGTCGTCACCGGTCTGGCGCAGCCCCTGGCGGTGGTGGGCGACGCCTTGTTCGCCTCATCGATGGGTGGCGGCATGGTGTCCTACGCCGACGCGCTGGCGACCAATCGCAAGGAAATCTTCACGCTGCCGGATGAAACGATCATTTGTCCTGGCCACGGGCCGCTGACAACCGTAGCTGAGGAGAAGCAGCACAATCCATTCTACCCGGAGTTTAAGTAACCCCGCCACATCCCCAACCTTATTTATCGATCATGCCAAGCATTGCTTTTGTCGGAGTCGGCCGCATGGGCGCCAACATGGCGCGGCGGCTCAAGGATTGCGGTTATGAGATCACCGCTGTGTGCGATTCACACCACCCGCTGGCGGAGGAACTGGCGGCGGAGCTGGGCTGCACCGCGCCCGACTCGCTGGCGGCGGTCACCGCGGCGGCGGAGGTCATTTTCACGGTGGTGACCGATGACGCGGCGATGCGGCGGATCTTTTTGGAGCCGGGAGACAGCCTGCTGCAAAGCGCGGCGGGCAAGGTTTTTGTCAACTGTGCCACGGTCACGCCGGGCATTCACCGCGAAGTTTATGCGGCGGCAAAGGCGGCTGGGGCGGATTCTCTGGAAGCCTGCATGGCCTCCAGCATCAGCCACGCGCGCGAAGGCAAACTTTACCTGATGCTGGGCGGTGACGAGGCGGTTTATGAGCGGCTGCTGCCGCTGCTGGAGCAGATGAGTGTCAACAGGCGCTACATCGGCGGCGCAGGCCGCGCGGCGGAGGTGAAGGCGCTGGTGAACATGGTGATGAACATCAATACCGCAGGGCTGGCCGAGGGCCTGGGTTTGGCGGCCGCGCTCGGGCATGATCTCGATTTGATCCGCGAGGTGTTTTCCCAAACCGGCGCCAACAGCCGCGTGCTGGAGACCGACGCCGCCGACATGGTGGCGCGCGAGCACGACTGCTGGTTCAGCGCCGATCACGCCGCCAAGGACAGCGGCATCGCGGCGCTCATCGCGGCAGAGGCCGGCTTGAACCTGCCGCTCAACGCCGCCACGCAGGCGCAGTATGAAAAGATGAAGGCGCTCGGACTCGGGGGACTGGACAAGAGCGGCATTGCGGAGCTGACCTTCAAGGGCCGGCACGCCGACGCGGGATGAAGATCCTGGTGGCGCTTTCAGGCGGGGTGGACAGCAGCGTCGCTGCCGCCCTGCTGGTGCGCGCTGGCCATGAGGTCAGCGGCGCCTACATGAAGAATTGGATCAACGAGGAAAACATCATCGGCCACTGCCCGTGGGAGGAGGACATCGTTGACGCGCGTGCGGTGGCGGGCCAGCTCGGCATCGATTTCCATGTGGTGAACCTGATGCGCGAGTACCGCGAGCGGGTGGTGAACTACCTGTTGGAAGGTTACCAAGATGGCATCACGCCGAACCCTGATGTGATGTGCAATCGCGAGATGAAGTTTGGCGTGCTGCTGGACTGGGCGCGGGAGCAGGGTTTTGAAGCGGTGGCGACCGGCCATTACGCGCGCCGGGAAGTTTTGCCGGATGGCAGGCCGGTGGTTCTGCGCGGAGTCGATCCGAACAAGGACCAAACGTACTTCCTGGCCATGCTGCAGCCGCATCAGGTCGAGGCGGCGCGGTTTCCCATTGGCCACCTGACCAAACCGGAACTGCGCGCGCTTGCCTCGGAGATGAAGCTCAAGACCGCTGGCAAAAAAGACAGCCAGGGCATCTGCTTCATCGGTGAGGTGCGCATGGAGGACTTTTTGCGCACCTTCGTGTCGGACCGGCCCGGGCCGATTGTCGATCTTGAGGGACGGGTGCTCGGCGAGCACAAAGGGCTGCACCTCTACACCCTGGGCCAGCGCAAGGGCCTGCGGGTGCCCTCGAATCTCTACAAGCAGGCTTATGTCGTCGTGGCCAAGCGCCCGCCGCGCAACGAACTGGTGATCGCCATCGAGAGCCCGGACACTCCGCTGCTGTGGGCGCGCCGCTGCACGTTGGTGGGCCTGTCCAGCACCGGTGAGCCTTTGACCAACGAACGCGTGCTGGAGGCGCAACCGCGCTACCGCTGTCCGGCGGGCAGGGCGCTGTTTCGCCCGCGGCAAAACGAGCATGGGGAATGGGTGGCGGACCTGGAATACGAGGAGCGCCAGCGCGCGCTGACGCCGGGACAGATCTGCGCGCTCTACGACGGCGACCGCCTGCTCGGCGGGGCGATTTTTGAAACGGTGACGCCGGAAGCTGGAGCGGAGCATTGACAGCCCCGCTGCGCACCCTATGGAAAAGGGTAGCAAGTTTAAGGTTTCTAAACTAATTTGGCCCATGTCCCAGCCCGCCCACGGTTATACCGAAGACAGCATCAAATCGCTCGACTGGCGCGAGCACATCCGCCTGCGCCCCGGCATGTACATTGGCAAGCTGGGGGACGGCTCGCAGCCTGAGGACGGCATCTACGTGCTGCTGAAGGAGGTGGTGGACAATGCCATCGACGAGCATGTGATGGGCTACGGCAGCCAGGTGGACATCACCGTTGACGAGGATCAATCCGTGACCGTGCGCGACTACGGGCGCGGCGTCCCGCTGGGCAAGTTGATGGAATGCGCGGCGCAGATCAACACCGGGGCGAAATACGACAGCGAGGTCTTCAAGCGCTCCGTCGGTCTGAACGGCGTCGGCATCAAGGCGGTGAACGCCTTGTCCGAGTTTTTTGAGATCCAGGCGGTGCGGGAGAAGCGCACGCGGGCGGTCGAATTCGAGCGCGGCCAAGTGCGCTATGAGATGAAGAACCCGCGCGATTGCGAAGAGGTGGACGGCACCCGCATCACCTTCCGTCCGGACCGCGAGAGCTTCACGCAGCAGGTTCATTTCAAGCTCGACTACGTGCGCGAGATGCTGCGCTACTACTCCTGGCTGAACCCGGGGCTGACGCTGACGCTCAACGGCGAGAAATTCAAATCGAAGAACGGCCTGGTAGACCTCATCCAGGCCAAACTGAGCGAGGAGCCGCTGTATCCGGTGATCCACATCGAGGGCGAGGATGTGGAGGTGGCCTTCACGCATGGCACGGGCTACGGCGAGGAGCATTACAGCTTCGTCAACGGCCAGCACACCACCCAGGGTGGCACGCATCTGGCCGCCTTCCGCGAGGCGGTGGTGGCCGGCTGCCGCAGCTTTTTCAACAAGCAGTTCGAGCCCAGCGACGTGCGCGGCTCCATCATCGCCGCCGTCAGCGTCAAGGTGCAGGAGCCGGTGTTTGAGAGCCAGACCAAGACCAAACTGGGCTCCACCCACATGGAGCCGGGCGGACGCAACCTGCGCACTCACATCATCAGCATTGTCTCCCAGCAGCTCGACAACTACCTGCACAAGCACGCGGCCGTGGCGAAGTCGCTGCAGGAAAAAATCCTCGCCAACGAAAAGGAGCGCAAGGAGATCAGCGGCATTCAAAAAGCCGCCCGTGAAAGCGCCCGCAAGGCCAAGGTGCACAACAAAAAACTGCGCGACTGCCGTGTGCACCTCGACACCAAGGACAAAAACCGCGAGGAAAGCACCATCTTCATCACCGAGGGCGACAGTGCCAGCGGCTCGATCACCAAAAGCCGCGACGTCAACACCCAGGCGGTCTTCTCCCTGCGCGGCAAGCCGCTGAACTGCTTCGGGCTGACCCGCAAAGTGGTTTATGAGAACGAGGAGTTTTACCTGCTGGCGAACGCGCTTCAAATTGAGGAGTCGCTCGACGACCTGCGCTTCAACAGGATCGTGCTGGCCACCGATGCGGATGTGGATGGCATGCACATCCGGCTGCTGATGATCACCTTTTTTCTGCAGTTCTTCCCGGAGCTGGCGCACATTCCGAACGCGCGCCAGGGGCATCTTTACATCCTGCAAACACCGCTGTTCCGCGTGCGCAACAAGAAGGAGACGCTCTATTGTTACAACGAGGAGGAGAAGCAGCGCGCGCTCAACCGCCTCGGCCGCAATGCCGAGATCACCCGCTTCAAAGGCCTGGGCGAGATCAGTCCGGACGAGTTCAAGCACTTCATCGGCCCGGACATGCGGCTGGAGCCGGTGATCATGCCCGAGCACATCAAGTTGAAGGACATGCTGGCCTACTACATGGGCAAAAACACGCCGGACCGCCAGAACTACATCGTCGAGAACCTGCGCGTGGAGGCGGAATTGGAAGCGCGGGCCGAGGAGGAAGCGGCACTTCCCGAGGCGGCTTGAGGCCTGGAGTTTTGGGGAGCGCACGCGCCCTCGCGTGCCGTTTCCGGTGCCCCCGCCGGTGCTGTGCCTGGCCTCTATGAGGCCGGCTGCCCAGTGCGCAGCACCCGCCTTCAACCGGAGTCACAGACCCCGGCTACAGCGGAATGCCGTCCTCATTTTGGACTCCCCCATCAGTTCTCCGCACCCGCTTCCCGGATGAACCCGTCAATGAGGATGGCGGGGTGAATTCGGAGGAAATTGTCGGATTAACGACACTGGAGTGAGCGGTCGGCAGCGTTTATACCTGCGTTGAGCGTTATCCCCGACCGGAATTCCCGTCGAATAACCGGTGGAAACGGCTGTCACGGCGCTTGCGCCAGGGCTGGGCCGCTGATAGACTCGACTTGATTTGGGTCTCTTAACCATCCGCATCGTGCTTGCATGAAAAACGCGCCTGAACTCATGCTCGTCCCCGGCCGTACCGGGGTCGAGGCTTGGCGCGTGCGCGGCACCCAGCAGCCGGTTTTGGAAGACGGCTTGCGGGGCAATCCTGGCTGGGTGGCGGTGCCGACGCAAAACACCCTGAGCATTCCCGTCCGGTTGCTTGCCAGCGACAGCGCGCAGCAGGAGGCGGCGGTGCAACTGGAATTGGAAGCCGCCGGGCTGCCAGCGGAGGATTTGGAGCAGCATCGGTTTGTCATTCAACCCGCGGATCCGAGTGGACGCGATGGCGGGGCTGCGGTGTTTGTCATTGATGGCTCGGCGCCGGAGGGGGCCGATGCCAGTCGCACCCTGGATTCGGCCTACGCACCGGCAGCCTGCTTTCACGAACTGACTGCCGGTGTCTTGTCGCTCTGGCGGGAACTCGATCACTGGATCGCCGCCGTGCCGCATGAAAGCGGTCGGTTGCTGCATTCCCAGGCTTTGTGTGCGCGCGCGCTGGACGCCGACGCGGCGACCGAAATTCGCTGCATTCTGGCAGCGCTCGAATTGGCGGACTTGCTGCCGCGGCTGGAGCGGGCCGAGATTGAGCAGGTGGAGGACGAAACGCCGCCGGACGCCGAGTTTTTGGACGCGCTGGGCGTGCCCGCGCGCGTGGTGGCGCCGCAGCCGCCGCGGGTGCCGGACCAGCCAAGCCGCGTGCGGCCGGATGCTGTGGTGCAGGCGCGCGAGGACCGCCGCCGGCAGCGCCTGATTTTGAGCACGCTGGGCGCGGTGGTGCTGGTGGTCACGGCGGCGCTGGGCGCTTTCGCCGCCCGCCTGTATGTGCGCGAGCAGGCGGTGGTGGCGGAGCAGGAGCGCATTGACGCGCAATTCCCCGAGTTGCAGGCGGTGCGTGACGCGCAGACGGCCTTCACCACGCTCGATCCCGCCCTCAATCGGGACCAGTTCGTCATCGAGATGTTCTACCAGCTCGTCAGCCTGCTGCCGGATAAAGGCATCCGCATCACCCGCTTTCAGGTGACCGCCGAGAGCCTCATCATCGACGGCGTCGCCTCCAGCTCCCAGCACGCCATCGACTTCAGTGGCGATTTGAGCGCCTCCGAGTACTTTAAGGACTGGGGCTTTGACCAGGGTTTCGTTCAAAATGCCAGCCTGCAGGACGGCAGTGCCACCTTCCGCGCCGAGGGGCGTCTGCAAACGCAAGCGGCCGCGCCGGACGATCTCGTCGCCACCCAATAACGACCTTCATGACCGCCCGCGAACGCAATCTGGCCTACGGCCTTGTTTCCATCCTGCTGGCGGGAGGGGCCTTCCTGGGGGTGACGCAGCTCAAAAATTGGAAGCAGCGCGTCGATGACGCGGAGTATGAGCTGGCACTGAAACAGACCGAGGCGGAGATTTTGCTCGGGCAAAAAGACCTTTGGCTGGAGCGGGGCAAGTGGATCACGGAGAAGCAGCCGGTCTTCACCAGCCGGCGTGATGCCGACACGGAAATCAACAAGCTGGCGCAGGACACCATGGAGAACCGGGGCATCGACGTGGTGCAGAGCCAGCCTTCCGAGCCGGCGGAGATGCCCGCGCTTTTCGCCTCCACCTTGCTGGTGCAGGGCAAGGCCGAGTTCACCAACGCCATGGGCTGGCTCTACGATTTGCAGCAGCCCGGGCTTTTTGTCAGCATTCCGAGCATCACGATCACACCCGACGAGGATGACACCTCTCAAATCAACATTTCCCTGGTGCTGCAGAAGTGGTACCGCAAAACCGGTTCCTGAGCTTTGATCATGCCGCACGCAACCCTCCAGATTTGGCGTCTTTGCCTCGCCCTCGCTCTTTTGGGCGTGGGATGGACGGGCGCGCAGGAGGAGGTGGCGGATGCCCCGCCAGAGGAGACATCTGTGCTGGTGGAGGAGCCGGAGATGAAGGAGGATGTGGAGTCCGAAACCGATGATTCGGTGGTGCCGCAGGCCTTTTCGGAAGACCGTTACCTGGCGATGTGGAACAAGAACCCGTTCCTGCTGGAGACGGCCCCGATCATTCAGAATGTGGAGAATTTTTCCAAAGACTGGTCCCTGGCCGGCATCATCGCCAGCGGCGGGGTTTACAAGGTGACGCTGCGCAACAAGCAGACCGGTACCTACCAGCGTCTGAGCGAGGGCGACAACAGCGGTGAGTTCCGCCTGATCAGCGTCAATTACGACCGGGACCGCACCAAGTCCTCGGTCAAAGTTTCCCGCGGCAGCGAGACGGCGGATCTGACCTTTGACGGCGAGCTGTTGGCGCAGCCGGTCACGGTCAGCAACACCATGGCCCCCACCGGCGACGCGGCCCAGCCGGGGCAGGGCGGGCAGGTCAATGCCAATCTGCCGCCAGGCGCGCAAGCCAGCCTGATGCAGCGCGGCCCCAATGGACAGCCTTTGAATCAGCCCTTGAGGCCGGGCATGCCAGGTTATGTGCCTGGGCGCGCGGGCACTGAGCCTGGGGCGGCTGCCAACCCCAACGCCCCGCGTGTGAACCAGGCCACCGGCGCGCCGCTGCCGGGCGCCAGTCCAGGCCTGCCCAACCCCGGCATGGGGGCTGTGCCAGGCGCGCCGGGAGCTGTGCCCTCGCCGGGCAGCCGCCGCCGCCAGCTCATCCCCACTCCCATCCAGCAAAAGTAGCCAGCCGCCGTGCCCTTCCGTTTATGACTCCTCGCCAAGCTTCCTTCCTCGCCGCTGCTGTGCTGCTGTCGTCGCTAGCCGCGCCGGCGCAGATTCCGAACCAGCCGCCCGGGGTCAATCCGAATGCGGCTCCCCCGCAGATTCCCGCCACGGTGCAGCCGCAGTCGAATGTTCCCAACATCGCGCCGCAAAGCCGTCCGGCTTCGGAGAACATCATCATCCAGTATCCCAACACGCCGCTGCCGCAGATCCTGCTCGACTACGAGGACTGGACCGGATTGAAAGTCATCCGCGACGCCAACATTGAAGCGGTGACGGTCACGATCGAAACCACCGGCGAGTTGCCGAAGGAACAGGCCATCCGTTACCTGGAGGCCAGTCTGCTGCTCAATGGTTATGCTTTTGTCCCTGCCGGACCCGGATTTGTCAAAATCCTGGCCGCCGACGCCAAACGACCCTCCACGGAAGGCACAACCCTCTATACCGAGGAAGACCAGTTGCCCGGCAACGAAGAGGTCATCACTTACATCGCCACTTTGCAGCATCTCAACCCTGAGGATGCGGTGAAGGCCGTCGATCAGGCGATTCCGCGCCACAGCTACGGCCTAGTGCAGGCGGTGGAAAACATGCGCGCGCTGATCATCATCGAAAACAGCGTGACCGTGCGCAGCATCCTGGCGCTGCTGAAAAAGCTGGATGTGCCTTCCCGGCCGGAGATTCAGAAGTCGTTTCAGTTGACCCGCGCCGATGCCGACGAAGTCGCTGGCGCGCTCAATGAGATTTTGGAGACGGACGAGCAGGGCTCCGGCGGCGGCGGGGTGACCGGAGCCGGGCGCCGCGGCGGCAGCTCGCCGATCCCGAACAATCCCGGGGCTCCCGACACGCCGCAAGCGGGAGGCGCGGCACCGGGCATTTCGGTCTCTTCCGGCGGGGGTGACAGCACGACGGAGAAGCCGCCGAAGATCGTGGCCATCCCGCGCACCAACCGCATCCTGGTGATCGGCACCGCGGAGTCGATCGAGTACATCGGCAAGTTGATCGAGGAATTGGACGCGCCGTCGGAGCTGCGGAGCTTCGTCACGCGGAAGCTGCATTACCTGCGTGTTGACGCCGCCATGTCGATCATCGGTGATGCCATCAATCGTGGCAACGGCCAGCAGAGCACGGGCGGCAGCGCGGGCGGTGTCACCGGCACCAGCACCACCAGTCCGGGCGCCGGCAGCGTGACGAGCAACAACCGGATGGGAGGCGCGGGTTTTGGCAACACGGGGCTCAACAGCTCCGGCTTTGGCAACACCATGGGTGGTTTTGGCGGCGGCATGGGTGGCATGGGGGGCATGGGGGGCGGTTTCGGTGGTGGCTTCGGCGGCGGCATGGGCGGCATGGGCGGCGGTATTGGCGGCGGACAGCCATTCATTCAAAACACCAACCCGGTCTCGCTGGTCGTGGGCAAGACCCTGCTGATCTCCGATCCGCTCAACAACAGCATCTTCCTCTCCGGGCCGCCCGAGCACCTGCGCATCCTCGATGAGATCATCGACGAACTCGACATCCGTCCGCGCCAGATCGTCATCAACGTGGTCATCGGGGAGATGAACCTCAGCGACAATTTCCAGTTTGGCATCGACTACCTGCTGCGGCCCACGCAATTGCGCTGGAATGGCCACAATGCGACCGGGACCGGGCTGCTGCGCAACACGTCAATCGTGCCGCTTGATCCCAACACCGTCGAAACGGTCGCCGATCTCGCCACCAATGCCTTGAGCGGACTCACGTTCTATGGCAGCATTGAGGACGGCGTGGATGTCATCATCAACAGCCTGGCCAGCAATCGCAACTTCCAGGTCATTTCCCGGCCGACGCTGCTGACCATGAACAACCAGCCGGCGGACATCACCAGTGGCACCTCGATTCCGGTTCCCACCACCTCCACCAACAGCATCAACCCGGGTGGCGACGGCCAGTTCGGTGTGACCTCGCAGATTCAGTTCCAGCCCATCGTGCTGGGCTTGAGCGTGACGCCGCTGATCAACAGCGACGACGAGCTCACGCTGCAAATCATGCAGCAAAACAATGAGCAGAGCGGCACCACCACCATCAACGGCAACCCCTTCCCGAACATCAGCCAGCAAACGCTCAACACCACCGTCATGGTGAGGGACGGGGCGACGGTGCTCCTGGGCGGCCTGATTCGCGAGAACATCGAAAAGGAGCGCACCGGCTTGCCATTCCTCAAGGACATGCCAGTCATCAAGCACCTGGTCAGTTCCATGCGGGACAACAAGACCCGGCGCGAGCTGCTGGTGTTCATCCAGCCGCGCATCGTTTTTGGCGACGGCGATCTGCCCGCCAATTACGAGGACTCGACCAGTCAATCGCCTTTTGGCGACAAGCTGCGCACCTTCATGAACCAGGAGCAGTCGCCGCCGGAGGAGGGCGTCAAGCGTTCGAAACTGGGCGAGCTGTTCTATCGGCTGCTGCATCCCAACGAGGACGAAAAAGCCGCCGAGATTCAGCAGTACTCTCCGAACCCGGCGATCAAGTAGCAGGCAGGATGCCGGCGTCGCGCAGGGCAGGGAAGTCGCGCCGCCATTGCCGCGCGGCTTCCAAATCGCAGTTCACGCTCATGACTTGCTCGCGGTCGCCCGCATCGGCGGCGATGACGCCCTGCGGATCGACGATGACGGAACGGCCCGGGTACGTGAAGTGCGGATCACGCCCGCAGCGGTTGATGCCGGCGACCCAGGCTTGATTCTCGATCGCCCGCGCACGCAGCAGCGTGAGCCAGTGCTCGACGCGCGCCACCGGCCAACAGGCGATGTTGATCAGCAACTCGGCACCTTGCATCACCGCCTCGCGCGCGATTTCCGGGAAACGCAGGTCGTAGCAGATCATCAATCCGATGCGGGCACCGGCCCAGTCGAAAACGGCGGCATCTTTTCCTGCCGCATGCACCTTGTTTTCACCGCCGGGACTGAACGGCTGGCGTTTGGTGTAACGGGCCAGCTCGCTGCTGTCTGGAGCGAAGGCCACAGCCTCGTTGCGCGCCATGCCCGCCTCGCCGCTTGCGGAAACGACGCCGCCCACCACCGCGCATTGGTGTTGTGCTGCCAATTTCGCCAGAAACCGTTCGTTGGGGCCGCCTGGCGGTTGGGCGGTCACGGCAGGGTTGAGGCTGAAGCCGGTCAGGCACATCTCCGGCAGAATGATCAAGTCCTCAGGCTGGGTGCGCACAGACTGCAGCAACTGCCGCACTTTGGCCATGTTCGCCTCGGGTGATTCCCAAACGCAGTCGGGCTGCACAGCATGAATCTTCATGCCGCGAAGGTCGGTCTGCTGCGTGGCTCATGCAAGCCGCGCTTGCTCTGCTGGCGGCAGCGCGCTTTTTTCGCGCTGAGTCTGGACAAAGCGGGTGCATTGGTTAGCCTTGGCTGACATGGCCTACCACATTGCACGGGACAATCAGCAGTTGGGCGTTTTTGACGAGACCCAGGTTCGAGACAAGTTCGCAGCCGGCGAGTTGCGCAACACGGACTTGGCATGGACTGAGGGCATGGCGGAATGGAGGCCGCTGGGAGAGGTAATGGCGGGCGCTTTGGCTCCTGAGCCCGTCAGCGAAGTCAATCCCTACGCGCCTCCGGGTGTTCAAACGTACGGTGCCGCCACACAAACGGGAACCGCTCCGTTGGCCACCCTGGGGCAGCGGCTGGGGGCGGCGCTGCTCGATGGCGTGATGTTTTTCGTCGCCTACATTCCGCTTGTTCTTGCTTTTGGTGTGGAGGCTTTCACGGCAGCGGCGCAGGGGCAGGTGAACCCGGAAGAACTTCCCCAGGTTGAGCCCAACATGGGGCTGCTTGGTTTGAGCGTGGTTTTGGTTTTGACGCTGGCCGTTATCAACATCGTCATGCTGGCCAAGCGCGGCCAGACCATTGGCAAGCGCATCGTTGGAACCCGCGTCGTCGGTGTCGAAAGCGATGAAAACCCGGGCTGGGTCAAAACCATCATTCTCCGCGCCGTGGTCAATGGCATCATCACCAGCGTTCCCTTCATCGGGGGTGTTTACGCATTGGTGGATATTCTTTTCATCTTTCGCGAAGACCGCCGCTGCATTCACGATCTCCTGGCGGGCACCCGGGTGGTGCAGGGGCAGCCTTCACTTTGACGCATGCACGAGGCCAAGGACACGCAGCGGGCTCTGGTGCGCATCGGTTACGACGGCCGGGTGCACAAGCATTTCCGTGGTCCGAAGGCAGAGGAGCGGTTTGCCACCGAAGTGCGGGTGCTGCAATACCTGGAGCGGCGGCAATGCCCGTTTGTGCCGCGCATCCTGGACCATGATCCCGCCAAACTTTATTTGGTGACGAGCAACTGCGGTTCGCGGGTGGAACGCATCAGTGAGGAGAAATTGGCCGATTTGTTTGCCGAACTGGAGCACTACGGGGTGCGGCATGACGATCCCTTTTTGCGCAACGTGACGTACCGGCAGAGTGATGGCCGCTTCTGCATCATCGACTTTGAATTCGCCACCATCCTGGAGCCGGATGCGGGGGGGGCGCCGCCTTCGAACTGAGCCATTGAGCAGCGCATGCAGCAAGCCATCTCCGCCAACCGGTCGTCCACCACCGCCTCCCATGGGGCTGAAAACGCGCCTGTCAGTTTGAGCTGGTCCGGCCAGACCCACGTGGGCAGGGTGCGAGCGAACAACGAGGACGCTTTTCTCGCCCTGGTCGTCGATGCGCAGGGCGCGCGTTACCTGGGCAAGATTGGGGAAAGCAGCAATGGCGATTGCGACTACATCTTCGCGGTCAGCGATGGCATGGGCGGGGAGAAATCGGGCGAGTTTGCCAGCAAGATCGCGGTGGAGAAGATCACGCGCCTGATGCCGCGCCGCTTCACCCAGCGTGCCGCCGGCCTGCCCATCGGGTTTGCCGACATCCTGGTGGAGTTGTTTCACAGCATCCATGGCGACCTCATGCGTTTGGGTGAAAGTTATGAGGAATGCCGCAACATGGGCGCGACGCTCAGCCTGGGCTGGTTCGTGCCGGGCCGGATGTACTTTGCCCACATCGGTGACAGCCGGATTTATTATCTGCCGGTCGAAGGCGGCATGACCCAGATCAGCCACGACGACTCGCATGTGGGCTGGCTGCGGCGGAACGGAAAAATCAATGAGCGCGAGCAGCGCACGCATCCCCGGAAAAATGTGCTGTCCAAAGCGCTTGGTGCTGGCCACAAGTATGTGGATCCCCAGGTCGGAGCGGTGATTTGCCAGCCCGGGGACCGGTTTCTCTTTTGCACCGACGGCCTGAACGACGGGCTCTGGGATCGCGCGCTGCAGGAGTTGATCCGCGAGCCGAAGCCGCAGCAGAGGGAGCTGCCGCCAGCGCAGCGCCTGGTGGCAGAGGCTTTGGCGGAGAGCGGGCGCGACAACATCACGGCCTTGGTCGTGGAAGTGGCTGCCGGCTGAAATTCCATCCGCCGCTTTTTTCTTATGGAATAGCTAGCAAAGTGGGGCACTTTGGCGTGCCAGTAAATGCCGGGGTGCCGGTGCCTTGCTTTTTATCTTTTCCATGGAACAGCAACTTGTCCTGCCTGATCAGTCCACGTCTTTGAGCCGGATTCACGAGACTTCGGCCAAATTTCAGCGTTACCGCATCCTCCTGCGCCGTCGTTGGTGGTTTTTGCTGCTGACGGCCAGCATCGGCATCTGCGTGCAGGCTCTGCGCATCACCAGCAAGCCGGTGGAATACAAGTCGGTCGCCAAACTGGTCGCAGGCGGCCGCGTGGTGGACCCCACGGCGGGGGTGCTGTGGCAGGAGCAGTTGCAGGACTTTTATGGGACGATCATGGAGACCATCAACAGCGGCATGTTGAAGACCAAGACCTTGTCCCGCATGCGCACGCTCTACCCGGATATGGAGGAGTCCAGTGTCAGCCTCTCGGTGCATCAAAACCGCGGGTCGGCCATCTTCAATGTGGTGGCGGTGGGGGAGGACAAGGAGTACACGCAAAAATTCCTCAATGCGTTGATGGATGAATTCATCTCGCAGCGAACTTTTGTGCGCGAACAGGCCTTGGGCAAGGTTTTGACCTCGTTTGCCGACGATGTTCTGAGGCGGCAAAAGGCATTCGAGGAGGCGGCGGAGAAGCTCGAAAGCTTTCGCAAGGTGAATGACATCATCACCCTGACCAGCGGGTATTCGGTCGCTTCCACGACACTCACGCGTTTGAATGCGGACCGGGACCAGTTGAAGAACCAGTTGGTCGAAGTCGATCTGGCCTTGAAGGACGTGGGGGCGGCGATGCAGAAACGCGAACGCGTCTTGTCGATGCCCGTGGCGGTGGAGGCCAGGATGGATGGCGCCAAGCTGGCGGCGGACACAGCCGAGGGCGGCAATGAGCTCAGCCGGGCCAGCAGCGCGGGGTCTTATGGCATGACGCGGTCCGAGCAGGAGTGGGTCAAAACCAAGCATCATATGCTGACGCTGCGCGTCGAAAAGGAGCGTCTGCTGGAGGAATTCAAGCCGCAGTATCCCGGGGTCGTCGAAGTGGAGGAGCAGATTGAGAAAACGGCGTCGATGATGCGCCTACTGGAGGGGGAGATTTTGGCGGAGCTCCAGCAGACCAAGGCGGATATCGAACGGCAACTGCAAGCGAAAGACGCCAGCATCGAAGAAAAGACGGTTGAAGCCTCCGCGCTGGCTTCCTTGATCGCGCAGGATGAAAGGTTGAAGAGTGACGCGGATGTCAAACAGAGTGCTTTCGACTCCTGGTTCGAGCGCGCCACCGAGCTCAACCAGTTCACGGCCAATTTCATGGACTACGTCGCCATCCAGGAATCTGCGTCGGAGGCGGAGCAGGAGCCGGAGGAATGGCTCATGTCCATGCTTGTCGGACTGGCTTTGGGTTTGGGAGCTGGGGCGGCGATCCTGCTGTTGTTTGACCGGCTCGATGACCGCATGAACTCCTACAGCGAGTTTGCCGCTTTGTTTCCGGGGGAGGCGGTGCTTGGCCAGGTGCCCGACCAAAAACAGCGTGGTGACGTGGCATTGCTGCAGCCCAATGACAGCCGCCACCTTTACGCGGAAGCTTTTCGCAACGTCAGGTCCTCCATTCTGTTCAAAAACTGGCAGGGTGCTCCGCCGAAAACGATCTTGGTGACCAGCGCTGTGCCCAATGAGGGCAAAACGACGATTTCAGCCAACCTTGCCATCACGATCGCCTTGTCGGGCGCCAGGGTGTTGCTGGCCGATTGTGACTTGCGGCGCGGCGGCATCAACGACCTTTTCAAAATGCCGGTTTCCCCCGGTCTCAGTGATGCCTTGACTGGCAAAATGTCGTGGCGTGAAGCTGTTCGCGACAGCGGCACCCCCAATCTCGATCTGATCGCAAGAGGAGAGGTCTTTGAGCAGATCTCGGAGATGCTTCTCTCAAAGAAGGCGCAGGAGATCCTGGCGGAGATGACGGCTGCCTACGACTACGTCGTTTTTGACAGCGCTCCCGTTCTGGTCGCCGATGACACCGCCAGTTTTGCGCCCCGGATCGATACGGTGATCTTCATCGTCAGGCTTTCCTCCACCTTGGCGCGGCTTTCCGGGAAAGCGCTTGATCAACTCTACGACCGCCAAGTGAACATTGGCGGAGTGGTGCTCAATCGATCCAGCAGCAACCTCAAAGAGTACTCATACTACAACTACGCCAGGTATTACTACGCTCCGAAAGCGAAACCGAACGCTGCCGGAACGAACGTGACGGCAGGGTAGTGCCCAGGCACTCGCGGGCATCGGAATTGAAAGACTTTTTTGGGCTGCGGCGTATGGCTAGCAGGCCGCTTTGTGACTGCATGGTCCTAGGCTGCACCCCTCTATCATGACACTCATTCGTTTCCTCCCGTCCTCCAATCGCCTGCCCAAAGCCGGTTTGATGTCGCTGACATGGCTTGCGACAGCCGGCATGTTGTTGGCCGCTTATCCGGTGTTCAATACCACCACTCCGCGTGGTGCCCAGCGCGGCAAGGAGGTCAAACTGAAAATCACAGGGGACCGGCTTGGCGATTTTGAGGAGTTGATGTTTTTCTCGCCGGGTTTTGCCATGAAGAGCGTGGAAAAAATCGAGGAGAAAACGGTCGAATGCACCATCGCGGTGGCGGCGGACGCCCGGCCAGGCAATCACTTGATGCGTGTGGTCACCCGCTCGGGGGTTTCGCACGGCAGGCAGTTCTTCGTCGGCCACTATCCGGAGGTGGCGGAGGTGGAGCCCAACAACGACCTCGATCTGGCGCAGCAGGTCGGCCTCAATCAAACCATTGAAGGCGTGGTGCAGAGCGAGGATGTGGATTATTTCAAGATCAACGCCAAGAAGGGGCAGCGCATCACTCTGGAGGCGGAGGGGCTGCGGCTTGGTTACGGCACGTTTGATCCCTACATCGCCATCATCGACAAGGATCGCTTCGAAAAAACGACTGCCGACGACAGCATTTTGTTTCGCCAGGATGGGTACTGCTCCTGGGTTCCCGAAGAGGATGGAGAGTTCTACGTTCTGATGCGGGACTCATCGTACCGCGGCAGCAGCACCGCTTTCTATCGCTTGCACATCGGCGGTTATCTGCGCCCCGAGGTGGTGTTTCCCGCCGGAGGGAAGGCGGGCCAGACCACGCCTGTGCGCTTCATCGCGCGCGATGGCAGCTCGTTTGAGGAAGAGGCCGCCATTCCCCCGGACGCGCAGGAAATGCACATGCTTTTCGCCAGCACTCAGGAGCCGGCTCCTGCGGGAAACCTGTTCCGGGTGGTCAATCTCGACAACACGCTCGAAGTGGAGCCAAACGACACGCCTGACACGGCCACCGTCGCACCGGCCGGCGGGACGGCCGCTTTGAATGGCATCCTGGAAAAAGCGGGCGACTCGGACTACTTCAAGCTCAGTCTGCAAAAGGGGCAGAAACTGCTGGTCCAAGGCTTTGGGCAGTCGCTCGGTTCGCCGATTGACATGGTGGTGGGCGTGCGGAACGCGAAAGGCAGCGCTGTGGGGAGCAATGACGACGGCGGCGGCCTGCGCCGGCTCGACAGCAAAATCAGCGTCACTGTGCCGGAGGATGGCGACTACTTCGTGCGCGTGCAGGACCACCTTCAGCGTGGCGGCCCGAACTACGTGTACCGTCTGGAGGTGACTGCCGCGCCTTCGGAATTGTATGTCTCCTCGCCCAATTTCACCGTCAATGACAGTCATTACCGCCAGTTCATCACTGTGCCGAAGGGAGGCCGCTTTGCCACCCTGGTCAATGCCACGCGCAGCAATGTTTCCGGGGACTTTGTGTTTCAGACCGAGGGCTTGCCGCCAGGGATCAAGCTGTTGACTGAAAAGCTGCCGAAGGATTACAGCAGCATTCCGTTGCTGTTTGAGTGCGCGCCAGACGCCGCCTATGCCAGCGCAGCGGTGCCGCTCACGTTAAAGCCGGCGGAAGGAGCGCAGGACGTCACGGGAAAACTTCGCCAATCCTTCGATGTGGTGCGCCTCGGCAATGTCATCTATCTCACCGAAACGCACGACAAATTGCCGGTGGCCGTGGTGGAAGAGGCTCCGTTCGCGCTTGAGATCCAGACGCCTGCGGTGCCGCTGGTGGCCGGTGGTGTGATGAACCTCAAGGTTGTCGCCACCCGCAAAGAAGGTTTTACCGCGCCGATTCGTGTTTTCATGATCTGGAAGCCGAACGGCGTCAGCACGCTGGGGGAAGTGACCATCCCGGAGAAAAAGAACGAGGCGATGTTTATTCTCGACGCCAAACCAGAAGTCGCTGCTGGCAAATGGCCATTGACTGTCATGGGCGAGGCCGACGCAGGGAAGGGGCGCATTTACAATGCTTCGCCCTTCCATGAGATTGAAACAGCGCCTGCTTACATGAAGGCGCCCGCCATGGCGATGGCGGCTGTCGAGCAGGGAAAGGAAACCGTCATGGTAGCGAAACTGGAGCAACTGCAACCTTTCGAGGGCGAGGCTCTGGCCGAGGTCGTCGGCGTTCCTGACACCATTCAAATCGAGCCCGCCAAGATCACCAAGGACAGCAAGGAGGCCGTCTTCAAGGTGAAAACCACGGACAAGTCCCCTGTCTCCAAGCAGAGCAATTTGTTCGTGAAAGTCGAGGTGCCGGTCAAGGATGGGGTTGCCACCACGCACCGCATCGCCACGGGCTCCTCGCTCCGGATCGACGCGCCACGCAAAGCCGCCCCCGAACCGGCCGCCGTGGCGCAGGCGCAGCCCAAGGAAGCCGCGCCAAAGCCCCTGTCGCGCCTGGAGCAGCTTCGTCAGGAGGCCGCGGCCGCCGCCGGACGCTGATCGACTTTTTTCACTATTGAAACATTTCTGGCAGCCTGGCGTAGGTTTGCCATCCCCTTTGACTCATCGCCCCATGAGAAAAAATCTCCGTCGAGTTCCATTGTTTGTCTGCACCGTGCTTGGCGTCGGCGCAACCGCCTGGTCGGACGACAAGCCCGCCGCCACTCCTGTCAATTTCACGCAGGACGTGCTGCCGGTGCTTGAGTCGCGCTGCCTGGAATGCCACAACCCGGACAAAGTGAAAGGCGGCCTGCTCATGCATACCGCCGAGGCCATGCACAAGGGCGGCGATACTGGTCCCGGCATTGTGCCAGGCAAGCCTGGGGAAAGCGAAATTCTCAAGCGTGCGCTGCTGCCAGCCGATGATGACGACATCATGCCGCCCTCCAAAAGTGGCGATCCTCTGACGAAGCAACAACTCGCCGCGCTCAGGCAGTGGGTGGCCGAAGGCGCGAAGTGGCCTGAAGGACTCGCTCTGCGTCATCGCAGCCCCGAGGAGTTGAAAGCTTATGCATCTCTGCAAAACAAGCTGTCCCAGATCGAGAAGCTGGAGATCCTGCCGGCTTCCTTCCGCCTGGAGACGAAGCGTGATCATCATCAAGTGGTCGTGATGGCGACTTTCAAAGACGCCACCACCCAGGACGTGACCGCGCACGCTGGTTTGAAGGTGGCTGATGGCAAATTGGTCGACCTCGACAGGAGCACGATCCGGCCCTTGGCTGACGCAGGAAAGACCGAACTGATCGCCAGTGTCGGCGGACTCATCGCCAAGGCGGGTGTCGAGGTTTTGGGCGGAACCAAGGATCGCGACGTTTCCTTCCGGCTGGATGTGATGCCGATCTTCCTGCGGGGGACCTGCAACTCGGGCGGCTGCCACGGTGCCGCGCGCGGCAAGGACGGCTTCAGGCTCTCCATCTGGGGCATGGACCCCGCGGGTGACTACGAACGGTTGACCCGGGAAATGCCGGGACGCCGCATCAATCTAGCCATCCCCGAGGAGAGCACGCTGATTGAAAAGGCCATCGCCACGGTGCCCCACTCGGGCAACGAATGCTTCAATGACCAAAGCCAGTACTACAAGACTTTGGTCGAATGGATCAGGGCGGGGGCGCAGGATGACAAAAAGGATGTTGCCACGGTGACGGGCATCGAGGTGTTTCCGAAACAAATCGTGCTCGAAGGCGAAGGCTCCCGCCAGCAGATGACCGTGCGGGCCACCTACTCTGACGGCACCGACCGCGACGTTACCGAGCTCGCTTTGTTCATGTCGAACAACGATCCGGTGGCGGCCATCGACAAAGACGGACTGATCACTTCGGGTTCCCGCGGCGCCGCCTTCATGCTGGCGCGTTTTGACGTTTACAATGTCACCTCGCAGGTGCTGGTCATTCCCGCCAAGCTCGACTACCAGCGGCCCGACTTGGTTGAGAACAACTACATCGACACCCTGGTCGATGAGAACCTCTACAAGCTGCGCATTCTGCCCAGCGGCATCTGCAGCGACGAGGAGTTCATTCGCCGCGCCTACATCGACGTCGCCGGCCTGTATCCGAAGCCGGAGGACGTGCGCAAGTTCATCGCCGATTCCAATCCCAAGAAACGCGAGGCGCTCATTGACGATCTGACCCAGCGCAAGGAATTCACCGAGCTGTGGGTCATGAAGTGGGCCGAGCTGCTGCAAATCCGCTCTGACATTCCCGGCAACAACAACCGGCCGCCCTTCTACAAAAACGCGCTGCTCTATTACAACTGGCTGTCCGAGCGCATCGCCAAAAACATTCCCCTCAACGAGGTCGTCATTGAACTGCTCTCCGCCACCGGCGGCACCGTCTCCAGCCCGGCGGTGAACTTCTACCAAACCGAGCGGGATCAACTCAAGCTCACCGAAAACGTCGCCCAGGTTTTCATGGGCATGCGCATCCAGTGCGCGCAGTGTCACAACCATCCCTTCGACCGCTGGACGATGGACGACTACTACGGCTTCAAAGCCTTTTTCTCCCAGATTGGGAACAAGACCACGGATGACCCGCAGGAGGTCGTCATCTACAACAGCGGCAGCGGCGAGTCCCGCCACTTCCTGACCAAGGCGGTCATGAAGCCGAAGTTCCTGGGTGGTGATTTCGCCGAGATCAAGCCGGGCGATGACCGTCGTCGTGTTCTGGCCGAGTGGATTGCCTCGCCACAGAATCCTTTCTTCGCCCGCAACATTGCCAACATCATGTGGGCGCACTTTTTCGGCATGGGCATCGTTGATCCGGTCGATGACGTGCGCGTCTCCAATCCGCCTTCGAATCCGGAGTTGCTGGAGGCGCTGGCCAAAAACCTGACCGAGTACAACTACGACATGCGCAAAATGGTGCGTGACATCTGCACCTCCATGACCTACCAGCGCAGTTCTCAGGTCAATGACACCAATGCCGGCGACAGCCGCAATTTCGCCCGTGCGCAAGTCCGCCGGGTGCGCGCTGAGGTGCTGTTGGATGCGATCTCCCAGGTCACCGAGACACCCAACAAATTCCAGGGCTTGCCCCTTGGCGCGCGCGCGGTGCAGATCGCTGATGGCGCTGTTTCGACTTACTTCCTCACCACCTTCGGCCGTGCCAAGCGCGAGTCCGTCTGCTCTTGCGAGGTCAAGATGGAACCCACGCTGTCGCAGGCGCTGCATCTCATGAATGGCGAAGCGGTGCACGAGCGCATCAAGCAGGGCAAGGTTGTGTCCCGCCTCCTTGCCGACAAAAAACCTGATCGCGAGATCACCGACGAGCTTTTCCTGCGCGCGTTCGGGCGTCCCGCCCATGACAAGGAGTGGGCAGCCATCCAGAAATCGATCGCCGAAGCGCCAGAGAAGCGGCAGGAAGTGCTGGAGGATTTGTTCTGGGCGCTTCTCAACTCGAAGGAGTTCTACTTCACTCATTAACCGGTAAGCGGTGGGCGGAAGGCGGTGGGCAGTATTTACCTGCCCAACTGACTGACTACCGCCCACTGATTACTGCCTGCTGATCACCCATGCCCCGCCGTCTCCTCCCCGCCTTCCTCCTCCTGACCGCCATCTCCGCGGGCGCTCAGGAGGAAAAAATCACCTTCGAAGACCACATCAAGCCGATGCTGGAGAACAAATGCTTCTCCTGCCACAACCCGGACAAAAAGCGCGGTGACCTGGACCTGACCAGCTTTGCGGCCACTCTCGCGGGCGGCGCCGGGGGTTCGGTGGTGGATCCGGGCAATCACGAGGCGAGCCGCTTGTGGACAACCACGGCCAAAAAAGAGGAGCCGGCCATGCCGCCGGAAGGCTCTCCTTTGGGCGCGGCCGAGTTGGAGTTGCTGACCAAGTGGATCAACGGCGGCGTGCTGGAAACCAAGTCGAGCGTGGCCCGCAAATCGGACCGTCCCAAGGTGGATCTCACGGTGGCTGTCAGTGCCGGCAAGCCCGAAGGACCGCCACCGATGCCGGAGCACGTTTTGCTGGAGCCGGTGATCGTCACTCCGCGCACCACGGCCATCACCGCGCTCGCCGCCAGTCCGTGGAGCCCGCTGCTCGCCATCGCCGGCCCGAAACAAATTTTGCTTTATGACACCGACAAAGCGGTTCTCGCCGGCGTGCTGCCTTACGAGGAGGGTTATGCGCAATCGCTGCGTTTCAGCGCCAATGGCTCGCTGCTGATTCTGGGCGGCGGACGCGGCGGCAAATTCGGTCACGCCGTCGTCTGGGATGTGAAGAGCGGGCGGCGTCTCACCGAGGCCGGCAAGGAATTTGACAGCGTCATGGCCGCCGACATCAGCCCGGACCAAAAGATGATTGTCATTGGCTGCACCAACAAGCGCGTCAAATGCTACGAAGTGGCCACCGGCGAGGAGCTTTACACCATCAGCAAGCACACCGAGTGGATCCTCGACACGGCCTTCAGCCCGGACGGCATCATGCTCGCCACCAGCGACCGCAACGGCAATGTGATGGTTTGGGAGGCTTCCAATGGCGGCGAATTCCACATCCTGGGCCAGCACAAGGCGGCCTGTGTCCAGCTTGCCTGGCGCGCCGACGCCAATGTGCTCGCCTCCTGCTCCACCGATGGCACCATCGCGGTCTGGGAAATGCACGGCGGCAAGCAGCTCAAAACCTGGGAAGCTCACGCGGGCGGCGTGCTTTCCGTCGCGTTTACCCCGGACGGCCGCCTCGTCTCTTCCGGCAAGGACGGCATCGTGCGCCTCTGGGACCTCAATGGAAAAAAACTCGCCGAATCGAAAAGCCAGGGCGACCTCGTCACCCGCGTCGCGGCCTTGCACGACAACCAAACCGTCGTCTCCGGCAACTGGCGCGGCGAGGTGCAGGGTTGGAACCTGACCGGCTTCACCCCGCGCGCCACTTTCTCCGCCAACCCGCCGCTCATCGCCCAGCGCATCGTCGAGGCGGAAAAGCTCGCCATCGAACTCGCCGGCTCGCTGCCCGAGGTCGAAAAAGCCGAGGCGCCGGCCAAGCAGAAGCTGGCGGAAGCGATCGCCAAACTCGACGCCGTCAAAAAGAACTTGGCCGGCACTGAAGAGAAAAAAGCCCAGTTGGAGAAAAGCGCCAAAGACCTGCCCGCGCAGATCGCCACGCTCGCCAAAGCGCACCAGGAAGCCCAGGCCAAACACGCCGCTCAAGTGGAAGCGCTCAAAAAACACGCCGCTGTCGTCGAGCAGTTGAAGCAGGCCGAAGCCGCGCTCACTGCCGCCCGCCAGGCTCGCGAGGCGCTCACCGATCCCGCGCAGCAAGCGGAGCAGATCGCCCAGGCGGACAAAGCCATCGCCGGCCAGCAAGCCAAGGTCGAGCCGCTCAAGAAAGCTGCTGGCACCGCTCCTGAGGCCATCGCCGCCTTCGACGCCGAAGTGAAAAAGACCGGCGACGCCTTGAAAGCCGCTCAGGACCGCAAGCCCGAGCTGGAGAAGCAGTTGGCGGACGCCACCCAGGCGCTCGAAACGCTGCCCAAGCAGGTGGAAGACGCCGGGAAAGCCCAGGCTGAAGCCAAGGCCGGCCTGGACCGTGCCCTCGCCAACACCAAGGCCCACCACGCGCGCCTGGTCTTTTATGAAAAGCTGCCCATCTCCCTGCGGGCCGCCCAGTTCAACGTCGGCGTGCTGACCGAGAAAGAAAAATTGGCCCAGCTTGAGGGCGATGTCGGCGCTTACCAGGAAGCTCTCAAAGAAACCGAAGGCAAACGCGAAGCTGCCGTCAAACGCGCCGCTGCCGCCAAGGAGACGCTGGCCAAAGCCGTCAACAGCCTGCCGCAACTGCAGGCCACGTTGAACAAACAACAAGCCGAACAGGCCGCCCACGAGCAAGCCATGGCGCCCTCGCGCGAAGCCGTGAAGGCCGCCACCGCCGCCGTCGAGGCGCGCAAAAAAGAAGTCGCCGCCAAGGAGGCGGCCATCGCCGAACTCGCCAAAAAACGCGACGCCGAAACCGCCGCCGCGCAAAAGGTGGTGGACGAGCAAGCTGCCAGCTTGGAAAGCCTGAGGAAAAAGCTGGCTGAAGTCGCTGGCAAACTGAAGCCCTTGCAGGAAAAAGCCGCGGCTGCCAAAACGGCCCACGAACAGGCTGAAACCGCCGCTAACACCGCGGCCGCCGCCAAACAGCAGGCGGAAGCCGCTGTGGCCGCAAATCAAAAAGCAGTCACTGAAGCGGAATCCGCCTTGAAAGCCGGGGAAGCCAAAGAAGACCAGGAAGCGGCCAAGCAAAAATGGGCGGCCGTTCAAAAGACCGCCGCCACCGGCAAGGACACACTCAAAAAAGCCGCCGACACCCTCAACGCCGCCAGCAAGAAGCGCGACGAAACCCAGGCGGCCCTCGCCGACGCGGACAAAGCCGCCGCGCCTTTGCGGGGCCAGCATGACAGCATTGCGAAAGAGATCGAAGCGCGAGGCAAAGCCCTGGCGGAGAAGCAGAAAGTCCGGCCCTCCATTGAGGCCAAATACGCCGCCGAATTGAAGCCCCATGAGCAGGCTCTCGAGCAGTTTAAAGCTGCGCTTCAACCCGTTGAGGCAGACCTCGCCGACGTCCAGGGGCGTCTGGCCGGCGAGCAGAAGATCCTGGATGCCAAAGCCGCCGCAGCCGGCCAAACCAAGGCTGCTCTCGATGCGGCTGCCAAGCAGAAAGCGGATTCCGAGGCCGTCATTGCCGCTGTTGGCAAAGAAATTCCGGCGCTTGAGGGAAGCTTGGCTGAAATCAAGACCGCCCTGGCTGAGGCCGAACCTCAGTTGCAGCCGCAAAAGACCAGGGTGGCGCAGTTGGAGGAGCAATACCTCGGCATGCTGCCCAAGTAAGAGCCTGTCTGGTAAACGATCGAATCGGGAACCCAAGTCCAAAACGAGAGCGGCATTCCACTGTGGGTAGGGCTGTAACTTGGTGCTGTAGCCGGGGTCTGTGACCCCGGTTGAGGAGCGGGGTTGCGGGCGCGCGGGGAGGCCGGCCTCGCAGAGGCCAGGTACAGCATTTGGCCAGACAAGGCTCTAAGGCTCAAGGCAGCCGGGCTTTGAGCGTGCGCACGGCCGCGGCAATGTCGGGAGCCTGCAGGAAGGCGGAGACGACCACCAGGCGGCGCGCGCCGGCGTTGAGGATTTCGTCAAGGCGTGACGCGTTCACGCCGCCAATGCAGAAAATCGGCAACGAGACGCGGCGGTGGGCTTCCGCGATGTCCTGCAAACCGATGGGCTGGTAGTCCGGTTTGGTGCCCGTGGCGTAGAGCGGGCCAAAGCCAATGTAATTGGCGCCCTCGCTGGCTGCGGCGTCGGCTTGCTCCAAGGTGTGGGTGGATTTGCCGACGAGGATGCCATTGCCGGTCAAGGCGCGCGCTTTGGCGACCGCGTCATCGCCCTGGCCGACGTGAACGCCTTCGGCACCCACCTCGGCCGCGATTTGCGGGTGGTCGTTGATGATCAACGGCACGCCGTGGTCGCGCGTGACCGGCAGCATGGCGCGGGCGAATGAGGCGACTTCGGCTGGCGTCTGTTTTTTGGCGCGCAGTTGCAGCAGGTCCACGCCGCCGATGCAGAGCGCACGGGTGACGGCGATGAGGTCGCCGGGGGAAACGTAGCCGAGATCAGCGATGCCATAGAGGCGCGCCGCTGCCAGCCGGGTTTTGGCATCCATGCTCAATCAGCGAGCGGCGTGATGCGGATGCTGCGAAACCAGACCGGGTCCTTGTGGTCTTGCAGCAGGATTTTGCCATGGCCCGGGGCAAATCCCTCGTGCTTGGCATACTTGCTCTGCGCAAACAGTTCCTTCCACTCCGCGCTGGTGGTGTCCGCTTCGGTGACGAGAGCGCCGTTGAGCCAGTGTTGCAGTCTGGTGCCATTGACGACCAGCTTGCTGCTGTTCCACTCGCCGGCGGGCTTCGATGGTTTGTCCTCGGCGGCGGCCTTGATGTCGTAAATGGCGGCAGTCTGGCGGTTGCCGCCCTTCTTGGCGTCGTCGTGGCGCTCGTCGTCGATGAGCTGATATTCGATGCCGAGGTTCTGACCTTTGATCTGGGTGACCCAGTATTTCACCCCGCTGTTGCCGCCCTCGCCGATTTTCCATTCCCATTCGAGCGTGAAGTTGCCGAACTCCTGCTTGCTGAGAAGGTCGCCGGCTGTGTCCTTGCGGAAAAGGCTGCCGTCCGCTTCGATGACCCAGCCTGCGCCAGGCGCCTCTCCCTTGGCGCTTTGCCATTGATCGAGGTTTTTGCCGTCAAACAGGACGATGGTGTCAGCGGCACAGAGGCTGGTCGCGGCGAGGATGGAAGCGAAGAAAAGTCGGAGCATGGTTCGTTGGCGGTGGATGGTGGTCAGCGGAGCGGTGGAGAAGTTAATGCGCCAAACCGGGCACTTCTCTCAAAACACCTTGTTGTTGTAGCGCTTGATGACGGCTTTGCGGCGCAAGGCTTCCAGCCAGGCGTCAAGGGCCACTTTGGAGCGTTCCTGGCGGATCATGCGCTCAATCTGCGGCCGGACCTTTTCAAGCGGCTCGGGGGTGCCGAGTTTCTTCGCATCCACCGCGATGATGATGTAGGCGGCTTCGTCTTCCACCACTTGGCTGACACTGCCCTGGCCGACCGCGAAGGCGGCGTCGGCGATGGATTTTTTCATCTGGGTGCGCTCCATCCAGGGCCACTCGCCACCGTCCTCGGCACGGCTGTCCTGGGAGTGGGTGCGGGCGGTCTCAGCAAAGTTCGCTCCGCCGACCACCTTGTTGCGCAGCTCCCGGGCCAGGCGAAGCTGGGATTCGGCGGAGGCGGCTGGATCACCCGTGAATTTCGGCACTGTGATCGTGCTGATTTTGATCATGTCCTTGTCGCGAAACTGGTCGATGTGCTTGTTGTAATAATTGCGCACATCCAGCGGCGTGGGCGGCCGTTGCTCGGAGGCGTAACGGCCGCGCATGACCTGGACGATGATCGCCTTCTCGCGCTGATCGCGGAATTTTTTCAAGGTCATGTTCGAGCGCGCCAGCTCGCTGACAAAGGCGTCGCGGTTGCCGTCGAATTTCTCGCGCACGAGGCCGTTGATGTCGTCCTCGACGTACTGCGGCTTGATGGTGCCGCCGATCTTGCGGAACTCGGCCAGGATGAGTTCGATGTCGATGAGGCTGTCCACCGCATCGCGTTTGAGCTCGGCGAGGGCTTTTTCCAGGGCCATCGGGTCGTCGCGCATCTGCATGCGATAGATGTACTCCTGCGTCTTCACCGCCTCACGCACCTCGGAGAGGGTGATGACAACGCCGTTGACGACAGCGGCGATGCCGTTGGAGGCGGACTGACTCCAGACGGGGCCGCCTAATGCGGTGGCGGCAAGCGCGAGAACAAGTGCGCGAGGGGATGAAAGTCTCATGACAGGTGAACGATACCGTTAACAACGGCCTTGGTGATGGCAAGGCAAAACCAGCACGTAAATAAGGCCTCTTGAAGGTTTCTACGGGAAAAGGTGAAGTTGTGAATTGGAGGCGTCAACCGGCCTTCTTGGCGTCCTTGGCCTTTGGTTCGCGTGGGGGGAACTCCCAGGCCAGCAAGCGTTTTTCGCCCGGGGTGCAGACCAGGAAGGCTTTGAAGGGCCGCCCTTTTTTGGAGATCATGCCTTCGATCAAAGCGGTGCGGCCCGCGGTGAAGAAGAGGCGGGCGTTTTCAGGTGTGATGGCCTTTTTGCAAAGCTCCTTGGGCAGGCGGGCGTTGCACTCGCCTTTGGGTGTCGCGGCCATTTTGCAAAGGTAGCCATCCGCGGTGTCGTAGATCATCTGGCCGGCGCGGCCGGCTTTGGCGCAAACGGGGCAGGGGGCGATGACGGTGGCGTTTTCCCAGTCGATGGCCTCGGGATCGTTGCCATCGGCGAAGAGGAAACTGATCTTGTTGTCCTCGCCGATTTGCAGCGCGGCGCTGAACTCGCGGCCTTTTTTGCTGCGGAAACCGTCGAGCGGTCCAACGACGCGTTTTTCAATGAGGGTGCGAATTTCCTCCTCGCTCAAGGGGCGGCCGGCGACGGTTTTGTAAACGCGCAGTTTGATGCCGGGCAGCTTGCACTCGTAGAAGTCCTCGGTCTGCTTGAAGGCCACCTGGCCGTGCGGCGGCATGAGGGCGGTGAACTCGGGGAAAACCTTTTCCTTGGCGGCTTTGGCGTGGGCCTTGGTGCGGTCGACGATCTGCGTGGTGAGCCCGCGGATGTCGCGCATGAAGGAGGCGCGGTCGAGCTCGTTGTGCTCCATCTGGCGCAGTTTGTACTCCCACTGACCGGTGAGTTCGGGCGAGGACAGGGTTTCGATGCCGATGGCGCTGATCTGCTCGATGAGGGTGAGGCCCTTGGCGGTGACATGGAAGTCGCGGCCGTCGCGCTCGATGTACTTGTCCATGATCAAGCCTTCGATGATGGCGGCGCGGGTGGCGGGCGTGCCGAGGCCGCGCTCGCTCATGGCCT
>CAZKMS010000019.1:0-49346 GCA_964553805.1 uncultured Verrucomicrobiaceae bacterium
CAGCTTGAGACCGACAAAAACCGCCTCACCACCCGCGTCATCGACATGATCACGCCGGTGGGACGCGGCCAGCGCGGTCTTATTGTGGCGCCGCCGCGCACCGGCAAGACCACGCTGCTGCAGCACATCGCCGAGGCCGTCACCGCCAATCACCCCGGCATGCACCTCATCCTGCTGCTGGTGGACGAGCGCCCCGAGGAAGTGACCGAATTCAAGCGCGTGCTGCCAGGCGCTGAAATCTTCGCCTCCTCCAACGACCAGGACATCAAGAGCCACACGCGCATCGCGCAGTTTGCCATCGAGCGCGCCAAACGCCTCGTTGAGTGCGGCGAGCATGTCTTCATCCTGCTGGATTCCATCACCCGGCTCGCCCGCGCCTTCAACAATGCCAAGCAGGGTGGCGCCACCATGAGCGGTGGTGTCGGTGTGGGCGCGCTGGAGATTCCGCGCCGGTTGTTCGCGGCTGCGCGCAACACGCGCGAAGCGGGCAGCCTCACCATCCTGGCCACCGCTTTGATCGAGACCGGCAGCCGCATGGACGACCTCATTTTCCAGGAGTTCAAAGGCACCGGCAACATGGAGCTGGTGCTCGACCGCAAGATCGCCGAGCAGTTCTATTACCCGGCGGTCAACATTTTCAAGTCAGGCACCCGCCGCGAGGAACTGCTGCTGCAGTCTTTCCAGCTCGACAAAATCCACATGCTGCGCCGCGGCCTCGCCGGGCACAAACCGATCGAAGCCCTGCAGCGTGTGCTCAGCCTGCTGGAGCGTTATCCGGGCAACGCGCAGATGCTGGTGGATTTGCCGAGCAAAAGCTGATTCAGTCTCCATATGGCCGAGAAGCCGCCAGACGAGTTGCCTATCGACGACATTTTGCCGCCGGGTGGCAGTGATGCATCCGGCCGCACGGTGGATGCCAGCACGCCGGAGACTTCTGAAGTTTCCCGCATCGTCGCGCGCTGGCTGGACAACTGGATACGCATTCCGGGAACGAACTTCAAGATTGGCCTTGATCCCATCGTCTCGCAGTTTCCAATCGTGGGGGATTTTTTCGCCTCCAGCGCCGGTTTGGTGATTTTGCTCGAAGGCGTGCGCCAGCGTGTGTCGGTCTTTGTTCTGGTGCGCATGGGGGTGAACATGCTGCTCAACGCGGCGATGAACCTGGTGCCGGGAGCGGGCGCGATCGGCTCGGCTCTATACAAATCCAACATGCGCAACCTGGAGCTCATTCGCCGCTGGCAGGAAGGACATGCGCGCGAGGTGCGCCGCGGCAGCATTTTCTTTTTGCTCAAAATGGCCGCGGTGCTCGCTGTGGTGATTGCCCTCTGGGTGGGGCTCTGGGGCGTTTACATCTGGATGATCAAGAGCCTTTGGGATCGGTTCAAGGGGAATTGAATCAGGCGTTCAGCACCCCTCACGGGAACATCGAACTCGAGCTCATTCGCGTTGAAAAAAACGCTCACACCTTCCATTCTCAACGCGAATGACCGTAACTGCTCGACGCTGCGCTGAATGGCGCGCATGGCCATGCACTAACTGGAAAACGACTTTTCAACTTCCGGAAAATCAAATAAGCATTCCACATCCAAAATACAGCGCATGATCTTCGTTCAAATCGCTGCTTATCGGGACCCGGAGCTTCTACCGACAATCTGTGATTGCCTGGCGAAGGCCAAGCACCCCAAAGAATTGCGCTTCGGCATTTGCTGGTAAAAGCACCCGAGCGACACAACGCTCACTCAACTCAAAGGACACAAACAATTTGTCATTGACGAAATCCCCTGGCAGGAGAGCAAAGGTCTGTGCTGGGCTCGAGGGCGGTTGCAACGGCTCTACGCCGGCGAAGCCTTCACCCTGCAAATTGACTCCCATCATCGTTTCGCTCCGCATTGGGATGCGAGTCTGATTCAGATGCTGGAGCAAACCGGCAGTCCAAAACCGATAGTGGGAACGTACGCCTGCGGCTACGATCCGCGCACCAACAAAAAGCACGATCACACCCCCTACCAAATGGTGGCGGAACGCTTCACAAGTGGCGGAACCATTTTGTTTCGTCCCCGCGCAATCGAAGGCTGGCGGGACCTCAAGCGCCCATTCCGCGCCCGCTTTGTGTCCGGCCATTTTTTCTTCACCGTGGGCGGGCACTGCGAGGAATACCGCTACGATCCGCAGCTTTACTTCGCCGGTGATAAAATCAGCCTCAGCATCCGCTCCTTCACCCTCGGTTACGATCTTTACCATCCGCAGCGCTGCGTGCTGTGGCATGAATACACCCGCTCCGGACGCCCAAAGCATTGGGACGACCATTCGGTAAAGAACCGAAAGGAAATCGACACGTTCTGGCATGAGCGGGACGTGGTGAGCAAGCGCCGGCTGCGCAAAATGCTCCGGGAGGAGGAAAATGTCGAGGATCTGACCGGCTACGATTTGGGCGAGGCCAGAACGCATCAACAGTATGAAAGATACGCGGGCATCGACTTTGCCGGAAGACGTCTGCACCGCGAAACGCTCGCCGGGAGCGAGCCGCCTTGCACGTTTACCGATGAGAACTCCTGGGAAAAAGCGCTGGTCAGCAAGCGCCCATTCCGCGCGTGCTGGGACCTCAAAGCGGTTCAACTGCCGGAGGATTGCAAATTTGTCTATTTCGGCCTGGAAGGCCGGGACGGCAAAGTCATTCACCGCCATGACGCGCGGACGGACAGCCCCGAGGCCAGGATGCGGGTGAATCACTTGGATCTTGAAATCGACGCTGCAAGCGACCCCAACAAGCTCATTGTCTGGCCGGTGAGCAAGTCGCGCGGATGGCTCAAAAAGCATGAATTCCCATGTTAGAAAGGCATTCCGTGGAAGCTCCCGCAGGCAAATCGGACAAGTCCGTCGCGCTCATTGGCAACGGTTCCTCGGTGTTACAAGACCGCCTTGGCGCGGTGATTGACGGTCATGAGGTGGTGGCGCGCTGCAACCTGTTTCAAATCCAGGGCTACGAAGAGCACGTCGGGACGAGGACGACGCACTGGTTTTGCAACAGGGACGCTTCCCCCCATCTCATCAAGTCCATGCTCAGACGGCATGCCTTCGATCATGTTTATGTGCACACTTGGGGCCGGACGGAACAGGCCGCGCAATCATTTCGAGATGAACTGAACCGTCTGGAGCGGCGCGCCGAAGTGCTTGCCATTCCCAAAAAATGGATTGACGAAATGCGCGCCTTTCTCGGCCGCGACTACCGGATGTTTTCCACCGGAGCCATTGCCGCTTGGGTATTGCTGAAGCAGTATGCTCTTGTGCGGCTATATGGATTCGATTGGTGGCAATCTCCTGGGCGTCATCATTACTGTGATAAACAGACATTCGAATATAACCCTGTGGGCGGGCATCAGCCCCTATTGGAAAAAGAATTTTTCAACAAACTAAAAGCAATTGATAGGTTGATACTGAATTTTTAGGGAATGCATGATACTCACTCCAGGTTGACGTAAATCATGAAACTTGTTCGGAAGTGTTTTCCGAAGCCGTTCTTCTCCAAAGGCAATTAAAATGTTCACCAATAATGCGCCCGCGTCCCGCTTCAAAATCTTTCCTTCTTCATTCATGGAGGTCATAGCTTGACGCCATGTCTTCTATGTCGCCAGCTCCTTCATGACACTTACACTTTACCCATCCCCGAACCCACGAAAATCACCGAATAACCCATAAAAAACGGAAGATCGACTCATTAGGCTTACAGTCTTCTGGCGCCCCCTTTAATTAGCCCTTACTTAAAAGTTTTTGGACCGGCCCCAGAAGTAAAGTTGAATCTTCTTGTCGGAGGTGAATGTCGCTTTGTATCCACAAGCTTCTCCATATTGAGTGGCAATCGCATCAAAAAAATTCTGAGCAGAACCTGAAAAAGAGAAATTTTTAAACTGTATGTCGATCTTGAAGAGTTTACCGAGATCTTCGCCGATAGAAACTCCACTTAAAATGACATTCCCCTGGGGGAACGTCGTCTTTAGTAGGTCGCTGGTTTTGCCTGTGAATTCACTAACTTCGACCTTTGTCTGTAGCAGGTCCTTCTGCATTTGATTGAGACTATGATCAGATATTCTCAATGAATGATTATCAAGTGGACTAATCGTCGAGTTAGGAAGAGCCGTTTTCAACGCTGCGCCAATATCTGGCGGGCCATTGTCGTTTAGAACAAGAGTGCTGAGAAAATGTAATCGTTCAATATCGATCGATGAGTCTTTGTCAGATTTACCTTTTATGCTAGTTTCAATAAACAACCGCATATTTAGGCTGCTAGTAATGATTTCAAAGGGTTGAGTCATAGGAATTTCAGCATAAAGGGTTAATGTGAAAAGGAAATGATAATAAATTATAAATTTTTTTGTTTTCATAATTGAGGAGGCCACTCTACCTTTATTTGGGTTGGTGATATAAGTTTGATATCTCTTCTCCCCGCGTCTACTTCTAAAAGATCATCAAACTTGAGTTTAAGAAGTTGAATATATATCATGCCAACTGCTTCTGGATTAGGCGGGGCTTGACGCCACATATTTATGATTATTGGGTCCCTTGTGGGATTTGCGCCCCAAGTTGGATCAGTCGCTAACGTAGGAAATCCAATAGGGTCAACGAAGATTCCAGCAGCGTTCAGTGGTGAATTAATATCTCTAAATGGACCAAAATTCATAGACTCGAAAACAGGGCAATTGTCGTACCCCTGGAGTGGCTCTCCACATTGATCCTTAATTTGCACGGTGAGTTCCGAGAAAACTAGCGTCACAAGAATGAAATCTGGATAAGCATAATCCCATGCTGGAGGTGTGGTGCCGCTATTTAGCGCTAGATTTTTAGTCTGTGCTGCAACAACGGCATTCATGGGTTTCGGGCTTCCGACTTCCTTCGGAATTAGGCGGCGGGGTCCACGTCGGAGTAGGTGTAGGCGTTGGCTCTGGTGTGGGTGTCGGTTCTGGTGTGGGTGTCGGTTCTGGTGTGGAGGTTGGTTCCGGCGTTGAGGTTGGTTCCGGTGTGGGTGTCGGCTCCGGCGTTGAGGTTGGTTCCGGTGGCCTCGGTTCCGGCGTTGTGGTCGGTTCCGGGGTGGATGACAACTCAAGGAATGCCCCTTTGGGTTTCTCTTCTTTCCCAGAGCGCACACGGAGTACCGAAGGTTTCGCTCCAGAAGTCTTCTTTTTCATGCGGTGAGAAAAGCGGAGTTTGATTCATCCCCGGCAACTGAATATCCTGCCACGCAGGCTTGAAGGGCAGAGAATGCGCTTTATTGAATGGCGGGTCAATCTAATTTTGATTAAATTAAAACTATATGTTCAATATTCGCTGAAATGCCGTCATGCGTTTGGATGAATTTCTGTCATATTTACGTTCACATATGGGGGCGAACGGATATCAGGCCGCAAATACTGAAAAACACCGATGCATCTGAACCGACAACTCAGATGGAATGGATCATGAGAGATATCCGACGGCGCTGCGCGTGACGCTTAGGTGTGTGCTAAACTCCAGGCATCACTGAGTTCTCATCACTTTCTCCACGCGACCCGTCTTCATGTCAATAAAAATCCGCCGAGATCGACCATCGCCTCCAGGTTTTGGATTCTTTCTATCCTCCTCACTGATGACATCTACGATGTGGAGGTCTGAAGATTTTTCAATGCCTCGATACACAAACGCAAATTGATTTTCAGCAATGCCTTCATGCTTGATCATCAACATGTGTTGCCTCGCGATCTTAACGCATGTTTCATTATCATTTTTCTTATCCATGTCTTTGGTTTTTTTATTAGTTTGATCTGAATTTCCATCGTTGCACCCTGAGATTACGAAGGTTAACATGAAAACGAGCGCGCTGAACAATCTAGTCATGGCATCAAAATGTTGCATAAGGTGGACTGATGTGTTCCCTGATAATCCCAGGCACTTTGGCTTCCGCATTCCCCCAACCTCTATATCGCCTGCACTTGGGCCTGTGATGTAGCCTTCTGCGGCGGTATTGGGATGTGTATGAAACCAAGCCACAAGAAACTCAGGACACATCAAATTATTCGGTCTGGTTCCCACAATAGTAGGTAACCCATCACGGGTTCCTGCCGGCACACGAATAGTTCGATATTTCTTAGTATGGCAATTCCAAATGATCCATCCACCCTGTTCTACTTTTGTCGTAGCACCTGGCGGAATGACATCTGGAACATTGGGATTTGAGTCAACCCAAGCCTGTTCAAGAGCAGCAATGACTTCTGTGTCTGCTACAATATCAGCTATTCCAGGGAGCGAGTTTGAACCACATGAGCAACTGCTCGAACTTGATGACTTCGACGACGAACTCGACCCGCTCGATCCAGAACTCCCTGATCCGCTGCTGCTGGATGAACTCGATGAGCTGGACGAACTTGAGGAATTGGAACTGCTTGAAGAACCACTGCTGCCTGAACTACCGCTGCCTGAGCCGGAACCGCTGCTTCCTGAGGGAGTGGAAGTAGGCTCCGGTGTCGGCGTTGGCTCTGGTGGCGTCGGCTCCGGAGTGGCGGTGGGCTCTGGTGGCGTCGGTTCCGGGGTGGGGGTCGGCTCCGGTGGCCTCGGTTCCGGCGTTGTGGTCGGTTCCGGGGTGGATGACAACTCAAGGAATGCCCCTTTGGGTTTCTCTTCTTTCCCAGAGCGCACACGGAGTACCGAAGGTTTCGCTCCAGAAGTCTTCTTTTTCATGCGGTGAGAAAAGCGGAGTTTGGTCCAGCACCCGACGGCAGAAAACCCTGCCACGCAGGCTTGACGAGTTGAGAATGTGTTTTACTGAATGACAGGTCAATCCAATTTTTGATTAAATTGACTATATTGTCAGTATTCACTGAAATACCGCCATGCGTTTGGATGAATGTTTTGAACGTGTCTATGTGCTGAATCTGCCTTTCAAGAAAGACCGCCGACGCCGCCTTGTCAGACACCTGCATGAAAGCGGCATCGTGGACACGAGGCGCGTAGTTTGGACGGATGGCGTGCTCATCTCAATGATTGGGGGACTATCGGCGGGGCACATTGTGGCGCATTAGGTTTGGGTGACCATGCGCATACTGCCGCCTTGGAGCGCCGCTGGCTTGAACTCCCTGCTGCTGCGGCAACTATGCCTATGACTGGGCATATTGTTTTTTCCAGGACGGCGCGCTATTTGTCACATGATTTCCCATGGCAGGATATTATTCAATGGTTTGGTGATAGAGCAGTTTTACTGGGAACACCACAGGAATACAACAATTTTGTGCGGTTGTCGCCCCAAGCGGCTAAGTTGTCATATAAGCAAACCGCTGATCTTTTGGAGGCTGCACAGATCATTCAAAGTGCCGATTTGTTCGTCGTCAATCAAAGCAGTCTTTTTGCAATTGCTGAGGGACTCAAAAAACCGCGGGTTTTGGAGAGCTTTGTTCCTTGCGCCAATTGCGAATACGGCAGCAGGAATTGTCTTCCAATCAGGCCGGGTGCTAAAGTGTCAAAGGAACGTATCATCGAGTTACTAGACGCTCCATTTACAATCTGAGGTGTTTTTTTTGATGCGCGATGATGAAACTCTGTCAACCTGATGAGGCCGCGCTCGCGCAGGAAGGCAAGCACATTGACGGCTTGGCGCTGGCTCTCGGCATCCCAGGGTTGGGCAGCTTGCCGCGGATGCATCAACCGCGCCAGGTGCTTGAATCGAGCAATACCGGGCCGTGGTAAGGACTGCGGTTTCACGCAGGTATACATCACCCCTCTTATACTCCGCAGCAGAACGGTTTCTGCGGGCGCCTCATCAGAATTTTCAAGGAGGAGCTCTTCTGGATGCAGCGCTTCCAATCCATCGGCCACGCCCGCTTCGTCATGCGCGCCTGGATCAAGCACTACAACACCCGGCGGCCCCACCAATCCCTCAACTACCTCACATCCACCCAATATCACCAAAAAAAATCCAAAATGGCAGCCTGAATAACTTCCAAGTAAACGATAGAGTATGATCTGGCAAACTCCAGACGGTCAAATTGCCATTTATCATGCCCCGAAGAACGCCAGCCGCACCTTGCTTGGCTGGCTGGCCTGCCTGCGGGAGCCGGGGCTGCATTTGCGCAAACCGGAATGGTTTGAACCTTCCCGTCATGCCAGATCAGGCGAATACCATGAATTGCGACTCCGTGCCGATGTTTTCGATTCGACGCATGACTGGCATCCGCACTGCCTGGTGCCTCGGGCACCGCATCCGCATCGCATCTGTGTGATCCGTGATCCCGTGGACCGATTCCTTTCGGGCTACACCAACCGCGTCTTATTTCACGGTAATTTGGGAGCCAAACCGCCAGGAATCGAGGAATTCATCGTGGACTTGGAGCGCTATCGTGCCACCAATGCCGCTGTGCGCGGCCATTTTCTGCCTCAATGCGCTTTTCTCGGCAAAGATACCGGCCTCTTTACCCATGTGTTCAGAATAAGCGAGTTGGAGGAATGCCGGCGCTGGCTGGAATCCATGCAGCAGACTTCTCTGCCTGCCTTGCAGTTGCAGCAGAGCGGCGACAAATCAAAGCCGGCTTTGAACCCGGAGTTGGCTGCCAAGGTTAAGGGCATTTATCATGAGGACTACTTGAGCTGGGGTTATTTTTTCACCTGAGTAAATGAAGCATGAGGTCGCCGGTTTGTTTCGAGAATGTTGCATTGCATCATTCTTTCCGCCTATTGTTGGGGCAACCTCAAGCCGCCACCAAGTCGTACCCGCGCCAGTCCTTGATGGTCACGTCGGCGAACTCGCCGACGGCAGGTTTTTGTCCACAGAGACGGTGGTGTCGATGTCCGGCGCGTCGATGGCGGAGCGGGCAACGCCAGGTTCCTCAACGAGCACGCGCAGGGTGCGGCCCACCTGCGTGGTGTTGAAATAACCTCAAATGTCCACGAAAGAGGCCCCTCCTGAATAGCACCGGAACCCCGCGCGCGGTAGTGTGGAATGGGGAGTCACTTGCCTCGTCCTCGTTCTCCTCTCCTCAGCTATCGTTTCTCAGAACGAGGACGAGAACGAAAATGGGGCGGGTGAGTCGGGAGTTAGATTGAATCAAAAATGCCCGGCGCGCAGTTTGCGCTGCAAACGACCGCGGACTTGAATGGCGGCGAGATTGAGGACCACGACCAGGGCGATCAAAATCAAGGTGGTGGCAAAGACCATCGGTTTGGCCGCTTCAGAGTCGGGCGATTGGAAGCCGAGATCGTAGATGTGAAAACCGAGGTGCATGAATTTGCGCTCGGCGTGGATGAAGGGGGCGGTGGTGTCGATGGGAAGGTCGGGCGCCAGTTTGACCACGCCGGTGATCATCAGCGGGGCGACCTCGCCGGCGCCGCGAGCCATGGCCAGAATGACGCCGGTCATCACGCCCGGCAGGGCTCCAGGCAGAGCGATGCGCTGAATCATCTGCCACTTCGACGCGCCGCAAGCCAGCGCCGCCTCGCGCACCCCGCGCGGCACCGCGGACAGGGCCTCTTCGGTCGCCACAATCACCACCGGCAAGGTCATCAAGGCCAGGGTCAGCGAGGCCCACAAGATGCCGCCGGTGCCGAAGGTGGGGTTGGGCAGTTTGTGCGCGAAGAAGCCATCGAAGAAAGGACACCGCGCCAGGGAAAGCAGCGTGAGCACGACCGCGGAACTCCACAACAAGACTTCGCCAAACAGCAGGCGGCGGCGTCCGGGGCGTTGCAGAGAAGGGGTGCGTTTGATGCTGGAAAGCAGCAGCGCGCCGAAGATGGACAGAGCCGCGCCCAGGGCGGCGGCGTACCACCATGGCGCAGGCAAGGCCGTGGCGGGACCGGCGTCGATGAAGCCGCCGAGGCCATACACAAAAAAGCCGAGACCGAACACGCCGAACACGATGGAGGGCACGCCGGCGAGGTTGTTGACGCTGATGCGGACCGCTTGCAGCAGCAGGCCGTGCTTGGCGTATTCGTGGAGATAGATCGCGGCGATCACCCCCAGCGGCGTCACCAGCACGGCCATCAGCAGCGTCATCACAAAGGTGCCGAAGATGGCGGGGAAAATGCCGCCCTCCATGTTGGCCTCGCGCGGAGGGGATACGATGAAGCGCCAGAGCTGATGCGCGCAATGGGCGATGCGTTGAATGAGCGACAGTTCGTTCGGGAGGTGAAGATAAATGACGTCAGCGGCCTTGATCGAACCAGGCTCGCCGCTGGCCAGTTGGTAGTGGAGCACGCTGTCCGCGGGCAGTTCGGGACGCAGGAGGGCGGCAAATTTAGGCGATGCTGAGGAGATCACCGCGCCATTAAATAAGCGCAGTGCCCCGGGTTTGACGATTGCCTTGCCGTGCTCGCGGCGCTCGACCAGCGCCCAACCAGCGGGTTCGGAAGCGGCGGCAATGTCGCGCGCATCAATGTAGCGAAAGGCCAGTCCGTAAACGTCGCGGTTGCCGGTGAAGTATTGAACCTCGGGAACGACCTTGCCCGTGAGCAGCTCCTGGCGGTCCTGGCTTTTGACACGAATGCCGGCGAAGCGACTGCCGTCGTTGAGCACCACCTCGCTGACTGAATGCGGCCAGAAGACCACCACCCCGTGCCAAAGGACGAGGCCGAGCAACCCGCTGATCATGAGCAACCCGACAACCAGCCCTGAGGCGGCCAGCCAAATCTTGGCCTCACCCTGGGTGGTGCTGATGGCTTTGGCGGAACGAGTCATCACAGCACCTGGAAGCGTTTGCGCAAGTGCCCCCGCAGCAGTTCGGCCACGGTGTTGAGCAGGAAGGTCATGAGAAAGAGCGCCAAAGCGCCGAGAAAGAGCGTGCGGTAGTGCGTGGAGTCTTGCGCCGCTTCAGGCAGCTCCACGGCGATGTTGGCGGACAGGGTGCGCATGCCGTCGAAGAGGTTCCAGTGCGAGCCAAAAAGGAGCCGGCCGGATTCGTCCATGATCGGCGTGTTGCCCGTCGCCATGACCACGATCATCGTCTCGCCCACAGCGCGGCCGAAACCGATGATGAGGGCGGAGAAGATGCCGGCGGAGGCGACGGGAAGAACGACGGTGCGCACGACTTGCCAGCGTGAGGCGCCGAGGGCCTCGGCGGCGCTGATCAGCGGGACGGGCACGTTTGAGAGCGCGTCCTCGGCGATGGTGAAGATGACCGGAATGACGGCAAAGCCCATCATGAAGCCGACGACCAGCGAGTTGCGCTGCTCGAAGGGCAGGCCAGTGACCTCCGGCCACCAGAGTCTGAAGTCGGCCACGCGGCTGCCATCGCCAAGCGTGGCAACAAACGCCACTCGTTCCAAGAACGGGCCGAGATGCCAGGCGGAGACGAGCGCGGCCACCAGCAAGGGCAAAAGCAACCAGAACTCGAAGCCGGATGGCGCGCGGTTGCGCAGCGGCAGCGGCAATTTTTTCCACCCGGTTCCCGCTGCCAACGCCGTGACCGGGATGGCGGCGACCATGAGCAGCAGCGACGGGATGCGGTCCTCAATCAGCGGCGCCAGCCACAGCGCGGCGAGAAAGCCAAGCACCACCGATGGCAGCGACGCCATGATCTCCATGACCGGCTTGATGTAACCACGGGCTTGCGCGCTCAGGAACTGGCTGGTGAAGACAGCGGCGAGCAGCGCGATGGGAACGGAAAAGAGCAGCGCGTAAAGCGTGCCTTTGAGCGAGCCGATGATGAGCGGCACGAGCGAGAGCTTGGGCTCGTAGTCATCGCCGCCGCCAGTGGACTGCCACATCCACTTGGGTTCGCTGTGGCCTTCATACCAGACTTTGCCAAAGAAAGCGCGCCAGCCGGCTTCAGGATGCGGATCGTGGAGCCGTTGCAGATGCAGGGCGCCGGAGGCATCGAGCAGGGCGATGCGCTCCGCGCGTGGAGCAAACTGGCCGCGCGCCAAGTCGATGTCTGAACTTTCACGCAGGCGCACCCGGCCGGTGGTGGCATGAATCAGGGCGATCTCGCGCTTGTTGCCGGCAAGCAATGTTTTGCTGCGCGGGCTGGGTGCGATCCAGTCGATCGGCGCGGCCAGCGGCTTCAACTCGGCGGTTTGCGCAAAAATGCGGTGGGAGGCGCCAGCGGGAATGTGGAGTTGAAAGAAGCGCAGACGGCCGTCATCGCCAGCGAAGAGGGCGGTCACGCCACCCAGGAGCATCTCCATGGCGGTGATTCGGGTGCCTTCAGCAAAGGGCCGGAAGCGTTGCCGCACTTCCCAGCCTGCGCTGTCGCGAAACAGATAAACCACCTCGCCATCAGCGGAGCGCAGCAGCAAGCTGTCAGTGGTGCTTGGCGCCAGCAGATGCCCGGCATTGAAATGAGGCAGGAGCGCGGTCAAGTCCGCCACCGGCAACTCGCGGGTTTGAATGCAGCCGAGCAAGTCGCGCTGATGGCGCGCCTCGGCGACAACCAGGCGTGTTTGCGAGCCGTCCTGCTGCAGCGCGGCGGTGAGACGACGGCTGTCGGTCTCGGCGTGGGCGAGCGCGGTGACGGGCAGTCCTGGCAGCAAGGCAATGGTCAACGGTTCGCTGATTTCGCCAAGCTGGTTGTCTTGTTCGCCTGGGATCACACCAAACTGAAGCACTTCTCCTGCTGCGGTGCCGATGAGCAGAGGTTTTTTGGAGGACGACAGTTTCCAGGCGGTGGGTTCGGCGGCGTCTGGCAAGGGCAGGGGAAGCTCCACCGGCTCTCCAGAGAATTGCTGCACACGCAGTTGCCGGTCGCCTTGATAAGAGAGTGCGAGATCGCCTGCCGCACTCAAGGACCAGTCCGCGCCCGCCGGGATGCCGGGGTTGAGGACGGTTTCAGGAGCCAGTTTGGGCGCTCGAAACAAGGGCCAAGTGACATAGATGATGAATCCGAAGATGCCAAACACCGCCGTGATGATGGAGATGCCGCCAAAGGTCACCAAACGCGTCATCAGGCGGTCATGGCGCAGGGTGCTGCGGCTGACTTGGAAGCGTTCGGGAAGCGCTGGCATGCGAGTGAAGACCGGGGGTCAGAAGGTCATGAAGCGAGGTGAGCCGGGCGACGGCGGATGTCAACGAGCCAGGGAGTCGGTGATCGATTGGGCGAGGGAGGCTGGCAAGGGGTAGTAGTGATCTTTGAGCACCAGCTCCTGGCCGTCGCGCGCGAGGATCATTTTCAGAAACTCCAGTGTGGCAGGGCTTAAGGGTTTGCCGGGAGGTTTGTTGACGTAGATCAGGAGAAAGCGCGCCATCGGGTAGCTGCCGTTGAGGCAGTTTTCATAGCTCGGCGCGGCGAGGTTGGCTCCCGGCCGGGAGATGGACAGGGCTTTGACGCTGGAGGTGAGGTAGCCGATGGCGGAGTAACCCAGTGCGAAAGGATCCGAGGCGACTCCTTGGATGACGGTGGAAGAGCCTGGCTGCTCTTTGACGGAGGGTTTGAAGTCGCCTTTGCCGAGCGCGCGCTCCTGAAAGAAGCCGTAGGTGCCGGAGGCGCTGTTGCGGCCGAAAAGGGAGATCGGCCGGCCGCGCCAGGCGCTGACACCGAGCTGGCCCCACTCGGTGATGGCGACCGGATGGCCAAGACGCCGGGTCGGTGAAAAGATGGCATCGATCTGCGGCAGCGTGAGTCCTTGCAGCGGGTTGTCCTTGTGGACAAACACGGCCAGAGCGTCCACCGCGACGCGGATTTCGAGCGGTCTGTAGCCGAACTTGCGCTCAAAAGCCTCCAACTCCTCCAGCTTCATTTCCCGGCTCATCGGACCTAACTGGGCGGTGCCGGCGATGAGTGCCGGCGGCGCCGTGCCAGAACCTTTGCCCTCGACTTGAACCGTCACGCGCGGATGCCAGGAGCGGAATTTTTCCGTCCAGAATGTCATCAGGTTGTTCAGTGTGTCCGACCCCACCGAGATCAGGCTGCCGCCAACCTGCTCTTTCGGTTGGTAGGCGGGCAGGGCTGAATCCAGAGAAACCTCGAGCGCGGCCATCCCGGTATTCGTTGCCAGCAGGCAAGAAAGGACGGCGGAATGCAGGATGGGCAAAGGCTTCATTGGCTGGAAAGAAACCCATCAGACAGCATCTTCTTGGAATCAACGACTGACACGCGTCAAACTAGCCACGGCCACCACTCCCGCGAAAAGCAATGGGTGTCGATTCTGTGACATGGCGCGGGCAGTTCAGACAGTTTCCTGGATCAGTCGATCTCCAGGAAGTGACCCTTGAGCATCTGATTCATCGGGAAGGCGCCGCCGGAGTGCGGGCCGAAGAAAAAGCGCAGCATGACGCTGCCTGTCCAGACATCTTCACCACCCATGTGGGCGTATTCGACACCGGTCATGATTTTGAGACGGTGCCGGGCGATGTGGTAGTTCAGGCCTGCGTAGGCCGCCTGGTAAAGATCTCCCGCAGGCAGGCCGGCTTCGGCTTCATAGCGCTTTTGCGGCTGCAGCCCCAAGGGGTTGCTGGAATAAGCGATCTGGTAGCGCAGGGCCAGTTGCAGGTTGTCGGTGAGGAAGATGCCCGGCTGGAGATTGAAACTAAAGGCGTCGCCATAATCACCGCCGAGCGCGGCGGTCACCTCGGTCACCACTGAGGCCGAACCTTCGGTGACGATCAATGCCGCCGCTGCCACATCGGTGAATTGGTCGAGGTACAGCGATGCGTCTGTTGCCTCGCTGTGCAGGTAAGAGAAGTGGGCGTAGGCAGTGTCGGTGCGCAGATGGCCATTGAGGTCGTAATAAACGGCGGCCAGCGCGGACCAACCCGAATTGAGATCGGAAAAGGTGTCGGCCACATTGTTGTCGGCCGCGTTGGTGAACACGCCGGTGTAGTAGGCCCATTTGTCGATGCGGCCCTGGAGCGTCACCGCCGGCGTGTACTCGGCCTTCAACATGTTGGTCAAAAGCGAGCGCTCCAGGTAATTGATGTAGCGGCTGGAGACGTTGCGGTCGTGGGTGATGCGGTGCTTTTGCTGGCCAATGGTCAGTTCGAAGGCCTTGTTGAAGGTCCAGCGCGCCCACAACTCGGTAAAGCCGTTGTAGTGCGGCTCAAAATCGCTGCCGCTGATCGCCTGGCCGTGCAGGCTGAGCTTGTCAAAAAGCTGAATCTGAGCGCCGAAGCGTACGCGCCTGGATTCGTAACCCTCGTCCTCACCCGCGCTGCCATCGCTCCAATGGTACTGGCCGTGGTAGCGGCCCAAAAGCCAGACTTCCTGCACGATCGGGTTGTCGTCATCGTGGTAAATGCGGCCGAGATTTTCCAAGGCCTCTCCCAAGGTAGGCACGGCGCCGTAGCCCACGGAGGTGGCCAGCAAGTCGTTTTCCTCGGCAGCCTGAGCGATTGCCTGGGCTGCGAAAACAAATCCGAAATAGATGAAACGAAGACGGGTCGGCATGAACGACCGATCAATTATGACAAAATTGCCACTGGAAAATCGCTTCAAGGTGAAGATTTTGACACAGTTGGATCTGAGATGTTGCCAGTGCTCTAGGGTGCGGGGGTGCGGAAAATTAGGCTGCGGAAGGGATGCTCGAGCTGCCGGGCTCCGCCTTTTTATAATGTGACGATTTCGTAACATTAAATCAGTTGCTGTCGTTTCAGAATGTCGCTCGCGCCATGCGTCCTCTCAATATCCCTTTCATTGTCCGTCTGTCACTTCTGTTGCTTTTGCCACCATGGGGAACAATCCCGGCCGCCGACGCCCCCGCCGTTGCGGTCGTTTCTGTCACGCGCGGGGAGATTTATCGTGAAGTGGCCTTCGACGCGGAACTCCGGCCTTACAAAGAGATCGAGTTGCATGCGCGGGCGACGGGTTACCTGGACAAGATGCTGGTGGACGCCGGTGACGTGGTGAAAGAAGGGCAGCTCATCGCTGAATTGGATGTGCCTGAGTTGAAGTTTGATCTGCAGAATGCTGAGGCGGCGGAGCGCCGGGCCAAAGCCGGGGTGGAGAGCGCCACGGCAACCTATGAGGAGGCGAATCTCGCGCTCACTCGCCTGGAGGCGGCGGACAAGGCGCAGCCCAAACTCATCGCCAAACAAGATGTGGACAGCGCGCGCCTGCGTGCCCAGGCTGCGAGGGCGGCTCTCAGCGCCGCCAGAGAAGAACAAAATGTGGCGGCGGCGAGCACCAAGCGTTTCCAGACCTTGCTCGACTACACGCGCATCGCCGCGCCCTTTGCCGGTGTCATCACGCGGCGGTATTCCGACCCCGGCTCGCTTATTCAGGCGGGGACGAGTTCCGGCTCGCTGCCGCTGGTGCGGCTTTCCCAGGTGGATTTGCTGCGCGTGGCCTTTCCCGTTTCGGTGTCTTATGTGGCGAGCGTGAAAGTTGGCGATGAAGCGGTGATCCGCGTTGCGTCGCTGAAAAAGGAATTTCAGGACCGGATCACCCGTGTCTCGCAGAAAGTGGAAACCTCCACCCGCACCATGGAGGCGCAGATTGAACTGCCAAATGCGGATCGCAGCCTCATCGCCGGCGTTTATGCCACGGTGATGCTCAAAATCGACCACCGCAATGACGCGCTGGTGCTGCCGTTGGAGGCGGTGACGCGGGAAAAAAGCACCGCCAGTGTCTATCTCATCACCAAGGACAACAAAATCGAGGCGCGCAATATCACGCTGGGCACGGAATCGCCCACGCATGTGGAGATCGCGGACGGCTTGGCGGAGGGCGATTTCGTCATGGTCGGCAGCCGCGCGCAGTTTTATCACGGCCAAAGCGTGCAGCCCAAGCAAGTGGCGCTGCCCACCCTCGATCACGAAAAAAAATGATGCCTCCGCTTTCTCCCGAGACGCTTCAGGCCCTGCAGAAGCTCGACACCTGCACCGTCGCGAATGCCATTGAAACCTTCGACGTGCGTTTGCGCAACGAGGGCTATGCCGACTCCAGTGTTCGCTGCCTCACTGGCTGCGAGACTCCTGCGACTGGTTACGCCGTCACCGCACGCATTCGCTGCTCCAGCCCGCCCATGACCGGCGGCACCTACATCGACCGGACGGATTGGTGGGACCACATCCTGACCATTCCCGGGCCGCGCATCGCGGTGATCGAGGATGTCGATGAGTCACCCGGTGTGGGGGCCTTCATCGGCGAGGTGCATGCCTGCATCCTGCAGGCGCTGGGCTGCGTGGCGGCGGTGACCAATGGCTCCGTGCGCGACCTTCCGGCGATCCAAGCGGCGGGATTCAGGCTTTTCGCGGGCCATGCTTCCGTTTCGCATGCCTACGTGCATGTGGTGGAATTTGGCCGCCCGGTGAAGATCGGCGGACTGGAAGTAAGGCCGGGCGACCTGCTGCACGCGGACAGCCATGGGGTGCTCTCAGTGCCGCGCGCGATTGCCGCGGACATCCCGAGGGCGGCCGCGGAAATCATCGAGCGCGAGCGCAGGGTGCTCGATCTCTGCAAGGCGGGTGATGTGACGGTGGAGAAACTGCGCGACGCCGTGCATGGCGTGTTCAACTGATAAAACGGAGATCGAGATCGCTCTCAAACATGACCCGCTTCGCTCTTCGTTACCCGTATTTCATCATTGTCTCTTGTTTGGCAGTCCTGGTCGTCGGTGTGACGAGCATTCTCCGCCTGCCGGTGGACTTGTTCCCTGAGATCAAGATGCCGGTGGTTATTGTGGCCACCTTTTATCCCGGCATGCCGCCGGAGCAGATCGAGCAGGATCTGACCTCCCGCATGGAACGGTTTCTCACTCTGGCGGGCGGCATTGACCACATGGAATCGCGCTCGCTGCCGGGCGCGAGCTTGATCAAAATCTACTTTCAGCCCGGCATCAGCGCCGACTCCGCGGTCAGTTCCATTGGCAACCTGGCCATGGCCGAATTGCGCCGGCTGCCGCCCGGAACGCTGCCGCCGGTGGTGTTGAAGTTCGACGCCTCCAGCCAGCCGGTGTGTTTGATCACGCTCAAAGGCGAGGGCATGAACGAGTCGCAGCTTCGTGATGTGGGTCACTACAAGGTGCGCACCCAGGCTGCGGTGGTGCCGGGTGCCGCGCTGCCGCAACCGATGGGCGGCCGCTACCGGCAGATCCAGGTTTACGTCGATCCGTTGAAACTGGAGGCGCACCAGCTCAGCCTGATGGACGTGGTGCGTTCGGTCAACGACTCGAACCTGATCCTGCCTGCCGGGGATGTGCGAATCGGTCCGTTCGACTACAACATCTACGCCAACACCCAGGTGGACACGGTGGATGACATCAACCGCATCCCGCTCAAAACCGTCGGCCAATCCTCCGTGCTCGTGGGGGATATCGGCGAGGCGAAGGACGCCTCCCAGGTGCAATACAATGCGGTCCGTGTGGACGGCCAGCGCTCGGCTTACCAGCCCGTGCTCAAGCAGGGCGGCGACGCCAACACCATCGCCGTGGTGGACGGAGTGCGCGAGGTGCTGAAGAACCTCGTCGATGTGCCGAAGCAACTCGTCACCAATGTCGTCTTTGACCAGTCCATCTTCGTCAAAAAGGCGGTGGAAAACCTCCTGCACGAGGGTGGCATCGGTCTGGTGCTCACCGGCGTGCTGATTCTCGTTTTCCTTGGCTCCATGCGCGCCACGGTGGCGGTGTTTCTTTCCATTCCGCTCTCCGCCTTGGCCATGTTCATCGTGCTCGCGCTCGGTGGCGGCACCATCAACACGATGATTCTTGGCGGGCTGGCGCTCGGATTCTCCCGCCTCATTGACGATTCAGTGGTCGTGCTGGAAAACATCTTCCGCCACATGGAGCATGGCGAGGCGCCGGCCGTTGCGGCTGAAAAAGGCGGGCGGGAGGTGGCTCTGCCGGTGCTGGCGGCGACCCTGACGACAGCGGTGGTTTTCTTCCCGGTGATTTTCCTGTCCGGCGCCAGCCGCTATCTTTTCATGGCGCTTGGGCTGGCGGTGGTGTTGTCCATCCTGGCCTCCTACTTGGTGGCGATGACCGTGGTGCCGCTGTTCTGCGCCAAGTGGATCAAAAACGTCCAGGCTCATGACGCGCCTGGAGCGCGCGGCTTCAATGCCTGGTTCAACCGCCGCTTCAACGCCATGCTCGATGTGTTCGAGCGCTTGCTGCGCAACGCATTGAAGGCTCCCGCCCTGGTCCTGATTCTGCTCGTCGCCGCCCTTGCCGCCTCGGCTCTGTTGCTGCCGCGCATCGGCCTGGCCTATTTTCCGCGCACCGACGCCGGACAGTTTCAAATCAGCATGAAGGCGCCCAGCGGCACCCGGCTGGAGATCACGGAGAAACTCGTCGAGCAGGTCGAGGCCATTTGCCGTGAAGTCGTCAACAAAGACGATCTCGACATCATCGTGTCCAATATCGGCATCACCGCGGATTTCTCCGCCATTTTCAATCCCAACAGCGCCCAGCATACCGCCACGGTGCTGGTCAGCCTCAAGGAGCACCATCACGTGGGCAGCTACGACTACATGCGGCGCGTGCGCGACCGCCTGCGCTCCGACATGCCGCATATCAGCGCTTTCTTTCAGTCCGGGGGCCTGGTGGACTCCGTGCTCAACCTCGGCCAGCCGACGCCCATCGACATCCAGATCAGCGGCAGCGACATCAAGGCCACCCACAAAACCGCCTCGGAACTGGCCGCCAAAATCAGGGCCTTGCCAGGGGTGAGTGACGTGCTGGTGCCGCAGGACATGGATTACCCCGCCATCCGCATGGATTTGGACCGGAAGCGCATCTCGGAGCTTGGGCTGACACCAAAGGAGGTCACCCACAACGTCATCACCGCCCTGATGTCGAACGGCTTGATCGCACCCACTTTCTGGGCCGATCCCAAAAGCGGCAACGACTACTATCTCACCGTGCAGTATCCCGATCATCATGTGAAGGATTTTGAGATGCTGCGCGCCATTCCCATTCGCGGCCCCGGCATGGAGAAGGCCGTGCGCCTGGATGCCGTGGCGACGCTGGAGCCGATGACCGGCCCCACCGAAATCACCCACTACCAAATCCGCCGCATTATCAATGTCTTTGTCGCTCCCGAGGGCGAGGATGTCAGTCCGGCCATGAAGGGGATCGAAAAAATCCTGGCTGAGACGAAGGTGCCCGAAGGCGCGCGCATCGACCTGCGCGGCAGCGTGGGCAACATGCAGGCCTCATTCAAGACTTTCGGGTTCGGCCTCATTCTCGCCATCGTGCTCGTTTATTTGATCCTGGTGGCGCAGTTTCAGTCGTTCCTGGATCCCTTTCTCATCCTGCTCGCCATTCCCACCGGCCTCATTGGTGTGCTGCTCATGCTTTGGACCACGGGCACCACGCTCAATGTCATGTCGCTCATGGGCGTGGTGATGATGATGGGCATCGTCGTTTCCAACAGCATTCTCATTGTCGAGTTTGCGCGTCATCTGCGCCAGGACGGCATGGCTTTGCTGGATGCCGTTGTGACCGCTTGCCGCGTGCGGCTGCGTCCCATCGTCATGACCTCGCTGGCCACGGTGATCGGTCTTTCGCCCATGGCGCTCGCGCTCGGCACCGGCAGCGAGGCCTACGCCCCATTGGCGCGCGCCATCATTGGTGGTCTCGGCGTGTCTTTTGTGCTCACTGTTTTTGTCGTGCCCGCCGCTTACTTGATTGCTCACCGTCGCCGCGAGGCCGCTGCTGTCTCATGAACCGAATCGTTCTTATTTTCACTGTGCTGACCACAGCCTCCGCATCTGCCGGGGACAAGCCCGCCATGCTTAGCATGAAGGAGGCGCGCGCCCTGGTGATGCAGCGTCATCCCCGCATCAGTGCCGCAGATTTGGGCTGGCATGCCGCTGAAGAGCTGGTGCGGCAAGCGCGTTCGGCCTACCTGCCGCAGGTGCAGGTGCTCGGCGGCGGTGTCATCACCTCCGAGAGCGACGGTGGCGTGAACATCGACACCAATGCGCTGCAAATGCCCGGGGTGAACGATCGCGCCTCCGCCGGGTTCAGCGTCAGCCAGCTCATCTCCGATTTTGGCCGCACCACGCATCTTACCGCCAGCTCGCGGCTGCGTGCTGAGGCTGAGGAGCAAAACGCACAAACCACGCGCGCGCAGATCCTGCTGGAAACCGACGCGGCCTGCCTGCGCATCCTGCAGGCGCGGGCGGTGCTTGGGGTGGCGGAGCAGACCGTTAAAACCCGGCGCGTGCTGCGCGACAACACCGCTTCGCTGCAAAAGAACGAGCTGAAGTCTACGCTCGACGTCAGCTTTGCCGAAGTGAATTTGAAGGACGCGGAGTTGCTGCTGGCGCGCTCGCGCAACGACTTGAAATCTGCGCAAGCGACGCTCGCCCGCTTATTGCTCGACCCTGAGGGCAGCGAGTATTTCATCAGCGAGCCAACCCAGCCTTCAGCCTTGCCTGCCAAGGTCAATGGTTTGCTGCAAAAAGCCGGCGAGCAGCGTCCCGAATTGGAAAGCCTGCGTCTGGAACACGAGGCTGCGCTGCGGTTCGCCAAAGCCGAGGCGGCGCTCGGCAGGCCGCGCCTCAGCCTGCAAGGCTCCGCCGGCGTGATTCCGTATCGCGATGACACGCTCGACAAAAACTACGCTGCCGCCGGGGTCATCCTTAGCTGGCCCCTTTTCACCGGGGGAATGAACACCGCCCGCCGCAAGGAGGCCGAACTGCGCGCGCAATCTGCCGAGCAATCGCTCAAGGACGAGGAGGCGCGCATTTCCCAAGAGGTGCAAATCGCATGGCTCAATGCCAGCAACGCGCTGGAGCGGCTGGCCATCACCAGCGATTTGCGCGCGCAGGCCAGCCAGTCCTACGCGCTGGCGGAGGCGCGTTATCAGGCGGGCAGCAGCGGCATCGTTGAGCTCAGCCAGGCGCAGCTCAACCTCACCGCTGCCGAGATCAATCACACCACCACTCGTTATGAATACCTGCTGCACCGCGCCATCCTGGATTTTCAGACTGGCACCCTTCTGAACGCGGCTGCTGTGGGCGGGGCTACCGGCAAGTGACGAAGTGGGCAGTGTGAAACCGGCTGCTTTACGGCAGCATCATGCCGCGGATGGTGAAGAAGATGAGCGCGGCGAGCAGGCCGGAGGCAGGCACGGTGATCAGCCAGGCCGCGACGATGCGGATCAGGATGGAGCGTTTGACGAGTTGATGGCGGTGGATGGCCTTCAGGCCCTTGCGCTCCTCTTTGCTGATCGGAGTGGGGGCGTTGCTGCGGTTGCGCTGCTTGAGTTCATCCAGCATGCGGCCCTGTTCGGCGGGCCGGGCGGCTTCGAAGGCTTGCAAAAATGCCTCCACCACGGCGCGGTCCTCGCCCTGGTGATGCTCCTCGATCTCGATGATTTTGCGGGCGTAGGAAGCCTTCAAAATCTCGCGCAGGAAACCGACGCCGAAAACACCACCAACCGCAATGTGAGTGGAGCTGACCGGCAGGCCCAAGTGACTGGCGATCAGCACGGTCACCGCCGCCGACATGGCGATGCAGAAAGCGCGCATCTGGTCGAGTTCGGTGATTTCGGTGCCGACGGTGCGAATCAGTTTGGGGCCGTACAACGTCAAACCGAAAACCAGTCCCAGCGCGCCCATCATCATCACCCAGAAGGGAACACTGGCTTTGGCGGTGACGGCGGTATGGCTGAGCGCATCGTAGATGGCGGCGAGGGGGCCAACCGCGTTGGCCACGTCATTGGCGCCGTGGGCAAAGCTGAGCAAGGCTGCCGAGCAGACCAGCGGGATCATGAAAAGCTGGTTCACGCCTTCCTTGCCGTTCTCCATGGACCCGGCACGGCGATTGACGTGGCGTTGCATGGCAAACCAGGAGAAGAAGCCGGCCACCACGCCGATGCCCATGGCGGTGAGCATGTCGATTTTGATGATTTGTTTGAGACCCTTGGTGGCGATGTAAGTGGTAAAGGCCCAGGCCATGATGGCGGTGAGCAGCGGCACCACGCGCAGCGCGGCGGCCTTCATGTTGGCCTGGTAGGTGATGGTACTCTTGATGAAAAAGAGGAAACCGGCGGCGATCAGGCCGCCCATGGCCGGCGAGATGATCCAACTGGCGGCGATCTCCTGCAGCTTGTCCCATTGGGCGACATTCCAGCCGCCCGCGGCGACGCCTGAGCCGAGAACGCCTCCCACAATGGCATGCGTGGTGGAAACCGGTGCGCCCAGCGCGGTGGCGAGGTTCAACCAGAGCGCGCTGGCCAGCAGCGCCGCCATCATCAGCCAGATGAACACCTGCGGATTGGCGATGTCGGCGGGATTGATGATGTCACCTTTCACGGTGCCGACCACGTCTCCCCCGGCGAGCAAGGAACCCGCGGCTTCCATGATTCCGGCGAGAATGATGGCGCTGGTCATGGTCAGGGCGCGGGCGCCGATGGCGGGCCCGACATTGTTGGCCACGTCATTGGCCCCGATGTTCATCGCCATGTAGCCAGCAAAGACGCAGGCGATGATGAGCATGACTGGCGCGGAGGAGCCGAGCGTCGAAGCGTAAAGCCCGCAGGCAGCCAGGAAAGCAGCGGACAGGATCAGGCGGACGGTAAAACTGGCGGAGAGGATTGGAGCGGAAGGTTGGGAGGAACTCATGAGAGAGTGGCTGGCGACGGATCGCGGGCTGAGTTGAGCTTGCGCCAACGAGGTTGGCAAGGGGGAACGACGCGAGTGACGATTTCGTCACATTTGACGGGGATTCAACCCGGGATTGCGGGCCGGAGCGGGCACGACATGGTGGAGCATGCTGAAATTGGACTCGTGCGCGGCGGTCATCACTGGAGCCTCCTCCGGTTTGGGAACGGAGTTTGCCCGCCAACTCGCACCGCGAGCTGCGCGTCTGTTGTTGGTGGCCCGGCGCTTGGATTTGCTGGAAAAAGAGTGTGCTGCCTTGCAGGACCGCCATCCGGGTTTGCAGGTGGAAGTCTGTGCTGCCGATCTGAGCACCGAGACAGGTTGCGCGGAGGTGGTGAACCGGGCAGTTGCGTTTGCGCCGAACCTGCTGATCAACAACGCCGGTCTCGGTGATTACGGCCGGTTTGCCGATGCCAGTCCGGAGCGGCTGCGCGCGCAGATGGAGGTGAACATGAGCGCGATGGTGCGGCTCACGCATGGCCTGTTGCCCGCGCTGGCCAGTCCTGGGGGCATTTTGAATGTCGGCAGCCTGGCTGGCACCGTGCCCATGCCCGATCTCGCGGTCTATGCGGCGACGAAGGCCTTTGTCGCCAGCTTTTCGGAATCGCTCGCGGTGGAACTGCAGAAGCGCGGTTTGACGGTGACTTGCCTGTGCCCCGGCCCCACGCCCACGTCGTTCGGGGCCAACGCCCGGCGGGAAGACGGGGCGGATACGAACCGGAGCGGGCAGGAATTTCTGCGTGTTCCGCCTGAGGTGGTGGTGGCCACGGGTCTTCGTGCGCTGGAGCGGGGCAGGGCAACTGTCTATCCCGGCTTCGGCGTCAACGTGGCGGCGCGGCTGTTCCGGCTGATGCCGCGATTCTTGCTGCGCTGGTTTTTGCGGCGGCGATTTGAGGCCGGGTGAACAAGGTCAGCGCTGCTCGCTGCGGCTGCGGTGCTCGCTGGGGCGCCAGCCCACCCACTCCTTGAAGGTGTTGGAGAAGACGAAGGGATTCTGGTAGCCGATGGCGTGGGCGACGGTCTCCACCTTGAGGTTGGTGGTGGAGAGCAGTTCGGCAGCTTTGCGCATGCGCAGCCAGGTGACATGATGCATGGGCGTGCGGCCCAGCGCTTTGCGGCAGAGCCGGCGCAGGTGCTCGGCGCTCACAAACGCGCGGCTGGCGAGTTCGTCGAGGGTCCAGTCGCGCCCGACATCGGCGGCCACCTGCTCCCATAGCCGCGCCAGACGGTCGTCCTGTTTCCAGGGCTGGGCGAAACGATCGACGTAGCCTTGAATCAATTCCACCCAGTGAAACATCGCCGCCGGGGTGGCCTGGTCCTTGGTCTCCTCGATCAACCCCTCGATGGCATGCCAAATCGCGCCGCCGTCGAAGGCCGCCATCTGCGGTGAGCTGGCGCTTGCGCTGCTGCTTTGACCCGGTTGTGGCTCGTAGCGCACCCAGGCGTATTTCCATTCCCGGCCCTTGCGGACGTGGAAGGCATTGACGCCGAAGGCGGGCAGGGTGACCGCCATGCCCGCGCCGCAAGTCTTCCACTTGCCGTCCACCAGCACCCGGCCCTCGCCCTCCAGACAAGCCAAAAAATACAGCCCGCTCTGCCGCAGGCGCACCACCTGATGCGGATGGCGGGCCACCAGCACGCCGGTGTGGGCGATGCGATGCGTCTCCAGCGTCGGGCACACTGGCAGGCCGCGCAGCCAGCTGCGCTTGTCTTTTTCATGCGCGCGCACCGCCCGCCAATAACGGAGATCGCCCGGGATGTGGGTTTCGGATAGCTGCTGGATGGATTCTTCCGCGTGCATCGCGCCCCAGCTTCGCGAACATCGTTGCCGCTGCAAGAGGCAAGCTGCCACCAGCGCCAATCCCATTCCCACCCTGCCTAGCCATGCCAAATCCTTGGACCGGAACCGGAAACCCCTACACCCGCCAGGAGGTCGTTGACCGCCTGCGCGCCACCCTGGCCAAAGGCGAGCCCATCATCGCCGCCGGCGCTGGCACCGGCATCAGCGCCAAGTTCATCGAGAAAGGCGGCGCGGACTTGATCATCATTTACAATTCAGGCCGCTTTCGCATGATGGGCCACGGCTCCACCGCCGGCATGATGGCCTACGGCGACGCCAACGCCATCGCCATGGAGATCGGCGAATACGAAGTGCTGCCGGTGGTCAAGGAAATCCCGGTCATCTGTGGTGTGCACGCCACCGACCCGCGCCGGCGCATGTGGCACTGGCTGCTCAAGGTCAAGGACATGGGCTTTTCCGGCGTCAACAATTTCCCCACCCATACCATCGTGGACGGCCACTTCCGCGGCGTGCTGGAGGAAACCGGCATGAGCGTGAAGAAGGAGTTCGAAATGGTCGGCCTAGCCCGGCGCATGGATCTGTTCAGCGTGGTTTATGTTGGCTCGCCGGAGGAGGCCATCGAGATGGCGAAAAACGGCGCCGACGCGGTCATCGCGCACGTTGGCACCACGGTGGGCGGCAGCATCGGTGTCACCAGCGCGGTGGTGAGCTGGGATCACACCGTCAAGGTCACGCAGGACATCATCGACGCCGCCAAGTCCGTGAATCCGGACATCTTCACCCTCACTCACGGCGGTCCCATCAACACGCCGAAGGACGTCGAGTTCATTCTGTCAAAAACGACGGCGGACGGGTTCGTCGGCGCCAGTTCGCTGGAGCGCATGGGGGTTGAAGACTCCCTGACCAGCTTGACGCGCGAGTTCAAGAAGCTGGGTATGCCTTCCCGCTGAAGCCGCGGTCAGCCACGGCGCAAGCCGGCTTCAGCGCTGTCTTTCTGCTCCCTTCACCCGGCTTCGCAGGCATAAAAAAACCCGCCTGCGGGAAACCGCAGGCAGGCGACCTTTGATGGCTAGGTTTTGGGGGGGATTAGCTGCCCGCGATGGCGTCGGCGCCGCGCTCTCCGGTGCGGATGCGGACGGCTTCGAGGATCTCGCTGAGGAAAACTTTGCCGTCACCGATTTTGCCGGTGTTGGCGGCTTTGACGATGGCGTCCACCACGGCGTCGCTGCGGCTGTCATCTACCACCACTTCAATTTTTACTTTTGGGAGGAAGTCCACGGTGTATTCGCTGCCGCGGTAGATCTCGGTATGGCCTTTTTGACGGCCGAAACCTTTGACTTCAACCACGGTCATGCCTTCCACTCCGACTTCAGAGAGAGCCTCCTTAACGTCTTCCAGTTTGAAGGGTTTGATGATCGCTTCGACTTTTTTCATGGCTTGGAGCAATTAGGGTGTGTTTGCGCAATTTGCAACGTCCAAGGGCGTGCGGTTGCTAATGAACCCCGTGACGCAGTGCGTGCTGGGTAAGAAAGCTCGAAGCGTGCCAGGTTTCCAGGGAAATTAATTTTTTCTTCCGGTCAAGCTGCTGCGGGCTTGCTTTTTCAGTGCCGGACCTTACGGCATGCCATGTCTGTTGCCTTCGTGCCGGCGCTTTCTGTGGCGTGCCTTCTGTCTTTTGCCGCTCTCGCGGAGGAAGGCGGGCCGGCCCGTCCTGCCAATAACCATGACGAGCGCGAGCTGCGCTGGCGCTGGCAAACCGGCAAAACCTACCGCCTGCAAACCGAGACCGAAACCATGCTCGGCGCCGAGGGCGGGCAGGTGCTGCAGGCCATTCAAAACACCGAGATCGTGGTGGAGCCTGGCCGTGAGAACGGCCGGAAAAACCTGCTCGTGCGCTTCCTGACGCTGCGGGCGCGCCTCACCGCCGGCGACAAAACCTTTTTTTATGACTCGGAGGAGCCCACCGATTCGGATCCGGCGCTGAGCACCCTGCTGGCGGACAGCTCGGGGCGGGAATTTACGCTGATTTACTCCGGCGATGACCGTTTCCTCGAGATCGGCGCCGTGGACCAGCCCGCCGCTCCGGAGCGCGAGCCTAGCCTGCTCGCCGTGGCGGACATACGCCAAGTGGCCGAGTTGTATCACCGCTCGCTTGAGATGGCCCTGCCGCGTGCGGCGGTGGCGGTGGGTGACAAGTGGATTTCCAGTGAGCACATGGCCTTTCCGCAGGCGGGCGACACCGAAGTGCGCCTGAACTGCGCTTACCAGGAGAACCTTGTCCGCGCCGGCCGGCCGCACGCCAAACTCACTTTCCAGGGCAAACTCAACCAGAGTGCGGCGGCGGCCGGCAGCAAGGCGGTGACGCTCGGCGGCGGCTCGAATTTGGCCGGCCAGATCATCTTCGATCTCGAGCATCGCGCCGTCACCCTCTCGATGTTTCTTGGCAGTCTGGTGATCGCGCATGACGGCAAAAACCTGCCCGTGCGCCACAGCGTCACCACCCGCCTGGATGAGATCGTCGACAGCACGGAGTGAGGGCGATCCATGCCCAAAAGCAGTGACGGCTGCTGTGGGAGTGTGGAAAGACCTGGCTTGTGATGACCATCAGGCACCGAAGTCATACTGTATGCACCAGGAGAACTACGATATGGCTGGATGACGATCTTGTCTTGCGATTTCGGGAGACTGCCCACAGCCGCGGGCAAAGCTTGAGCGCTTTTCTAGCCGAAGCGGGCCGCACGGCTCTCGGCGCCAAAAAAACCATGGCCCCACCCTTCATCTTCCGCAAACCGGCGCCCTTGCACAAGGCGCTCCTTTTCTGTGAAGAATTGCGCAACCGCCCTCAAGCGAGCATTCTGCGGCCGGGCGCGCGGAATTGGGAGATTTTTCAAAACTTGTGCCGTCAGGTGAACGCGAAGGGAAAAAACTGATCGCCGACGCATGGCACGCCGCGCGGGCGGCCGAGTGCGGCCCGCACGAGCGCCTCGCGCTTCTCTCCCGGCAGGCGGATGGTCAAGGTCGATGTGTTCATGCCAAGAACTTACAGGGCGTCTTACGTTATGCAGGACCGAAGTCCCCGATCCCGGTTTTGGCGGACGTAGCGTCCTATCGGCTCGAAGACTTTTCAGTTTTGAGAGGAGGATTGGCGGCGATGAGGTCGGCGGCTTTCTCGGTGATGGCGTCGTGGTAGAAATCGCTGTGCTTGACGTAGCCGCCGATCTTCATCGCCTGGGTGATCTCCATCCACTCGTCGTGCGTGAACACGAACTCCAGTCCGCTGGCCTTGTTCTGCAACGGATTCATGAGCCGGTTGATGCTCTTCTGCGCCCACTCGGGGAAGCCTTTGGAGAACCATTGGTTCAGCGTGAGGTAAGTGCAGCCGATTTGCTCGGCGAGCCAGCGCCGATGATGGCCTGTTTGAGCAAGCCAAGCTTTAATTGATTCCGCATCCATGACTGAGGCATTGCATGATTATGAATAAAACTCAAATTTTTGGTTGATGTTGTGAATATAGTTCGTATAATGCGAATTACATTCAAATGAAAACGAGCATCATCGAACAACTCGAACTAGACGAGGAAATGCAGGCTGCGATACGACGCGAAGCCACGCGCCAAGGGCGGCTGGTGAACGAGGTCGTGCGCGAATGGGTGATGGAGAAGGCGCGCACAGTTAACCAAACCGCCGAACTGCCTGAGAAGCAGACCGCTTGAAGAACTCCAACGAGAGCCAACCTCAAACCGAAAAACACCCCTATGAATGCGATGAAACCGACAACAAGTGATCTGAACGAGGTCTCGGTGAAGAAGGTTCCCCACAGCAACAAATCTGGGTTTGCGGCAGTAAGCCGGCTTACGGAGCCGATTCAATTCACTTGCCGTGGGAGGCACTTTATGGGCGCGATTATCGCCGCATTGTGCATCTCCGTGTCGGCGGCAGCCAGCACCACCATTTTCTACGGACCGACGCCTTATTTGAGCAGAGCCGACAGCCCATTCGATCTCTCGAATCTGGGAACTTTGTTTTTTCTGGAGGATTTCGAAGATGGACTGCTTAACACACCTGGTTTGAGTGCCAGCAACGGGTTTGTGAGGGGGCCAAGCCTCCTCACGGACTCTGTTGATGGGGACGACGGAGCAATCGACGGCAGCAGCAACGGCCATAGTTTTCTCGTGCGGCCTGGATCGCTCGGAGTCACATTTTTCTTCGATCCAGCAGTGTTCGGTCAATACCCGACTCATGTCGGAATTGTATCCACTGACGGATACGGCCAAAATGGTGCCCCCTCGAACACGGTAGAATTCTATGGTCCGAATGGCGAGTTCCTCGGTTCGCTCGACGATCTGGTGCAGAATTTCGACGTGGACACTACGGATGATGACCGCTTTCTTGGCATTTATCATTCGGAGGGGGTCAGTCGCATCCATGTATTCAATCTGGGGACTGGCAACAGCGGGCTTGAAGTAGATCACATCCAATACGGAATGGGAGTTGTGCCTGAGCCAGGGTCTCTTTTGCTTCTTGGGTTGGGCTGCGCGGGTTTGCTGGGACGGCACAGGCGGCGCCTCGCTCACTGAGCATCCCGGCAAGCCCCAATCCATGAATTGCAAACACGAACAGCCATGACAAACACAAAAGACATCCTTGCGAGCATCCGGGAGTATGCTCAGGCCTATGCCCGTTTCCAAGCATTGCAAGACGCCTACCCAGATCAGCTCCCTCTCGGCGACCAAAAGACCGGTGTCATCGGAGAATTTTACGCCATGTTGTACGCTCGTTCGATTTATTCCGGCTGTACACTTGCTTTTGCCAACCCAAGCGAAAGCTGGGATATTGAGATTTCAGGCGATCTCGATGTTCGCATTCAGGTGAAAACCGTTTCGGACTATTCCAGGACACGGATCATCAGTCCTATTTTTCCGGGCTGGGATCAACTCTATCTCATTTTCCTCGACCGTGAGCTTTTTCCGGCTGGCTTTTGGATTGTCACGAAACCAGACATTTTTGGCGAGAGAGAAGTGCTGAAAAGTCAAAAGATGCGTAACCCAGCCAAACCCCCAAGCGGCTCGCCCAACATTCCTTTTGGAGAAAACCTCGTCGCCGAACTTCTTCCTCTATTGGATCGGTGAGATACCTGTCGCAATGTGCTTCTAACTACAAATCCATGGAACAGCCATTTTGCACTCGCATTTCCTACGATGAGGCATACACGTGAGCCACTACACTATTATGTAATATTATTTTCAATCAATCTCATGAAAAATCATACACTCTTGATCATGTTCGTTGCCGGATGGATGGCGCTAGTCGCCTTTAACACCGTTCAGGCTCAAGTGAAACCGGCTTCCGTCGCCAGAGTGACTTGGCATCAATGCCACTGTGGTACGGGCGGAGGATTGCCAAACCGAGTGGCTGCAGCGCGCCACGCTCAGCAGAGTACAGGTTCAATACGACCCGCTGCTTCCTCCGGAAGCGGTTGAAACCTTTATTCCCAACCGGCTCACCAACACCAACAAACAAACCTCCAAACCGATGGATCCGGCACCCTACCTGCACCGCACCTATTTGGAGCGCTACACGCCGGAAATGAGGGAGAAGACTCTTCGAATCCTTGATTCCAGCCTCATGAGCCGGCTAGGGTACGACTGACTTTTTTGTGAATCGCGCGTGACCGAGCTGTTGCCTGAGTCGCATTGAAACAGGACGAGGCGCTTCAATACGCGCGGAATTCCGGCTGCGCAGGTGTGGAGGTTGTGGTAGAAGGGCGGTGATGAAATTCCCGGCGCGATGTTGGTTTCTGTGGATCGTGGTGGTGGTGGCGGCCGCTCTGGCTTCGTGCCGCTCACCGCAGCCGGGCGAAACCGCTTACCTGGAGCAGCCATCGGGCTTTTACGGTCAGGACGGCGAATTTTATCCGGAGGAAGGCTGGGATGGCACCACGGTGCGACGGGCGGAGGCGGTGGATGGCGGGTCCTTGTTCACGGACAATCGCTCATGGAACCTGCCGGGGGCGGATGTCTCGGCCAACGACGCGGCGCGCATGCTGGCGGGATTGACACCTGAGCGTGTTGGCGATGGTTTTGCCGATGTGCGGCGCACGCCAGCCTGGCAGGAGCACCAGCGCACGATGGACAAGCTCTGGCATGACTACACGTGGCGGCATGAAGAACCGATCCGGCAATGGGCCGCCCGCGAAATGCCGGACCTCGCGCGCTCGCCGACCTTGTTTTACCCCTTCAGCGGGCCGGACTTCCTGTTTGCCCAGGCGTTCTTCCCGCGCGCGGCGACGATGGTGCTCTGCGGTTTGGAAAACGTCGAGCCGCTGCCGAGGATGAGCCAGCTTTCACCGGGCGAGATGGCGGGAGGCCTGGCGACGATGCGCACCACGATCAACAGCGTGATCCAGTTCAGCTTCTTCATCACCAAGGACATGCGCAACGACCTCAACGCCTCGCGGTTTCGTGGCGTGCTGCCGGTGCTGCTGGTGTTCATGGCGCGCTCCGGCCATCGTGTTGAAAGCGTGGACGCCATTCGCATCTCAGCGGACGGCAGTCCGGTCATCATGCCGGTGGCGGGCGGCGCGCAGGGGTTGTTGATCCGCTGCCGCTCGCCCCAGGGTGGGTTGGTGCGGGTGTTTTATGTGCGGCAGAATCTGGCGGATGACAGCCTGAAGCCGGGCAGCCCGTTCCTTGCCTTTGTGCGTCAAGTGGCACCGGGCACGGCCTTCACCAAAAGCGCCTCCTACCTGATGCATGAGAGTTATTTCTCCACCATTCGCAATCACCTGCTGAACGAGCGCAGTGCGCTGGTGCAGGATCCCTCCGGCGTGCCTTACCGGTATTTCGATCAGTCGGTCTGGACGCTGAACCTCTACGGCAACTACCGCCGCACCCTGGACATGTTTGGCGACAAAGCGCAGCAGCCGGACCTGGCGCAGGCCTACGCGGAGGGGCGGCATCAAGCCCAGCCGCTGCCGTTTGGCATCGGCTACCTCTACATGCCGGATGCCACGTGTTTGATGGTGGGACGGCGGCGTTAAATTTGCCGCCGCAGCCAGGCGGCGAGCACTTGGCTGGCGCCGGTGTCGGCGGGCACGACCGCATCGCTGGCCAGCTCGCGCCGCAGCAGCTCGCAAGCGAGCACGGACTGCCAGCCGGCGAGCACGGCGAAGGGATGTCCAAACTGCTCCTGCAGCGTGTGGCGCGGCCCTTGCCAGTTGGCGAAAGTCTCATCATGCGGCCGGTCCCAGGCGGCGGAGCCGGAGGCGGCCGAGATCAAAGCGGCGGTGCTGGCGGGCGCCTCCAGTTCCGCCCGCATGGCGCGAATGGCGGCGGCGCGGGGACTGGTGTTGGTGAGGTGGTGGGCGCGGGTGATTTGCTCGAGCAGGATGTCGCCGTGCGCCGCTTTGGTCCGGCGCAGCCAGCACGCCGCCGCGCCCTCGGTGGCGGTTTTTTGGCCTGGGTAAAGCTCCAGCGCCTCCGCGCTCAGCCAGTCCTGCTCCTCGGCAGCGACGATGAGGCAATCCGTGACCTGGCCTTGATCCAGCCACTGCGCGGCGATGTCGAGCGCGACCAGGAAACCGCCGGCGTCGCCAACTAGCGTGTTGTTCAAAGCCGGCGCGCCGAGCAGGCTGGCGAGGTGGCTGGACGGGGCGTTGAACACCGTTTCCGGGAAAAGGATGGGACTGGCCAGCGCGGGATTTTCCAGCACTTCGGCATAAAAACGGCGGCTGAAATTGACGCTGCCATTTTGCACAGCGAAGACCACCCCGAGACTGCCGCCAGTTTCGCCGGCCGGTTTGTGTTGCATCGCCTCCATCACGGCCGCGATGGTGAAGCGCGTGATCGGGCTGACGCGGCGCAGGCGGGCGTGGCGCAGCCAGGCGGGCAGCTCGGTGAGCGCAGGCACGCGATGGCAGGGCACGGCGGGCGCATCGGGGTGGCGTTTTTCCTCGGTCACCGGCAGCTCGGTGCCAGCCAGCACTGCGTCCGCCAGCGCCGCCGCCGACCAGCCCGCGGGCGAGACCGCACCCCAACCTGCGATGACGATGTCGTTTCTCATGAAGCAGGCGCGTGCCGCAGGGCCAGGGTGGCATTGGCGCCGCCGAAGCCGAAGGAGTTGGAGAGCAGCCGCTGCAACGGCGCGTCCGCCGGGCTCTGCACCAGTTGGAAAAGGCAGACCGGGTCGGGATTCGGCACCGGCACGTTGGGCGGCACCCAGCCTGCGTGCAAGGCCATCAGGCAGGCCGCCGCCTCCACCGCGCCCGCTCCGCCGAGCAGGTGGCCGACGCTGCCCTTGGTGGAACTGACACGGATCCGGCCCACCGCATCGCCAGCCCAGCGCGCGATGGCCGCGCCCTCCGCGCTGTCGTTGAGCGGGGTGCCGGTGCCGTGCGCGTTGATGTAATCGACCTCATGGGGCTCCCAGCCCGCCTCGGCGCAGGCGGCGCTCATGCTGCGTTGCGCGGCCTCGCCCTCGGGGTGCGGCTGCGTCAGATGATGCAAATCCGTGCTGGCGCCGTAGCCGGTGATCTCGCCCCAGAGGAAGGCGCCGCGCGCCCGCGCATCCTGCAACCGCTCGAGGGTCAGCACCGCCGCGCCCTCGCCCAGCGCCAAGCCGTCGCGATCGGCGGCAAAGGGCCGGGGCAGGGTGGTGGAGAGTGCTTGCAGCGAGTCGAAACCGGCGAAGACAAGGTGCGAAAGCGCGTCGTAACCGCCAGCGACGGCCCGCCGCACGCGGCCATGTTTGACCTGATGGAAGGCGTGGCCGATGGCGTTGGAGCCGGAGGCGCAGGCGTTGGCGATGATGTGCACCGCGCTTTGCAGGCCGGCGGCGTCCGCCAGCAGGCGCGCCTGACCGGCGGGCTGGTAAAGCTGCGCCAGGTGGGCCATGCCGCGTCCGGTTGCGGGCGACTGGGTTTTGCCCCGGTAGTAGGCCTCGCCCAGGCTCATGCCGGCGGCGCTGGTGCCCAGGCTGAGCAGCCCGGCCGCGCGGCGTTCGGCCTCGCTCCAGCCCGCCTGCTCCAGGCACTCCAGCCCGGCGAGAATCAGCAGGCGCCCGGCGCGGTCGAGGCGTTTGAGCTGGCGCGCGGACAGGCCGCAGGCGGGCAGGTCCTCCGGCAGCGGCGCCTCGCCGCCCTGGTGCACGCGCAGGCCGGTGGTGTCGAAAACGCTGATGGGCCGCAGCGCGCGCTGGCCGCTGCGAAAGCCGGCTGCGTTGAGCGCGCGGCCCGCGCCGTGCGCGGTGACGAGGCCGATGCCGGTGACGACCACCCGGTGGGGGCCGTCTTCGGATGTGCCGCGTCGATATGCCATGCCTGTCTTTACGAATGGAATGCAGCGCGGCAACCACGAAGCATCACGCCCGCTTGATTCAGGCCGAAGTTTTCGCGAAAGTGGCGCGATGGAGCTTTATCAGCGGTGGCTGGAGACCTGCGCAGCGCATCAGCGGACCCTGGCGGTGCGCGACATCGTTGCGGGCAGGCAGTGGAGCTTCGGTGATCTGGCCGCGGCAGTGGCGGCCTTGCCGCGTTTGGAGCCGGGCAGTTTCGTCGTCGCCACACCGGAGCAGGGCATGGTGGCGATGATTTTGAAAACGCTGCAAGCCTGGCGCGATGCGGCGGTGCTGATGCCGCTGGAGTCTGCCGCCGAAACACCAGCCGAGTGGCCAGAGGTGCCTGCGGGCATCGTGCACGTCAAGACCACCTCCGGCTCCAGCGGCCAGCCGCGCCGGGTGCTTTTCAGCGCCGCCCAGCTCGCCGCCGATCACGATCAAATCCGCGCCGGCATGCGCCTGAGCAACGACGCGCCGAATCTGGCCGTCATCTCGCCCGCGCACTCCTACGGCTTCTCAAACCTGGTGCTGCCCCTGCTGCTCAGCGGCATGCCGATGATCGTCCCGGGCGACCCGATGCCGGGCACGCTGCGCCGGGTGCTGGCGGCGAATCCGCAGCCGGTGACGCTGCCCGCCGTGCCGGTGATGTGGCGGGCCTGGCAAAAGGCGGGCCTGCTGCCGGAGCTGCGCTGCGCCCTGGCCATCACCGCCGGCGCGCCGATGCCGCTGGAGCTGGAGATCGAATTCTTCGAGCGCGCCGGGCTGAAGGTGCACAACTTTTACGGCGCCAGCGAGTGCGGCGGCATCGCCTTTGATGATCGTGAGGAGCCGCGCTCCAGCGCCGCCGAGGCGGGGCGTCCGATGCGCGCCGCAGAGGTCACGCTGGCCGCCGACGGTTGTCTGGAGGTGCGCGGGGCGGCGGTGGCGGCAGGCTACGCCGGGGGCGGGGAGGATGAGCGGCTCCGCGGCGGTGTCTTTCGCACGGGTGATCTCGCCCGCGTCGTGGATGGGCGGGTCTTTTTGGAGGGCCGCGTCACCGACACCATCCATGTGGCGGGGCGAAAAGTCTCACCGCAGGTGGTGGAGGCGGCGCTGGCGCGGCAGCCGGGCGTGCGGCATTGCGTGGTCTTCGGTGTGGCCAGCGCGGACAGCGCGCGCGTGCAGGAGATCGTCGCCTGCGTCAATGCCGAGCCGGGTGTGACGCTGGAGGCGTTGCAGGCCGCGCTGCGCGCCGAGTTGCCCGCCTGGCAACTGCCGCGCCGCTGGTGGTGCACCGCCGAGCTGACCCCGGACGTCCGCGGCAAAATCTCCCGCGCGCAGTGGAGCGAGCGTTTTTGCCAGCGCCCGCCAAGTAGTGAGGCGTCGGAGTGACTCGCAGGAGCGCTGTATAGGACTTGCAGGCTCCTATACGACCTATGGAGGGCCTTCCAGGCGGCTCGGACGCGTGTCTGGAGTACTCAAACATTGCAAATTGCAATGAAGGCGGGGTCTCGCGGGTGCGGGGGCGGTCACAAATCGAAGATTTTGCCCGGGTTCAGCAGATTGTCGGGGTCAAGCGCGCGTTTGACGGCGCGCATCAGTTCGTAGCTGCCCTCGCCGAGCTGGCGCTTGACGAAGGCTTTTTTGGCGAGGCCGACGCCGTGCTCGCCGGTGACGGTGCCGCCGAGGCGGATGGTTTCGTTGACGATCTCCTCCAGGGCGGCCTCGACGCGGTGCATCTCCTCGTGGTCGCGCTCGTCAGTGAGGAAGGTGGGGTGGAGGTTGCCGTCGCCAAGGTGGCCGAAGGTGCCGACCTGGAGGCGGTGGCGGGTGGCGGAGTCGGCGATGAAGGCGACCATGCGCGCCAGCTCGCTGCGCGGCACGGTGACGTCCTCGAGGATGGTGGTGGGGCGGATGCGGGCGAGGGCGCTGAAGGCGTTGCGGCGGGCGGCGGCGAGTTGGGCGCCCTCCTGCTCGTCGGCGGCGGTGTTGACCTGGCGCGCGCCGTTTTCGACGGCGATGCGGGCCATGGCTTCGGCTTCCTCGGCGACGACGACGGGGTGGCCGTCGGTTTCCATGAGCACGAGGGCCTCGACATCGGTGGGCAGGCCGATCCTGGCGTAGTCCTCGACGCAGGCGACGGTGGGGCGGTCGAGGAATTCGAGGGTGCAGGGGATGATCCTGGCGGCGATGATGGCGGAGATGGTCTCGGCGGCGGCGGCCATGGAGTCGTAAAGCGCGAGCATGGTGCGGCGGGCGGCGGGCTTTGGCACGAGCTTCAAAATGACCTCGGTGATGATGCCGAGGGTGCCCTCGCTGCCGACGAAGAGGTCCTTCATGGAGTAACCGGCGACGTCCTTGACGCATTTGTTGCCGAGCCAGGTGTCGGTGCCGTCCGGCAGGACGACGCGCAGGGCCATGACGTAGTCGCGGGTGACGCCGTATTTGAGGCCGCGCAGGCCGCCGCTGTTCTCTGCCACGTTGCCGCCGATGGTGCTGATTTTCATCGAGCCGGGATCAGGCGGATAAAACAGGCCGATGGCCTGGGCGGCGTCGTCGATCTCCTTGGTGATGACGCCGCATTGGGCGTGCAGGGTGAGGTTTTTGGCGTCGAGCTCGAGGATGCGGTCCATCTGCGCGACGCAGAGGACGAGGCAGCCTTCGAGTGGAACGCTGCCGCCGCTGAGGCCGGTGCCGGAGCCGCGGGTGACGACGGGCACGGCGGCGGCGCGGGCGAGGCGGACGCAGGCGGTGACCTCCTCCGTGCTGCGCGGAAAAACGACGGCGCCGGGCCGTGCCTTCAACACTGCGGTGCCATCGAACCCGTAGGGGATCAGGTCCTCCTGCCGGGTCAGCACCTGCTCCGCGCCGGCGATCTGCCGCAGCGCTTCAATCATGCTTTCGTCAACGACGTTTGCCATGCGCCTACCTGAACCGGGCGCGGTGAAAGAGCAACTCTGCAGTGAGCGCTATTCGCCGGCGTCGGTCTCAGCGCTTTCCTCCTCCAGCTTTTTAAAGTGGAGCTGGAGGATGCGGCGGTTGTCGGCCTTGGTGACGATGACGCGGAAGCTTTCGATGTCCACGCTCTCACCCTGGCGCGGCAGGTGGCCGAGCAGGTGGGTGACGTAGCCGCCGATGGTGGTGACTTCGTCGTTTTCGAGCTTGAGGCCGGCCAGCTCCTCGAGCTCATAGAGGTTGAAGGTGCCGGCGGTGATGAATTCCTCATGGTCCACGATAATCTCAAACTCGGCCTTTTCCGCCTCGTCGAACTCGTCCTGGATGTCGCCGACGATCTCCTCCATGACGTTGTCGAAGGTGACGATGCCGACGGCGCCGCCATACTCATCCACGGCGAGGGCGAGGTGGGCGCGGGTCTCGCGAAAGCGGTGCAGGAGCTTGTCGATGGGCAGCATCTCGGGCACCATGAGCAGGTCGCGGCGGACCTGGCGCAGGTCGGCGTCCGGTTTGTTGAGCAGGGGCAGCAGGTCCTTGATGTGAATGAGGCCGAGGGTCTCGTCGAGATGGCCTTTGACGAGGGGGAAGCGGGTGTGCTTGGACTCGATGGCGAGGCGCAGGTTGGTCTGGAAATCGTCCTCGACATCGAGCGAGATGACGAGGTTGCGCGGTGTCATGATGTCGCGCACGCAGCGGTCGTTGAGGGCGAGCACGTTGAGCAGGATGTCCTTTTCGGTGGTGGTCACCTCGCTGGATTTTTCGCTCTCGGCGACGATGTGGCGCAGCTCCTCCTCGGAGTGGGCGAGCTCGGTTTCGGAGACGGCTTCGATTTTGAGGAAGCGCTTGAGCAGCCAGTTGGCGGTGCCGTTGAGCAGCCAGATGGCGGGCTTGAAGACCACGTAGAAGAAGTGCAGCGGCGTGCTGACCGCAAGGGTGGTGCCGAGGGCCTTGCGGATGGCGAGCGACTTCGGCATCAGCTCGCCCAGCACCACATGGAGGAAGGTGACGATGCTGTAGGCGATGATGTAAGACGAGGTGGTGATCACCGTCAGGTTGGTGACGCCGAGTTTGAAGAAGACCGGCTGGACCAGGCGGTTGATGAAGGGCTCGCCCAGGCTGCCGAGGGCGATGCTGGCCAGGGTGATGCCGAGCTGGGTGGCGGAGAGGTAGCCGTCGAGGTGCTGGACCTGGCGGCGGGCGAGCTTGGCGGCGCGGCTGCCTTCCGCGATGGCAGCTTCCAACTGCGAGCTGCGCACCTTGACGATGGCGAACTCGGCCGCGACGAAGAAGGCGTTCAAGAGCACAAAAAACAGCACCGCCAGTGAGCGCCACGCCAATTCTCCGCTGGTGATGTTCCAGTCCATGACAAGTTCGCCATGGCCGGTGAGGGCCAGGAAACCAAGGGCTGGAAGCAGGGTGGTCATGGGCGGGAGCGGGACAGGTTCGTGGCGGAAGTCAGCTCGGAGGCGCCGCGCACGAATCGGAAGGAGCTGTCAAAGCCGCTCATAGGAACCGTCGGAACGCTTTTCCAGGATGGTGAACCCGGCGGATTTGGCGTCGCTGACAGACAGGGGTTTGGTGATTTTGGGGGTGTTGAAGGAGGTGACGCGCTTGATGACAGGCTGCTTGCACAGCGGGCAGTGCGTCAAGGCGGGCCGGCTGATGGGTCTGCGCAGGTCAAAACCTTTGCGGCAGGAGGGGCAGCCTTTTTCAGGGTTCTCGGCGATGTAGGAGTAGGTGGGCATGGGAAGAACCGAGCCCTCGCACGAGAGGGGCTGGACGGTTTTAACCCGCCGTCCAGGCCGGGTAAAACTGGATCACCAACTCGATTTGGTCACGCCAGGAATGAAACCCTGGGAGGCCATCTCGCGGAAGGTGAGGCGGGACATCTGGAAGCGGCGCATGAAGGCGCGGCGGCGGCCGGAGACACGGCAGCGGTTTGTCAGACGGGTCGGGCTGGAATCACGGGGCAGCATGGACAGGCCCACGTAATCACCTGCCGCCTTCAGCTCCGCGCGGAGCTGGGCGTATTTCTGAACTGTTTTGCGTTTGCGCTTGTCGCGCTCCAACCAAGCTTTTTTTGCCATAGGGGCGGCTAAAGTGCAGGAGAGACGGAAAAGTGCAAATGGAATTTTTCCGTTGGCGCTTCAGGGGTTCGAGGGTATGAAGTCGCCTATGGTTTACGGAATGATTCTCGCCACAGTTTTTCTCCTGCTCGGAGTCGTTGTTTTTGGCTACCTGAAAAACGGCTGAAGCTTCTTTGGGGCTCTTTTGGGCCGTTAAAATTCCACGACCAGTTCGCTGGCGCCGGTTTTGGCTTCAACGCCGGTGAAGGTTTGAGCATCGGGCATGTCGGGGCCGACCTTGACGGTGTGTTTGCCATCGCGGTAAACGGCGGGACGAAAACGCGGGCCGTCAGCACGCACGGTGTAGAGAATTTCGCCGCTGCCCTCTTCGATGACCTGCACCACCGGACGGGTGCCGGCGGGGAAGACAAGCTCGGGCAGATGGCCGGCCACTTTGCGACCGTCATTGGCGTGCATGTCCACGGTGATGGGCCAGCCGGGGAACTGCGCCGCATCACCCTGGCGGGCGTCTGAGAAGCGCGGCCAGCATTCGATGGTGATCTTACGGGTGCTCTTTTTGAAACGAACGAGGCCATAGCCGTCGGCGCGCTGCTTTTCATCCTGGATGTTGGGCGGGTTGGCGTAGGCCATCATCGACAGCTTGTTGCCGAGTCCGTCTTTGAAGTCGCCGGTCCAGGGCAGGGGGCTGCCAGCGGCTGGGTTGGGGCCGGGCTTCTCGTCATCCGGGTGCCACCAGCGGCCATAAATGGTATTAACCAGGGCGGGGCTGGTGAAGCCATAGGGGCCGTCACCGAAATCGTCGATGCCGTGTTTGATGGTGACGGCGAGGTGCTGGTCGCCGCAGAGATGGACGGCCCAGGCGCGGCGGATGGCTTGCAGAGCGCGTTTGCGCGGGGTCTGCGGCCAGCCGTTGCAATCGAGGTCGGCGAGCAGGCGGTTGTCCGGCTGGCCATGCAGGTGGACCGCGCCGCAGAACGCCGTCTGCGAGAGCACGGCTTTCATTTCCGCGCCGGTCCAGTCCTGCGACCAGTCATTGAGAAACTTTTCCTGGCGCTGGCCGAGCAGTTCGAGACCGGGCACATCGATGGAGTTGGGGTCGTAGGCCGGATCGTTGATGTGGTCCGGACGCGGCCCCATCTGCGGGATGCGGCCAGCCGGGCCGGTCTTGAACTTGCGGTCCTCGAGGATGGCGAAGTCGATGCCGCCGACACGCAGCCGGGTGAAATAGACCGTGATGCCGCGCTCGACCGGCTCGGGATCGACCGGATCAGGCAGGCTCCAGCTTTGCTGGCGCTGCACGAGGTTGACATACTCCGGCGGGAACATGTAGCCGCCGTCGGCGTTGCCAGGGATCTCGGAATGCTTGCCGTTTTCGCCCCAGAGATTGGGATGACCGACATCGTGATCGTCCGGAATGCAGATGCTGGGGCGGTCGCGCAGGACCTCGCGGAATTGCAAACCAAACTCGATCCAGCCGGCCGTGTGCTCGGTGTGGCGGTAGGTTTGGTCGCCGCCGAAGAAGAGCAGATCGGGGTTTTGAAACTTGAGGTTGTCGATGATCTCGGGCCGCAGGCCGGTGGTGCGGCTGGAGTTGCAGGACATGTTGGCGATGACAATCTCGTCCTTGTCGACCGGATCGCGTCGGATCAGGCCTTCGAAGCTGGCTTCCCCGCCATGGCGCACGCGGTAGGGCACATCCTGGGCGTTGTCCCAATCCTCAATGCGGAAGTGGGCGCTCCAGCCGGGGTAAAGCACGGGCGCGGTGGCGGCTTGCTGCCACTGGCCGTTGCGTTGAAATTCGAGACGAGCCTCCCGCGGCTCATCGGGCTTGAGTGGATAAAGCTGCGCGGTCAGTTTCAGCACGCCGCGGTCATGGGTGTAGAGCGCAAAAGCGACGACTTCGTGGCGCGGCACATTCATCGTGGGGGGCGCGCTGGGGCCGCCTGCGCCTTTGCCCTTGGCTTTCGCCTTCGCTTTGGCGGGGTCGGTGCTGTTGCCTTTGGCCAGCCACCATTCTCCGGTGGCCAGGGAATCGAGTTGGGGAAAGGCCTCGCCGAAGGGCAGCGCGGTTTCGGCGGCGCGTGCGGCCGAACCGACGGCAAGCGTGCCCAGGCCGGCGGCAGTGAGTTTGAGGGCGTCGCGGCGGGAAAGGCTGGAGGCGGGATGGTCGGACATGGGCGCTAAAACGTGAGCTTCACCGGAAGCATTGCATGGAAGGAACTTCAACCGAGTCCGGCTCTTGATGACAGGGTGTTAACATAGCACTCGCATTTGCAGAATCGCCTCCGAAGATGACTGTCATCGCGCGTTCATGAACCCAGCACATGACCATGAAGACCTGCATCTTTGCTTTTTGGATGAGCCTCTGCTTTGCCGCCATCGCGGCGGAACCGAGCGGGGCGCCGTTGATGGAACCAGGGGTAAAACTATTCACTGATCGCGAGTATCCTCTGCTGGAGATGCCCGAGGCGGTGCGCGGGCTGCCTTTCCACCGCAGCAGCATCCAGCAGTTGAAGGTGAGGGTGACGAAAGTTGGAACGCTGCTCGCGCTCACATCCGCCCAGCGGCCCGAGCCGGGTCCATACAGTCAGGAGCATGCGTTGCAGAAGGCTGGCTTCACGCGGGTGGAAGCTCCCCTGGCCCAGCTTTTTCCAGGCCAGGTGAACCGCGTCTGCCTCTATCGCAAATCGGTGAAGCAGGGGGAGAAATTCCACTTCGGGAAACTGACCCTTCTTGTGCTCGCTGACGGTGCGGCGGTGCGGGATGAGGATGGATTGACGCCTTCCGTGATCACCAACCCCGGCGCTGAATTTCAGGACGAGAATCGGCCGGGTGCGATGATCATCGGCATGGACCGCACGCCCAAGGGCCGCATCTGGGGCTGCTGGACCGGAACGGGCGACAAGAAGGACGGTTATTTTCTGCTGGCCACGAGCGAGGACGACGGCGAGTCATGGTCAAAACCACGGCTTGCCGTCGGCGCGCGCACGGAAGCGGGCCAGCAACTCAGCGGCGCGCTCGTTGGGAATCTTTGGACCGATCCGAAGGGGCGGTTGTGGCTGTTTTTCGACCAGCAACTCGGCGACCCTGAAGGACGCATCACGAACTGGTTCATGCGCTGCGATGAGCCGGATGCCGGTGAGCCGGTGTGGTCGGAGCCGGTGCAGTTTTCGGAAGGCTGCACGCTGAACAAGCCGACAGTGCTTCAAAACGGCGACTGGCTGCTGCCGGTGTCCGACTGGCACCAAAAGACGGCGCGTGTGTTTGCTTCCACCGATGAAGGTGCGTCATGGAAGGAACGCGGGCGCTTGCAGTTTCCAGATTGGGAGTTCGATGAGCACATGATGATCGAGCTGAAGGACGGGCGCCTGTGGATGCTGGCGCGCACGAAGGGGCAGCCGCACGAGAGCTTCTCCAGCGATGGCGGCAAAACCTGGAGCGAGCCCACGCAGGCGGCGACGGTGCAGAATGTCAACGCGCGCTTCTTCCTGCGCCGTCTCGCCTCCGGGCGCATCCTGCTGGTGAAAAATGGGCCGCCAACCGAGCGGCTGCAAATTCGCGTCAACATGAGCGCCTGGCTCTCCGAGGACGAGGGCCAGACGTGGAAGGGGGGGCTGCTGCTGGACGAGCGCCACGCGGTGTCGTATCCCGACGGCTTCGAGAATCCGGATGGTCTGATTCACATTCTCTATGACTGGAACCGTCACACGGACGCGGAGATTTTGCTGGCGAAGTTTCGCGAGGAAGACGTGCTGGCGGGCAAAGTCGTGTCAAAGGACGCGAAGCTGCGCATGCCCGTCAACAAAGCCACCGGACCGAAGCCGGAGGTGCTTTACAACGGCATCCAGCTCTCGCTTCCCTGGCCGCCTCCGCATTACGATCCCGGCTCCGCCGAGCCGATGCCGGTGCCGTATCTGAAGCGCCCGCCGAAGGTGATTCCCATTGATATCGGACGGCAACTGTTTGTGGATGATTTCCTCATCGATAAAACCAATCTAACACGAACCTATCATCGTGCGGAAAAATACGAGGGCAACCCGGTGTTCAAAGCCGAAACGCCGCACGAACTCAATCCCGTCGGCATCGAAGGCAAGGAGCAGGCGGTCACTTACCTCGGCCACGGCGGGGTGTTTTATCATCCCGAAAAGGAGCGCTTCGAGATGTTTTACACGGCGGGCTGGCGCGGCGGGCTGGCGCTTGCCACCAGCAAGGATCTGATTCATTGGGAGCGCCCGCAGCTTGGTCTGGCAGGGGACAACCTGATTTGGCCGCCCGGATGGGATTTCGCCGGAGGCGACAACGCGGTCTGGCTGGACCCGGAGAGCGAGGACCCGGCGCAACGTTATAAAATGATCGTGGATCGTGGACGGCAGGGCTTTCACACGCTGCACACTTCGGCCGACGGCCGGATTTGGTCGCACGGTGCCAATGCCGGCAAAGCGGGCGACTACTGCTCCTTTTTCTACAATCCGTTTCGCGAGGTGTGGGTGCAGAGCATCAAGCGCGAGAGCCCGCGCGGCCGCAGCCGGCATTACTCGGAGAGCAAGGATTTCCTCGCTGGGGCGGATCGCTCTCAGTCGGTGTATTGGGCCAATGCCGACCGTCTGGACGAGCCTGATCCCGAGATCGGAAACGCGACTCAACTCTACAGTCTGAATGCTGTCGCTTACGAAAGCCTGCTGCTGGGCGAGTTTTACATCCACCAGGGACCCGTCAACAAAGTCTGCGCCGAAGGCCAGTTTCCCAAGATCACGGAACTCAAGCTCGGCTTCAGCCGCGACGGCTTTCACTGGCACCGGCCCGACCGCCGCGCCTTCATTGAGGCCAGCCGCAAAAAGGACGACAACGACCGCGCCTACCTTCACGGCACCAACGGCGTGATGCTGGTGAAGGATGACAAGCTTTGGTTCCCCTACTGCGCTTACTCGGGCGTGGCGCCCAATGGGCATCGCGGCATGTACACGGGCGCCACCATCAACATGGCCACGCTGCGCCGCGATGGCTTTGCCTCCATGGACGCCGATGCCAAGGGCGGCACGCTCACCACGCGTCCGGTGGTTTTTGACGGCAAGCATTTGTTCGTCAACGTGGCGAACCCGAAGGGCGAGCTGCGCGTGGAGGTGCTGGATGCGAGCAATCGCGTGATCGAGCCTTACAGCAAGGAAAACAGCACGGTGGTGAAAACCGACAGCACGCTGCACCGGGTCACCTGGAAAGGGAAGAACGGCACGAGCCTGGAAGCGGTGAAGGGGCGGAACGTGAAGTTCCGTTTCCATTTGAGCAATGGCAGTCTTTACGCCTTCTGGGTCAGCAAGCACTTGAGCGGGGCGAGCCTGGGCTATCTCGGCGCGGGTGGTCCGGGATTTGACACGGTGATCGACACGCAGGGTGACCAGCACCGTGTGGACGAGTCCGTGGAGCGGAAAGACGCGCTGCTGCCCGCCGATGTGCACACGGCGCCGGTCGCGGCCAAGTATCAGGATGAAAATCGCATGTTCCTGTGCGGGCCTGGCATCACGGTCTCGCCGAGTGGCCGGCTGTGGGTCACCTTCAAAACGGGCGACATTTGGGAGGACGAGGACAATTGCACGGTGGTGGTGACCAGCGGCGACAAAGGCGAGACGTGGAGCAAACCCGTTGTCGTCGTGGACATCGACGGTCCGGTGCGCACCAACGACCCTGGCATCTGGACCGATCCGAACGGCAAGGTGACGCTCATGTGGGGCCAAGTGTACGGTTTTTGGGACGGGCGCGGCGGCTTTTGGACCATGACCGCGGAGAACGGCGACGATGAAAACACGAAGTGGAGCCAGCCGGTGCGGCTCAGCGACGGTTACACGAAAAACAAACCATTCATCACCCGCGACGGCAAGTGGCTCTACCTCATCGAGCACATGGGGCCGCAAGGAAGGCGCGGGCGCTTTGCCAACGGCGCGCTGATGGAGAGGAAATATCATCATCCGCTGCCGGAGTTGAATCATGCGAATGTCTTTGTGTCCGAGGATCAGGGAAAAACGCTGCGCTATCTTTCTCAAGCCAAGATTCCAGAGCAGGACAAGACCTTTCAAGAGCACATGCTGGTGGAGAAAAAAGACGGCACCCTGTGGATGCTGGGCCGCGCCAAGTATGGGGTGGGCGAGTCCTTTTCCAAGGATGGCGGCCAAACTTGGACGGAGATGGCGCCGGCGAAGGGCATCCAAGGCCCGTCCTCGCGCACCTTTTTCCAGCGCTTGCAGTCGGGCAACATCCTGCTCATCAAAAACGGGGCGGAGATCGATCAGCCCTCAAAGCGGACCCACATGACCGCTTACCTGTCCGAAGATGACGGCGAGACCTGGCCGCACAAGCTGCTGCTCGATGAGCGCGCGACGTCCTACCCGGACGCGGCGCAGGATGGCGAGGGTGTCATTCATATTGTGCATGATTTTGGACGCACGGACGAAAAGGAAGTCTGCTTCCACCGCATCACCGAAGCCGACATCAAAGCGGGCAAGCTGGTCACAGCGGGCAGCGCGCTGGGCAAGCTGGCCAACAAAGCGACGCATGCGACGGTCAAGGCCGGCGAGTACGAAAAATGGAAAAACCAGTTCCAGTGAAAACGGTTCCCTTTCTGAGAGGTTCGTTGCCGGGAAGAGGGGGCTGGTTTCCCGCCAGCGCGCTGCTGGGCCTGATGGCTTGGCTGGCCGTCCCCGTTTTGATGCTGGCGGAGGAGATTTCCCTGCGCGGGCATCTTGGGCCGGCAGCTCCGGCCTGGCTGGAGGAGTTCCGTTTTGCGCTGGAGCTGAATCAGGCGCAACGCCAGCAGGTGGTGGTGTACTCCATGACCATGAAAAGCAACCACGTGCGGCAGTTGCAGGCACGGAAGCTGCCTTGGGTGAGCGGCACGGCCAGCGCGGATGCCGATTGGGTGGTGGGATATTCCAAGGGCTGGTGGGGCCGGTTGCCAATCCCTCCGCAGCCGATCTACGGTTTTCAAATCACCGATCCCGAGTCTGCGGGGCCGAAGCAGAAGGTGGTGCTGGCGGGCTGCAATCATGCGCGTGAGGATCCCGCCTGCTGGACGCTGCATGGTTTGATCGATTTTTTGGTTAGCGACGAACCCCAGGCGCGGGAGCTTCGCCGCGGCTTCGAGTTTTTGGTTTATCCGGCATTGAATCCCGATGGCAAATTGTACCTGGAATCGCCCGAGCATCGGGGCATGAGAGAGTTTCGCGGCACCAACGGCAACCCAGAGATCAGTGCCGCGGGCGAATCCAACCACAACCGCCTCTGGCTGAGCCGGGGGCGATTTACCAGCATCGATGTGGCCAAAGCCGCGATGCTGCGCGACACCGCGGGCGGCCGTGTGGACTACTTGCTGGATTTTCACGGCATCCCGGCGAGTTCCTTTGCTTTCGTGGATCAAGCGGCGGCCACCTCGCCGCTGGGGCGTCTTTTGCGCGGGCGCGGCCTCAACTTGCGGCGCTCAGAGGAGGAGGCAAAAGTGGCGACCCTGCGCTCCTGGGCGGCTTCTCCAGAAGGGTTGAACGCGGTGGCGGCCTTCACGCCGGAGCTTAGCAACGAGCCCTTGCTGGACATGCTGGCGCGCGGAAGGGATATCGCTCTGGCGTTTCATGATGTGCTCAACGGCAAGCCGCCGGTTCATCGTCAGCCTGCGCCGGCGGAGACCGTGGATCAGCGTCCGCCGAAGCCTCGCTTTGCCTGGCCGTATCCGCAGGGGGGAGCTCCTGAGGATCAGGCGCAGACTCAATTTGTCCAGGATGGCCCGTTTGCCTCAGCCGGAGGTGCTGCCATCGAGCTTCGCGGGTCGGGCGCGTTTGCGCGTTTTGCCGCAGATGACGCTTGGGACCATTTCGAGGATTTGACGGTCTCGCTCTGGTTTCGGGGAGACGCGGAGCACAAGCAGCATCGCTATCTGGTGTCACGCTATCAATCGAAGCAGGATCAGCGCTCCTGGGCGCTGTTTCAAATGGCCAACAGCCGTGATTTGCAAATCACGATTTCCGCCGACGGCAGCCATGACCGGGAGCAAATCAAACGATTGCTAACAACCGCTTGGCCGGAGATGGACGCGGTGTCTCCCAAATGGCGGCATGTGGCTTTCACCTTTGCTGGCGGCGGGGAGGGGCGGCTGCGTTTGTTCCTGGACGGTGTCGAGGCGCGTGTGGGCTTGGACGCGCATCGTTTCGATGACAGTCCGGTGCCGCGTTTGCATCGCAGCGGGCTGCCGCTGGTGCTTGGTGCGATCGATGGCGCTGGCAATGCGTTTGAGGGAGGCATCAGCGAAGTGGGGCTGTGGGATCGCGCGCTGCCTCCTGAGTGCCTGCTCTGGCTGTCCCGTCACAGTCTTCGTGAACTCGATTGACCGAACCTTCCGCCAACCTCATGAAATCCATGCTGTCATCAGCTCTGTTTGTTGGGGTTCGTGGTTTTCCCGTCCTTGACCGCAGCTTGCTGAAAAGTGGCGCAACCATCCTGGTTGCGCGGGCAAGCTGGAAGCTTGCCCCACATTGATATATGCAACGTTTTCTCTCCTGGTTCGCAAACTGGTACCTTGTCTGGCTCGTCGGCACGGCGGTGCTGGCGTTTTTCAAGCCGGAGGCGATGCTGTGGTTTTCCGGGCAGTGGATCGTCTGGGCTTTGAGCCTCACGATGCTCGGCATGGGGTTAACCCTCAGTGTGAATGATTTTCGCGCCTTGTTGAAGATGCCCGGTTCGTTCGCGCTTGGCTTTGCCTTGCAGTACACGCTGATGCCGCTCATCGGCTGGTTCACGGCGTGGGCGCTGAATCTGGAGGCGGGCTTCGCGGTGGGCATCATCCTGCTGGCGAGCTGTCCGGGAGGCATGGCGTCGAACATGATCGCCTATCTTGCTGGGGCGAATCTGGCGTTGTCCGTGGTGCTCACGATGGCCTCCACATTGCTCGCCTTCATCTTCACGCCGTTGTGGACGAGCGCGTTGGCGGGGCAGTATGTGCCGGTGGACGCCTGGGGGTTGTGCAAGTCCACCTTGCAGGCGGTGGTGATTCCGGTCGTCCTCGGGGTGTTGTGCAACTGGCGCTTCCCGAAGGCGGTCGCCAAGGTCTCGCCGTTCGGACCCGTCGTGGCGGTCGTCGCGTTGAGCCTGATCACCGGCGGCATCGTGGCCGCCAGCGCGCAGCAGATCGCCGCGAATTTCGGCAAGCTCGTCGTCGCCGCGTTCGTGCTGCACACGCTCGGTTATGTGCTGGGTTATGTTGTCGCCAAAGTGCTGCGCTACTCCGAGGTGGTGGCGCGCACGGTCAGCATCGAGGTCGGCATGCAAAACGGCGGCATGGCCGCCATGCTGGCGAAGCAGCACTTTGCCATGCAGCCCCTCGCCGCCGTGCCCGCGGTGTTCAGTGCGGTCATGCAGAACATTCTCGGCGGAATGCTGGCGTCGTGGTGGCGGGCGCGGCCTGTCAAGGAATCCATCCCACTCAAAAGAGACACTTCGCCCGAATGAGCCGAGGCGACATCTACTACTGGAAATGCGACCGCCCGGCGGCGTTTCATGGCACGCGGGAGCGCGGCGGGCCGGATGCTGAAATGGAGGGCTTGTTGAGGGAGACTTTGCGGGAGGCTTTTTCGGCGGGGGAAGTTCGCTTGAAGCCGGGCGCGGGGCAGGGGAATCATCTCACTTGGAAGGCTGATGTGGATGGCGTGGCGATGTTTATTCGCGTGG
>CAZKMS010000020.1:0-49042 GCA_964553805.1 uncultured Verrucomicrobiaceae bacterium
ACAGACCCCGGCTACAGCGGAGTGCCGTCCTCATTTTGGACTTTCGTTCTCGATTGGATCATTTGCCGGATAGGCTCTTAGGGGTGTCGAATGACTTGTCCCTGGCTCGTGAGCAGTGATTGCAGCTCTTTCATCGGTGCTTTGCGCAGTTCGACCTTGTTCTGAATGGCCAAATGCGCGGCAACACCCGCCGCCTGACCGAGCGCCATCCACGTCGGCTCCATGCGGATGCTGGAAAAGGCGACGTGTGTGGTGCTGGCAGCGACGGGAACGATCAGTCCTTCGATCTTCTCCGGAATCATGATGCGATACGGAATCTCGTAGGGCCGCGTGATGTAGTCGAGCATGCCAAGGTAGCCTTCGAGCACCAGCGTGTCGCCGGGCTGGCGCTTGCGCACGGGGAAGCTGTCGATGGGAAACTCACCGACAGCGATGCTGTCGGCGTGATGCTTCGGCTCCCGGCCTTTGCCGGTGATGTCGTGCTGTGTGAGGGTGTATTCGCCGGCGAGGCGGCGGCCTTCGCGCACGTAGAGCTGCCAGGGGAAGTGCGCATTGTCGGTGAACTCGTCCCTGGGCAGGTGCATCTCGTTTGCGAGCGCACGATGCGCTTCAGGCACTTCGAGATCGTTCTGCAGGAACCACAACAATCCAAGCACGAGGCCGCGATGCCGCTGGCGGATGCGCTCCCGTGTGGCCTCGTCGCCCTTGATGTAGCCGCGATTCTCTTCCGGAAAGGGAAAGCCGAGCGGACGCGGGTTGATGTTCACGTCACACTTGTTGTTTGGGATGTCCGCGACGGACAAGGCGCGCACGAGTGTGTCGAAATGCTTTGGGTTGTAGCCACGCCCCGGCTTGAAGACTTTCGGTCCCGCCAGGCGGCCTGCTTTGAGGTCATCGAAGTAACCGAGATAGTCTTTGCGGTCATAACCCGGCGGCGGCTCGGTCATGCGCGCGGCGTTTTGCGGGTCCTTGGTCAAACACAGGCGGTAGGTGTAGGCGGGCAGGCCGTCATCGCCTTTGCCGGTGGTTCCGGGCAGGAACTCGTACGTTTGGTAGTCAAAATAAACGACGCCGGCATGAGGTTCGCCGAACTCCTCGCGTGATTCGCGTCCGAGGCGATACCGCGCGCCCGCTGCCGCATACAAATCACCCTCGTAGGTGGCATCCACGAAGACTGTGGCCTCCAGTCGCTTTTCGTCGCCGCTTTTGCGATCGATGATGCTGATGGAGCGGAGCTTGCGATTGAGGACCGCAGTGGATGCGATCCGCCAGCTTTTGAGAACGGTGATGTTTCTCTCTTTGGCGATCATCGTCTCGAAAACCCTCTCCGCCACATGCGGCTCCGCATAGTAGCCCTCCTGGCAAAGCTTCGTGCTCGCATGCTCCGGGCCGTATTTCGTGACATAGTGCTCATGCACGCCGGTGACGAACTCCTTGAAGAGACCGCCGATCATCGCGCGATTCTCGATGTCGCTTTTGCCAAGGCCGCTCGTTGTCATGCCGCCGATGTGGTCGTTGTATTCGACCAACGTCACCGCACACCCCATACGTGCCGCTGAAACCGCCGCCGCGATGCCGCCGGGCGTGCCGCCATAGATGACGACGTCCTGGGCGGAGAGAGACGGACCGCAAAGAAGCGCCAGGAGCCCGGAAAGAAGAATTTTAATCATCGCGAAGATTGGCTGCCCTATGCAGCCTTGAGAAGTTTGGCCTTCATCGGACATTGTCCTATCCTTTTTCGAGGACTCCACCAACAACCCGGCAAGGCTGCGGACTCTTGGATGGACTCGTGCATGCGGGCAATTCAAATTCGAACTGCGCTCCGCCGTCCTGGGCATTTGTGGCGTCGATCTTTCCACCATGAGCTTCCACGATGGACTGCACGATTGGCAGGCCCATTCCCAGACCATCCGTTCTGGTGGTGTAGAATTTTTCAAAGAGCTGATCTCGTGTTGTCTCCGAGATGCCCGGGCCGTGGTCCCGAATCGTGACGCGAATTGATCCGTGGTCCGTCAGGCGGGTCATGATTTCCACTTCGCGCCTGTGCAGCGGGGTCTCGCGCATCGCTTGGAAGGCGTTGTTGACGAGATTGATTAAAACCTGCTGCATTTGCACTGGGTCGGCATCGATGAAAGGGAGATTTTCGGCCAGGGACGTTCGCACCGTGCATGAATGTGCCGCTGCATCGGACCGGACCATGAGGGCGACGTTTTCCACCACTTGGTTGATGGCAATGTCGCCGCGCATCGCGCAGCCGTTTTTGATGGTGTTTCGCACATTCTGAATGATGTCGCGTGCGCGGCGCCCGTCGGTGTTGATGTCGGAGAAAATCTCCATGAGGATGCCCGGATCCGCTTCGCCTCCGTCAATGAATCGCCGGCCGGCACTGGCGTTGGCGATGATTGCCGTGAGCGGTTGGCCGAGTTCGTGCGCGAGCGAAGCAGTCATTTCGCCGAGCAGGCTGGCCCTCCCGAGAAGTTCGATTTGTTCACGCTGCCGGCGCGCCTCCTCCTCGGCGCGTTTGCGCGCAGAGATGTCCGCGATTGTGATCAGGACAAACCTCCCGCGCGGCATTTGGACCGGATTCAAACCAACCTCTATGGGAAATTCGCTCCCGTCCTTTCGGCGGGCGACGAACTCCCTCTCCGTGCCTTCGCCGATGCGGTTCCAAGGCATCGTCAGAGAATCCTCCTGATCAGCCTTCCGGTTCCTTGCGAAGCGCTCGGGTGACAGTAATTCGACTGGTTTTCCAATCAACTCCGCCCGCTCATAATCAAAAAGCTCCTCGATGTGCGCATTCACCAGCACAATGCAGCCGCGATCATCGATCAATAGTGTGCCGCTCGGGGAGGCTTCCGTCGCCACCCGCACGAGTTCCTGAGCTTCCCTGCGCTCGGTCACATCCAGCGAGATGCCAATCAGCCGGGTCGGTTTTCCCCTTTCGTCGATCATGCATCGGCCCCGTTCGCTGATCCAGCGGATGGCTCCGTCCTCCAACAGGACGCGATAGTCGAGCTCGTACTCGCCGCGTTCTCTCACGGCGCTGTCGATCGCCGCGTCTCGTGCCGCACGATCTTCAGGATGCACACGATTGCTGAAAACTGAGCGATTGAGCGACGTCGCTGCTTCGAATTCGAAGAGTTCTCGCGCTTTGTCGGATGCCCAAAGTTCGCCCGTCGTCGTGTTCAATTCCCACACACCCAGACGGGCCGCTGTCGCAGCGAGCGTGACGCGCGCCTCGCTTTTGTCCAGTGAACGTTCAGCGCGACGACGGCGCACGAGGTTCGCAATGAGTGCGGAAATCAGCAGCGCCTGCGCAACGCAAACAACGACCACGCCGATGACGAGCGACCGATGCTGTTCCCAGAATGTGGGGGTGCGGAAGAGGACCGTGCTCCCGGGCGGCAGAGTCTTTTCATCGATTTCCCACTTCTGCAGTTCGCGCCAGTCATACCGGGGCGGCAGGGGGTCGATGATCAGCGGCGGGAAACTCGACGCGGGCTCGCCTCGAAACAGGCGAATGGCGATCTGCGCGGCGGCCACGCCCTGGGCCTCGCCTTGGCAGAGCCGTCCGCCGATGGCGCCCATGCCGAGCTGGTGCTGGTAAATCCCGTGGATTGGCGCGCTGGCGACTTCGTGAATCCGTCGGAGCACCGCATCACCATCATGCGTCACCCCGTTTCCATCGCGCATCATCAGCACGTGAAGAATGAACGAGTGAGGAGGCAGATTTTTGGCCCGTTGCAGGATGCCGTCGAGCGACAGATCGTTAAACCATATGAAGTTCACGCGATCGGCAAACGGCTGATATTCCTTTTTCATGATATCAGTCCACAAATGCTCGAGTGGAGAATCGCCGATGACCACTGCGATGGTTTTGGTGTCCGGAGCAATTTGCAGGATGTCTTCCACCCAGCCGCGCAGATCGAAGCTTTCCCCGACGAAGGTGGCGTTTTGCTCAAGGGACTCATCCGGCAGCAGCCCTCTGTCCATGCCGGTGTAAACGATGGGTGTCGTAGCCGGGAACAGGCGGTCTCTGTTTGTGGCGACAAAAATTCCCGCTGGAGATCCGACCGGAACCACCAGATCCGGCCGCCACTTTGTCTGGCGAATGCGCAGGAGATCCACAAGGGCCTCCTCCATATCGAGCGACGCGTAGCGGGCCACATCGAGCGAGATCTCGTCGAGATCGACCGATTCGCCCATCTTCGCGGTCAGCTCAGTTTCAAATGCAGTGGAGTGGGTGGTGAAAGGCGGCGCGGCGTTGCCAAAGGAGTGGATGATCAGAACACGCTTGGGGGGGGCCGCATTCGCCGGAACCATCAGCAAAACAAGCCAGCAGAAAGCGACTGCCGTTCCGATTCCGTGTGCGCATGTTCTGCCAGAGAGCATCACCACGTCTGCCTGCGCCTTTCGCGCGAGTCAACGCCTTCCGTCAGCAGCGCATTGCCCGCAGGTAGTACAGTATTTTCAGAACGCCCACAGAGGTTGCTGCCACCGCGCCCCGTACTTGGCAGATCCATTGGATGCAGGCGGTGCAGTCTTTGAAATCCGACGACGGGATTGATCCGGCTGGAGAGGCGCAAAAGGTCTCATGGCGGACTGAGGGGTTGCTCGCCCAAGCCCTCCAGGGCGCTGAGCAACGAGAACTCAAGGCCGTAATTCGCCGGGCGTGAGCGCGTCGGTTTCAGGAAAAACCCGGAAGTTCTTTCCTTCAGCACTTCGTCAATCCGGGACAGCTTCGGCCGCGCCTTTTCGCCCAAAAGCTCGAGCGCTCGCGCCGCGCGGGCGGCGGTCCAGTCATTTTCGCTGTCGAGCTCGTAAGCCAGGAGATCCAGGGATGCCGTCTCGGAGTCACCAAGTTTGGCGAGCAAATGCGCCGCTTCGATGCGAACCGAGGCAGCCGGATCCGCGAGCAGTGACCGCAACGCGGGAAGAGCTGCTCGGGCTTTCGCCCCCAGGGACGCCAAACCAAGCACAGCCCAATAGCGGACGGCTGCGTTTTCTTCGGTGAGGCGGGTGCTCAGCTCGCTCACCTCCTCGAGGCGCGCCGTCTCCAAGAGTTGCTCGAGCGGATAGCGGCCGGGTTCGAGGCGAGCCACCTCATGGGCGGATGCGGTCTTCTCCGCCTCGGCCAATTCGGGTTCGGGCCAGAAGCCGAGATCGCGCTCGCTCAACATGAATTGGTTGAGTGCCTGTTCCATCTGAGTGAGACGCTGGCGCTGCGAGGGCTCAGCGGCGAGGTCGTGCAGATTCCATGGATCGGCCTCAGAGTCGAAAAGACGCACGCCGGGCCGGTTGCCCTGCCAGAAATGGCGCTGCTGGCGGTTGAGCTTTCCCTTCGCTGCCAGCGTCCTGATTTCTTGACAGAGTTCGCCGTTGCCATTGTAGCGTGAAGTCAGGCTCTGCTGGTCGGCTGTCATGTCACGCCGGAAAGCGCGCACGAGCAGGTAACGTCCATCGCTGATCCAGCGCGTGGTCTCCAGCGTCTCATCCATGCGATCGCGGGAACCCAATACAAACTCCGGTGCTGCGCTGAGGTTCTCACCGAGAAAGGCAGTTCCGTGCATGTGGGCGGGCTTTTTGATTCCGGCAAGATTCAACACGGTGGGAGCGAGGTCCGCGAAGCAAACCAGCCGGTTGTCGACAGTCCCCGCCGGACCGGGGGCGAGATGACTGAACTTTTCCGGGAAGTGGACAATCAGCGGCACCCGCAGGCCAAAGTCTGACACGCAGGCCTTGCCGGTCGGCAGGCCGGCTCCGTGATCGGAGTAAAAGCACACAATGGTGGTCTCGGCTAGGCCGTCTGACTTCAAGTCCGCCAGCGTCCTGCCGACAAAATCGTCGAGTGTGGTGATGCAATCGTAGTAGCGTGCGATCGTGCGCCGCGCGATGGAGCTGTCTGGATAATGCGGTGGCAGCGCAACCAGCGCTGGATCGTGGATGCGTTTGCGTGGCAGGCGCGACTGCACGTTTGCGGCGAACTGTGCGTAATCATCACGGCTCGCGCGCGATTGGTGTGTGTCTGTGTAGTTCAGTACGCAAAAAAACGGCTGGTCCGATGCCCGATTCCGCCAGTGAGCCGATGGACTGGATTCATCCCAGCCTTCATGAACGAACTCCGCATTGTCGTTGCTGGCATTGCGGGCGAGGTTGTAGTCAGTCTTGGAATTGTTCACGCAGTAGTAACCGGCTTCGCGCAGCCAGGCGGTGAATGGCCGCACGAAGTCAGGCACACGATGGAGTGAGCGCATCTGCGAGGCGCCAAGCGGTCCGTTGTGCATTCCTGTGATGATCGTCGCGCGGGATGGTGCGCACATGGGGGATTCGGCAAAAAAACGCGTGTAGCGTGTGCCTTCCGCGGCGAGTTGGTCGAGGTGAGGCGTGTCAGCGTAACGGTCGCCATAGCAGCCGAGGTTGGGACTCATGTCCTCGGCCGTGATCCAGAGGACATTCGGAAGGGGGTCCGCTGCGGACAGCAACTGGCCGAGCGATAGGGCGAGCAGCGTGATTTGAAAGCGGCCTGTTCTGGTTCGGCGTGGGAGACGGGTCATGGACGTGCAGGGTTAAAAATTGAATGAGGAAATCGAATCGAGCCACTGCGGCCATCGTGCAGGTGGAAATTCGTGAGCCACCCGTGAAGGGATGAGAGTGGTCTGCATGTGAAACGTGGAAGTGGAGCGCCGAATTCGCATCCTTTGTCAGAGGAGTGAAAAAACCTACAGCCAAAGGGCAGGGCAGGGGCGAACCCATTGATGCAAGTCCAACCCCAAACCCTTGTAACATCCATGAAAACCAATAGAAACCCTCTTTTAACAGTCCTCAGTGCCCTTTTCATCGCTGCAGCTGGAAGCGGCTTTGCAGCGGACAGCAAGGTGAATGCGGCAGATGAAAAATTCATCAAGCAAACCGGCGAAGCGGGAAAGGCTGAGGTCAAAATTGCCACCCTGGGCGCGCAGAAGGCGGCGCGCGCCGACGTCAAAGAATTCGCCTCGCAACTGGTCACGGACCACACCAAGATCAACACCGAGCTGGCTTCTCTGGCGGAGAGCAAAAACGTCGATCTTTCCGCAGTCATCTCTGCCGATGGGGCAAACAAGTTCAAGGAGCTGGAGAAAGAAAGCGGCAAGGATTTTGACAGTGCCTTCCTCGCTCACATGGAGGATTGTCATGAGAGAAGCGTGAATTCCTTTGAGGAGGCGCAAAATGACGCCACAGACGGTGAACTCAAAACCTGGGTTGGCAAAACGCTGCCGACCTTGAAAGCGCATTTGCAGAAAGTCAGGGACCTGAGAACGAAAGAATGATCGTCAATTGACAGACGATGAGGAAGCCCGTTCCCGGGAGGGGACGGGCTTTTTATTGGCTGATTGAAAGCATCGGCGCAAAGCGGATTTTGGCAGCGTCAAATGGGTCACGCGTGGAGGACGGTATCGCGGGGCACCTGAAGGCACGAGGCATTGCGCAGCTTTCTCAAGCCCAGTTCGAGTCGAGTCTTGACGGTCCCGAGAGGGGAGCGAGTGGCTTTTGCCACTTCACGCTGGCTCATTCCCATCATGAAGGCGAGGCAAACGGCTTGGCGTTGTGCTTGAGGCAGCTCAAGCAGCAGCTTGTGAAGCAGCGCGCTGATGTCCGCCAATTCAAACTCCCTTCGGGTGTTGTTGTTGGTTTCCTCCAGCACTCCCCACTGCGCCTGGATGAGATCCATTGCCTTGTGGTAGGCCGTTTGACGCCTGCGATAGTCAATGGCGCGGCGCCGCACGAGGGTGACAATCCAGGTTGAAGGCTTGCCTTTCAAGCAGTCGAAACTGTCCGCCTTGCGCCAGACCTCCAGCCAGCAGTCCTGGGTGATTTCTTCGGCGGCGGCTCTGCAATTGACCACACGGAGGGCCACCGTGTGCAACAACGCGCGATAGCGGTGGAATAATGCCTCGAGCGCGCCCTCGTTGCGCTGCTGAATCGCGAGCATCAGTTCTTCATCCGACTGGTCCAGGTGCGATGTGGTCTTTGAAAGAGTGGCTGGCGCTTTCATGTCACTTGAAAAAATTGAAACGGCTTCCCGAATGGAAGGGACGATGGTTGGCGAATGCCAGGCGGTGCAGAGGGTGTGCCAAGGCATAAAGGGCGAGCCGCGAGGCTCCAGCGCCGGGCATGACAGGAAAAAGCTCCGGTTTTGGAGTCAGTTCGCCCCGTGCAGATTGCATGGGGGACGCAGGTTAGTGTTGGCATTTTGCATGAGCTGTCGGCACGCCGTTTCAATGGCGAATGAGGTTTTGAGCCAACCGCATGCATCCACGCTCCAGGAGAAATGCGAATTCAAATGTACTATGAAGGCCCATCCCCAATTGATTGCATTGGTCCTCGCGATGCTGGCTGGCTTTGGCAGTTTCGCGGCGGACGATCCGGCGAAGAAAAAATCCTCGGAAGGCCCTGTGCCGAGCAGCTTCATGCCGGTGGTGCCGAAAGAGGATTTCAAAACCACGATGGAAAAGTTGAAGTCTGAAAAGGCCTCGATTGCGGAGAAGCACCAGCAGCACCTCCGCCAGCGTTACGATCTTCGTGATGATCCCGCACCGGGGGTGACGATGTCGCGCAGCAAGCCGGTGCAGCAGGGCATCCGGGTGCGTCTGCCGGACGGCATCACGTGGGCGGAGTTGGCCGCCATGGCGCCGGAGGAAGTGCGGGCTCAGGATGTCTGGCCGGCTGGATTTTATCCCTTGCCGCATCCGAACCATCCAGAAGGCGGAATGGTCTTTCCGAAATTTGAGATCGAGGAGTTGAAGCAACAGGAACAGCGCGACCTCACGCGCTTTGATCTGGATTTTGATCTTCCAGACCATTTGCTGCCGGAGTTTCCGGCCCCCATTTTTTTGACGACGCGGCCGGACCTGGGGGATGTCACTCAAGGGCAGCGGGTGACGATTGACAACTTCATGGCCATTTTTGACGGGATCCTCAATCCCAAACAACTTGAAGGTCTCCGTTTGCTGCTCACGCCTTTTCCCCAGCAGCAATTCAACATGACATCGGATCGCCGCTCGGTGAGGCCCCATCGTGGTGTGGCTTGTTTTGACTGCCATTCCAATGGCCACTCCAATGGCGCCACGCATCTCGTCGGGGATATCCGCCCACAGGAGCACCGGCACCGAATCGACACACCGAGTCTGCGCGGCGTTAACATTCAGCGGCTTTTCGGTTCGCAGCGCGCGCTCAAAACGGTGGAGGACTTCACCGAGTTCGAACAACGCGCGGCCTACTTCGATGGTGACCCGGTTATTGCCACGAAAAAAGGCGTGAATCCCCTGGAGCGGGGAAGCCAGGTTCACATGATGGCGGAGTTTCAAGCATTGCTCGATTTCCCGCCCGCACCCAAACTGGCTGTCGATGGCAAACTTGATCCACGCAAAGCGACTGAGGCCGAGCTGCGCGGACAGGAGCTGTTCTTCGGGAAGGCGAAGTGCGGCATTTGCCACCTGCCGCCGTATTACACCGATGGCTCGATGCACAATCTCCGTGTGGAGCGGTTCTTCGAGGAGAAGACAATCCTTGGACGGAAGGCCAGCGCCGACGGTCCGATCAAGACGTTTCCTCTGCGTGGCATCAAGGACTCGCCGCCGTATCTGCACGACGGGCGGCTGATCACGCTCGAAGACGTGGTGGAGTTCTTCAATCTGGTTCTCGAAACCAAGCTCGTGCCTGAGGAAAAGATGGATCTCGTGCACTTCATGCGCGCATTGTGATGCCTCTTGCGCCGTGTTATGAAGGAGGTTGGCATGCCTGAGACACCACCTTCATTCTTTCAGAGAAATCCCCTTTTGGGCTGGTTGAGGAGCAGGCTGCGCCAGTTTTGGGAGGCCATGAAGCGTTTTGTGGAGATCGAGGGCGAACAGCACGCCTCCTCCTTTGGCTTTTATGCCTTCTTTTCTCTGTTCCCGCTGATTTTGCTTTTTGTCACCATTGGTTCGCTATTTTGGGATCACGAGATGGTTCTGAACTATATCATCGAGAACATCGGCCACTATCTGCCCCTGAACAGCACCGATCGAAGCCTGGTGGATTCGACGATCAGAGGCATCACGGAAAAAGGGAAGGGTCTTGGCGCAATCGCCGTGCTGGGGCTTTTATGGACCTCCAGCCGTTTCTTTCATGCGCTGGTACGAGGCGTCAATTGCGCATGGCGCACGAAAGAATATCCCTGGTGGCGCCTCCCGATTCGCAGTTTTCTCATGCTGGTCCTCGTGGCCAGCGCCCTTTTCATCGGCGTTGTCATGCCTTTGATCTTAACTTACCTGCCCCAGCTGACTTTCCTGCGCACGGTTTTCGTGAGCGACCTGTCAGCGATGGCTACGCTTTTTGTCCCCTCCCTGATCCTCTTCTACGGCTTGTGCATGTTTTTCAAGTTTGCTCCGCGCCGCCAGACGCGGTTCGGTGAGGTGGTGTTCCCCGCAGTCGTGACGACCTGCCTGCTCCAGGTGTGCCGCGCCTTGTTTGCGCGATATGTCTATGAATTCAGCAACATCAACATGGTGTATGGCGCGGTGGCCATTGTGATTGTCCTGCTGCTGTGGATCTATTTATCAGGCGTTCTCATCATCTATGGCGGCTGTCTCTGCGCCGTTCAGGCGGAAAAGTCAGGACAGATTCGTGCCGCGGCGCCGAAATGATGGCCAGCAACGTCATCTGAACGGTCCTTTGACTGATTGCCGGCGCGGAACGGCTATAAGACCAAGGTCCAATGGTGCTTCATAGCGTCAGCGTTTCTGATTGTGGCGACGCCGGGGTCTGTTCGAGTGCTCTTTCCAATCGCGCAGAACCTGGGTCAAGACTTCATCCTGGTGCCACCTTCGCCTTCAGCCGAGTCGTGAAGCGGCATTTGACATGAAGTGATGTGGTGTCGGATTTTCTGCGCAAGCCATGCAAGACCAAGTTATCGATGATTTTTCGGAAGCCCCGAGCTGGCTCCCTGTGGCCTCCGGTGAGGCGCAACTCATGCTGACGAGCGAGGCCTGCGCCACCGGCAAGGCGCTGCGCATGGACTTTGACTTCAAGGGCGGCGGCGGTTTCATCGTGGCGCGCAAAGAGTTCTCCATGCCCCTGCCGGAGACGTATGCGTTCAGCTTTCGGGTGCGGGGTGACGCGCCGAGGAACAAGCTCGAGTTCAAGCTTGTCGATCCGAGCGGCAAGAACGTGTGGCGCTGGCAGGAGGAGGGGTTCGATTTCACTCCGGCAGGCCGGGCGCTGAATCTGCGCAGCAGCAAGATGGAGTTCGCATGGGGGCCGGCCGGTGGCGGCACGCTGCGCGATCTCGGAGCCGTCGAGTTCGTCATCAGCGCCGGACCCGGCGGCAAGGGAACGGTGTGGCTGGAAGATTTTCGGTTTGAAGATCGCACCATCAAGGAGCGGCCCATTGCCACAGCCTCCGCTGCGAAGGATGGCTGCAGCCCCGAGTGCGTGCTCGCGATCGATGAGCCAACGGTGTGGACGAGTGCGATGGATGATGCGCAGCCGTGGCTGCAACTCGACTTCCACGAGCCGCGTGAGTATGGCGGTGTCATCGTGAACTGGGATGCAACGCCTGCCTCGCGCGCCTTCGCAGTGGAGTCCTCGGACGACGCGATCAACTGGCGGACACTCCACCGTGCGAGCGACGCCCGGGGGCCGCGCAGCTTCATCAGCCTGCCGGGTGGAGAGTCGCGTTATCTGCGCTTTTCCTTCATTTCACCAGCGGGCATCCGCAGCGTCGAGGTGCAGCCGTTCGACTTTTCACGCTCGCTGATCGATTTCTTTCACGCTGTGGCGGCGCTCAGTGCGCGCGGGCGTTTTCCCCGCTACCTCTCGCGCGAGCAGAGCTACTGGACTTGCGCCGGCGTGCCTGACGGGCGAACTTGCGCGCTCATCAACGAGGAAGGCCTTGTGGAACCGGACAAGGGCACATTCTCCATTGAACCATTCCTCCAGCTTGATGGCGCATTCATCTCGTGGGCGGATGCGGACAATTCGGTTTACCTTGAGCCGGATGGCCTGCCTATCCCCTCAGCGCGATGGAAACTCGATGCGCTCACCCTGGAGACGACCTGCTTCGCCACAGGCAAAGACGACGATGCGATCCTCTTTGTGCGCTACCGCGTGACGAACCTTTCGAAGAAAGACCTGACACCGGTTTTGCATGTCGCCCTTCGTCCTTTCCAAGTGAATCCGCCATGGCAGGGCTGGCAGGGACTCGGCGGCGTGAGCGAAATCAAGGATCTCTCCTTCGCAGACGGCGTGGTGTGGGTGAATCAGCGCAAGCCCGTCGTGCCTCTCGAGCCTCCCACGGCGTTCGGCGCGGCCATGTTCGAGCAGGGTGTGATCTCCGACTACCTTGCGGGGGGCAGTTTGCCAGATCAAACGGAAGTGCATGATGCTTTTGGTTTCGCTTCCGGCGCGCTTCGGTTTGATCTGAGCGTTGTTTCCGGCGCGCATCGCGATGTGTTCATCGCCGTGCCTTTTGGCGAGACTGCCGACCCTGCCCGTGTGGGCTCCCTTGCGAAGCTCGACGGCGCGGCGCAGTTCGACGAGGCCGTGCGCGTGATGCGCAGCCGGCTCGGAGCCGTGACCTTCGATATGCCGGATGGCGTGGCGCGCGAAGCGGCTGAGACCTTCCGCACGGCGGCGGGACAGATACTCATTAACCGCGACGGTCCCGCCATTCAGCCCGGTCCGAGGCGTTACACGCGCTCGTGGATTCGTGATGGCGCGATCATGGGAGCGGCATTGTTGCGCATCGGTGACCAGCGCGCGCTGCCGGAATTCATCCGGTGGTTCGCGCCGTATCAGCGCGAGGACGGGTTTGTGCCGTGCTGCGTGGATCGCACGGGGCCTGACTGGCTTGTGGAGCATGACAGCCACGGCCAGCTTATCTACAGCGTGATGGAATCGTTCCGCTTCACCGGCAACCGCGGGTTTCTGGAGGAGATGTGGCCGTATGTGCGCAAGGCGGCGCGCTTCATGGAGAAGCTGCGCGCCGAGCGCCTCACAGCAGAATACCAGACACCGGAAAGAAGCGATCGCTACGGACTGCTTCCGGAATCGGCGAGCCACGAAGGTTATCTCGCGCATCCCGTGCATGCGTATTGGGATGACTTCTGGGCCTTGCGCGGGTTCAAGGATGCTGCCGCCATCGCCACCGAGCTCGGTCAAACGGCAGAGGCGACGGACTTCACCGCGCTGGCGCAGTCATTCCGCGAAACGCTGCGTGTTTCCATCCGGGCGGTGATCGCAGCGAAAAACCTGCATTACGTGCCGGGTTCCGTGGAGTGGGCCGACTTTGATCCGACCGCGACATCCAACGCGGTGACGCTGCTGCAAGGCATGGCCGACTTGCCGGAAGAGCAGCTCGACGAGATGTTCGCTCATTTCGTGCGCGACTTCCGCCGCAAGCACACGGGGGAGATGCCGTGGAACAACTACACCGCCTATGAGATCCGCATCATCGGCGCGCTGGTGCATCTCGGGAAACGTGCGCAGGCGCTGGAACTGCTGGAGTTCTTCCTCTCTGATCGGCGCCCGCTGCGGTGGAACCAGTGGCCGGAGATTTCCTGGAAGGATCCGCGCAGTCCCGGTCACCTCGGCGATGTGCCCCACACGTGGATCGCCTCGGAATACATGCTCGTCTTTGCGCACCTCTTCGCCTACGAGCGCGAAGATGACGACTCGCTCATCATCGGCGCAGGCGTGGATGACCGGTGGCTTTCCGGCAACGGGGTGACCGTCCGTGGACTGCCGACATGGCATGGCACGCTGGACCTCGCGATGAAACGCGACGCTGCTGGCGCGCTCATCGTTGATCTCGGCGGGAAGCTCCGGCCTCCACGCGGTGGCTTCATTGTGCGGCCGCCGGGTGACCGTGCCATTACCGCGTTCACGGTGAACGGAAGGGCGGCGTCCACGTTCAGCGGGCACGAAGTGGTCGTCCGCGATCTGCCCGCGCATGTCAGCATCTTCTTTGGCAACCCGGTCGCCTAGCGCATCCATCTCCTCACGCCATGAACAGCCCCACACGCATCGAGAGCCCTTCCGGACTCCGCATTGAATTCAATGCCAACGGCTCCGTCCGCCGCATGGATCACGGCGACATCATGCTTAACTTGTTCCTCGGAAACGAGATGGACGGCGGCCTTGTGAACCTCCATCTGCGTCGGCTCGGCGACACGGTGGAGACTACGCCTCTGATCGGCCCGGGCAGCCCCGCGTCCTACAAGGCTGATGAGCGGGGGTTGTCTGCCTGCGGGCAATGGAAGGACATCGCGTTCCGTGTGCGCTTCGTGATGGCAGAGTCGGCGACCGCTTGGTTCTGGCATGTCGAGCTGGAGAACATCGGCGGCTCTCCTGTGACTTGTGATCTCATCCACACGCAGGATGCCGCGCTCGCTCACTATGGAGCGATCCGGCTCAACGAGTTTTATGTGGGCCAATATGTGGACCACACGCCGCTGGATCACGCGAAGCACGGCGTTGCCGTCGCCTCGCGGCAGAACCAGAGCATGGGTGGCCGCTGCCCGTGGATGGTGATTGGTTCGTTGCGCCGCGGTGTCGCGTATGCCACCGATGCGATGCAGTTTCACGGGCTGGCGACGCGTGCAGGCGGCAAACCAGTCGCATTGAAGGAGGGACTTCCGGGCAAGCGGCTCCAGCACGAGCATTCGATGGTTGCCATTCAGGAGGCGCCGCTCACGCTCGCTTCGGGCGCCAAGACTCGGAGCGGGTTCTTCGGCTGGTTCGTCGAGGACAAAAAGACAGCCACCTCCGCTGATGACGTGAAGTGCATCGATGCAGCGCTCTCGCTGCCGGAGGCCAGCGCGCCGTCGTGGCCGAACCCTCCCGTGGCTTCGCCACCAGCGGCGAGCTTGTTCACCCGCGCCGCTTTGCTGGATGCGCTGCCGCTCTCCGATGCCGAGATCACGAAGCATTTCGGAGGAGCGCGCCGCCACGAGGAGCGCGCCGGCGATCAACTCCTGTCCTTCTTCTGCCGTGAACGCAGTCATGTCGTTCTCAAGGCAAAGGAACTGCAGGTGCTGCGGCCTCATGGGCATCTGCTGCGGTCCGGGGGGGCGCTCACACCCGATGAATCCGCGCTCACCTCCACTGCGTGGATGGGCGGCGTGTTTCACTCGATGGTCACGCAGGGGCATGTGAGCATCAACCGCTTCCTCTCGACCTGCCACACCTACCTGTCGATTTTTCGCAGCCATGGGCAGCGCGTGTTTGTCGAGCTCGATGGCAAATGGTGCCTGCTCGATGTTCCATCGGCGTTTGAGATGGCGCCGGATGCCTGCCGGTGGGTTTACAAGCATCACGGTTGCGTGATCGAAGCGGTTTCCACCGCGGCGGATGACAAGCATGAGCTCTGCCTGTGTCTCAAGGTGCTGGAAGGCGCGCCCGCGAGGTTCCTGATTTCGCACCATGTCGCGATCAACGGTGATGACGGCAGCAATGCGGTGCCGGTGCGATGGGAGCGGCACGACGATGGCATACTCGTGCGCCCGATCCCGGATTGTGATGTCGGCTGGCGATTCAAGGATGGCGGGTTTTTCGTCCGCCCGTCCGCTGAAGCGAAGGTGGAAGCCATCGGGGGTGATGAACTGCTCTTGGCTGACGGTGTCTCGCGGAAGCAGCCGTTTCTTTGCATCGTGACGGCGCCGTCGCATGCGGCGGGAGTTACGATTGAAGGACGCCTGCTGGAGTCGGCCGAGCATGGCCAGGGCGAGGGGTTCTGGGACGCCATCGGGGGCGGTCTGCGAATCGAAGCGCCGCCCGCGAGCAAGCTGGCGGTGGCTGCCGGGCGCGCTGCGGAACTCTTCCCATGGTTCATTCACAACGCGCTCGTTCATTACCTGTCACCTCGCGGTCTGGAGCAATACTCCGGCGGCGGCTGGGGCACGCGCGACGTGTGCCAGGGGCCGGTCGAGTTGCTGCTGGCGCTCGGTCGTTTCGAGCCCATTCGGGACCTGCTGTGCCGCGTGTTCCGCCAGCAAAACACCGACGGCGACTGGCCGCAGTGGTTCATGTTCTTCGACCGGGAACGGAACATCCGGCCCGGCGACTCACACGGGGACATTGTGTATTGGCCGCTCGTTGCCTTGTCCCAGTATCTCTCTGCGACTGGCGATGCGGCGCTGCTGGAGGAGGGACTGCCGTTCTTCCATCCCGAAGGCGAGGCCGCTGCGGAAAAAGCCACTGTGTGGCGGCACGTTGAGCGCGCACTGGACCTGATCCGGCGCCGCGTGATCACCGGCACGCATCTCGCGGCCTATGGGCACGGCGACTGGAACGACTCGCTGCAGCCGGCTAAACCGGACATGCGCGAGCGGCTCTGCAGTTCATGGACGGTTACATTGAACTACCAAACCTTGAGCGCGCTGGCGGATGCCTTGCGCCGTCTCGGGCTGACAGACCGCGCTGCGCAATTGCAGGCGCAGGCCGCAACCGTGCTGGAAGAGTTCCAGCACACCCTCATCGTGGACGGTGTCATCACAGGCCTTGCCTATTTCCATGAAAGCGGAGTGACCGACTTGCTGTTGCATCCGGCAGACTCCACCACGGGCTTGTCCTACAGCCTGTTGCCGATGATCCATGCGATCATCAACGATATGCTGACGCCGAAACAGGCGGAAGCTCACCTCGCCTTGATTCGGGAGCATCTGCTCGGTCCCGATGGCGCGCGCCTGTTCGACAAGCCGCTGACCTACCACGGTGGTCCGCAGAAGTATTTTCAGCGCGCGGAGAGCGCGAGTTTTTTCGGGCGCGAGATCGGCATCATGTATATCCATGCGCATCTGCGCTACTGCGAAGCGCTGGCCCGCTTTGGGGACGCTGAAGCGTTCTTCCATGCCCTCTGCCAAGCCAATCCCATCGGCCTTCGCGAGCTAGTCCCGCCGGCCACGCTACGGCAGGCGAACTGCTACTACTCCAGTTCGGACGCCGCCTTCGCGGACCGCTACGAAGCCTTCGCCGATTACGATAAGGTGAAAAGCGGCGAAGTGCTGCTGGAAGGCGGCTGGCGTGTGTATTCAAGCGGAGCGGGCATCGGGGTGCGGCTGATCATGCAATGCTTTCTTGGAATCAGGTTCGAGGAGACCGCATTGGTTCTGGATCCCGTGATTCCAGCGGCACTTGATGGCATGAAAGCCTTCGTCCACCTGGCCGGGCGTGAAGTCGAGGTGAGTTACCGGATTAAGAGCAAGGGAGCCGGGCCGCTGTCAATCGCCATGAACGGCACGGAGATCCCATTCACCCGCGAACCGAACGCCTATCGCGCGGGCGGCGCCCGCGTTGCGATGAGCGACATTTTGAATGCGCTTTCAGAATCTCCGGACGAATTGGTGATCGAACTGGACTAACATCGTGTCCGGGCAGTTCATCGGAGATCCGTCCACTTCCACGATCCATCGTTTTCGATCTCCAATCCGGCGTCGAACAGGGCAGGGTCGAGTCCCTCTTCCTCGAAAGCGACTGAGGTGATGCCATGGCTTTGCAAGGTGCGCAGGACCTGCTCCCGCGCGGACGGTTTCAGTGCCGAACTGGTGCGGTCCAGAAATACGAACTCGGGTCGTGCCAGGATGGCGCGCGCGATCGAGAAGAGGTGTTGCTTGGAAAGGGAAAGGACGTCGTGCCAGTCGCGCTCGATGGCGAAATCCTCGGGTGTTTTGAACTTCGAGGAAACAAGGCCGATCTCCTCAAAAAGCCTGGCGAGATCCTCGTTGGAAATGCTGGCCTCTCGATCCTGCGGCACGAGCAATTCGCGGGCGGTTCCGGCAGACAAATAGGGCTGCTCCGGCAGGAAGGAGAGCTTGTCATCCGGCGGGCGTTCAATGCGGCCGCTGCCGGCGTCATGGAGGCCGGCGCAAGCGCGGAAGAGGGCTGTGCGGCCGTTCTGGTTTGGGCCGTGAACAAGCACACGCTTGCCAGGGGTGAGGGTGGCATTGAGATCCTTCAGAACCACGGTTTGTTCAGCATCTGTCCAGCGGAGTGTGAGATTGGTGAAAACAAAGCGCTCGCCAGCCGTGACGCAGCCGATGCAGGAGGCTGCGTTCCTCTCCGCGGCTTTCTCGGTGGCTTCGACAAACTCGCCAAGGCGCGCAATCACCGACGCGTAGGCCGAGATCGCTTGGAATTGGGTGACAATGATTGAGAAAGCCGCTAACAGCGTTGCGAATGCCATGGCCGACTGGCCAATGACGCCGAACTCCACCTTTTCACGGATGAACAAGGGAGCGACAATCAGCGTCGGGATCAACTGGATCATGTAGTTGTAGCCCGTGGTGAAAAAGTTGAGGTTTCGATTCACCGCAGTGATGCGGCGGAAGTTGGTGACGAGCCGGTCAATGCGGCCAATGAGCCTGCCGCGAATGGTTCCCTGATTGCCGGCCAAGGCGATGCCTTCGGCGTTTTCGCGAACGCGAATAAGCTCCGAGCGAAAATCGGCCTCATAGTCAGCCTGTTGGTAGTTTAATCGAATCAACGGCCGCCCGAGCAAAATGGTCATGCCTGATCCCACGGCTGCATACAGCACTGCCACCATGAACAGAGTCGGGCTGATGGACCACAACACGCCGGAGAAGGAAATAGCGGTCACGGTGCCGTTCAGGATCATCAGCAGGAAGGAGAGCGTCGTGGTCGTCAACTGCTTGACATCCTCTGACATGCGCTGGTCGGGATTGCTGAGGCCGCCAGCCGCTTCAAGATGCAAATAGATCCGTTGATCAATGTAGAGTCCGACAATCCGTTGCGTGAGCCATTCGCGCCAGAGCAGGCCGAGCCGCTCTTCGGCGAAGCGGAAAAACACCGCCACCACCGTCGAGCAGGCGAAGACTCCGGCATAGAGCCAGGCAAAACTAATGAACCCTCCCATGTCGCGGGCCTCGATGGACGACATGAAGTCACGGCCCACGTAGCTGTTGACGACGTTCATGCCGTTGATGGCAAGCATGAGCAGCAGCAGCAGCGCCAGGATCAGCTTGGCGCGGCCTCCGAGCGGGGATTTGATAAACATCACCACAACACGAAGCAGACGTCGAAAAGTCTGGCTGCTGATGGGCATTTTCGCTTGTTGCATGGTGTGGATCGATCATCATCGCCGGGACTTTCGCGGGATCAAGCGCGACCAGGAGCTCGCTTGATTTGAGGCCACCCGTTGATTGGCGCGATCCAGCTCCTCATGATACGCCCAAGGTCGTATGCAAAAGTCCGTGCATTCGGGCAAGCCCGGCGGCATAGTTAGGTTTCGATTTTCAGACCATGGCCGATTTGTCGAGCGTCACCATCCAAGAACGGCAGAGCACGGCACGCCTGAGCCGGACATTCTCGAAGGGCATGACGGCCGTTGATGTCGCGGAGCCGCTGGCTTCGCTGGACCATATTCAACCCGCTTCTGTGGCGGGTGAACTCATGCAGACGAAGCAACTTGCGGTGCTTGGGGTGCGGCGGGAAGGCTTGGTGGTGGCTTGGGCGCGTGCGGAGGATCTGAAAGAGGGAAGCCTGGGCGACCACGCGCGGGACTTTCGAGAGCAGGACGTCTGTGACGACACTGCGCCGATCGATGCCGTGTTGCGAATGCTCAGCGAAAACGAGCAGATCTTTGTGCGCTGGTTAGGAGAAGTGACAGCAGTCATCACGCGGCGGGATTTGCAGAAGGCTCCGTTGCGCATGTGGATCTTTGGCGCGATCACGGTTTTAGACACCAATCTCACATGGGCGATTTCGGAGCTTTTTCCGGAAGATGCCTGGCAAGGGCGCATCACTGCGGGGCGGTTGGAGAAAGCCAAGGCGCTGCGGGCGGAGCGAGAACGGCGCGGCTCGGCATGCGAACTGCTTGACTGTCTTCAAATCAAAGACAAGGCGGACATCATCTTGAGCGAACCCGCTCATTTTATCGCGCTGGGATTGGCTTCGCGGCGCGAAGCAGACCGCCTCACTCGCGACATTGAGAAGCTGCGCAACCACCTCGCCCATGCGCAGAAGCTCGAGGCTGAACACCTTGCCACCGCCACCCGGCTTGCATCGCTCATCCATTCCATCGTCCAGGCTGAGGGAGTGCATCGCATCGTGGCTTTGCACCAAAGGGATGGAACGCAAGTCTGAGCCTGTGTTTGATTCGGCCCGGCTAATAAAAAGTCCCCCTCTCACCATCCCCATCCAATGATTCAGACCGTTGTTTTCGACACCAAATCCTATGACCGCGAGGCGCTTCAAAGCGCATCAAATGGCGCCGGGATTGAATGGCGCTTCATGGACTGCCGCCTCTCCGCGGAAACAGCGGTGGCCGCAGCCGGGGCACAGGCGGTGTGCACGTTTGTGAACGACCGCGTGGACCGCGCCTGCCTTGAAATTCTGGCGAAGCTGGGACTGAGGCATGTCGCCTTGCGTTGCGCCGGCTTCAACAGCATCGATCTTGCCGCGGCGAAGGAACTCGGGATCACCGTCACACGTGTGCCAGCTTACTCGCCCTATGCGGTGGCTGAGCACGCCGTTGCGCTGCTTCTTGCGCTCAATCGCAAAATCCCGCGCGCCAACAACCGCGTGCATGACCTCAACTTTTCGCTCAGCGGACTGGTTGGCTTTGATTTGCACGGCAAAACCGCCGGCATTTTCGGGACTGGGAAGATTGGCCGTATTGCCGCTCAAATCCTGCGCGGATTTGGAATGCGGTTGCTGGCGTTCGATCCATTTCCATCGCCCGAGTGGGCGCGGCAGCATGGCATTGAGTATGTCGAGCCGGCGACGCTGGCGCGGGAAAGCGACGTCATCTCACTGCACGCGCCGCTCACGCCCGAGACGCATCACATCATCAATGAAAGAACGCTCGAACTCATGAAGCCAGGCACGGTGCTGGTCAACGTCAGCCGTGGCGCGCTTGTGGACACCAAAGCGCTGATCAAAGCGCTCAAGTCAGGCCGCATCGGCGGCGTCGCGCTTGATGTGTATGAAGAGGAGGAGGGAGTCTTCTTTGAAGATCTCTCCGGGCAGATTCTGCAGGATGACGAACTCGCCCGCTTGCTCACTTTCCCAAATGTGCTCATCACCGCGCATCAGGCATTCCTCACTCGCGAAGCCCTCGGTGAGATTGCCAGGGTCACGGTCGCCAACCTCGTCGCGCTCGAGAAGGGCGATCCGTTCCTGGCTGAAACCGCGCTTGCTTGACGCGGCTCAATTCGCCAGCAGGTAGCGCGCAAGGTCGCGTCAGCACCTCCTTGCACGGAGAACGCGAGGCTGCGCAAGGGCTTGCTGACGTGAGCCGGAGGCGAGCGGAGGTCATTGCCGCGCGAGCGGATTTTCGGGCATCGCCACGGCATCAATATCGCTCAGGCTCACTTTGAGGACTTCAACGCTTTGTTTGCCGCCCGCAAAGGCGATGAAAAGATGGCCTTCATGCTCGATGACATGAGGGTAGTCGATGTGACGGCCGCCGGCGAGACAGAGCATCTTGGTGAAGATCAGGCCATCGGAGCTGAGGGAAAGGGTGAGCGGATCACGCTTTTTCGGGTTCGGATTGGAGATCAGGACGTAGCGGCCGTCGCTGAGGCGCAGACCGCTGATTTTGGAGGTCGCGTCCGGGAAATTAGTTTTGACCGGCCTGCTCCAAGTGCGGCCGTCGTCGGTGGAAATGGCGCGGTAGAGGAAGCCGCTGCGGCGGTTGTCGCGAAAGACGGCGGCGAGGTTGTTGTCCGGCAAGATCCACCAGTCCGGCTCCTCGGCTTTCAACTCCGATGCGCTGCCGAGTACGGGGAAAGACTGCCAGTCGTCGAGCGACTTCACGCCGCCAACGAGGAAATGCACACCGGTGGTTTTGTAGTCGTGAGCGCGTCGTGACAGCATCCAGTCACCCGTGTGCAGCTTGATGGGCGGGAAGTTGTTGATGGCGTTCTTGGCGACGAGCCCGGCCTCGCGCCATTCGGCAGAAGCCGTGTCGAAGCGGAAGGCGCGCAGCTCCAGGCTTTCGCCAAAAAAACCCGCCGCTTCATCCAGCGAGGCGAGCGCGAGCAGCTCGCCATTGCGCTTCCAAAAACCGCGTGAGATCCAGCGCATGCCTTTTTTTGTGCGCGTGCCGTAGTGCGGCGAATCAAGGCCGGAGTTCGGCGGAACAGGCGTCAAATACTTCGGCTCGCTCCAGGTTAGGCCGTCCATGCTGGTCGCGAACTTCACACGCTGACCCACGCGATCCTCGATGCCGGGTCCGTCGCTCCACATGGCCCAGAACTGGCCGTCGTGATGCGCGAGGTAGTTGTGTTGGTTTACTCCGCCGTTCTTGTGGTCGAGCTTGAGTGGCGAACTGCCGGCGGCGCGCACGTCGCTGATGACAGCGTGCTCGCTGACCACTTTGGGAAGGGCGTCGAAATCGAGCTGGTGAGGGTCTTGCGGAAGCCAGGAGCCGGCCAGCATGGTGAATGCGCGTGGACTCGGCGGGGATTCGGCGTTGGCGGAGTCAAGAGGATGCGAGGCGGCTGCAAGCAGCGTGAGGGCGGTGATGCATGGTTTCATGGGGGAAACGAGTGGTGGCGTTGATGTGCAGGGTTGAGTGGATCGTCAATGTTTGAGGGCAGTCAATCCCGCCGGGTCCACCGTTCCCAGGCCTGGGTCATTTTCGCCAGCCGTTCAGGTTGCTCAGCGGCGAGGTCTTTGGTCTCGGTGCGGTCATTGATCATGTCGTAAAGCTCCCACCTTTTTGTGGTCACACCCCAGACGATCTTCCAACGGCCATGCCGGTAGGCGCGGCTGCCGTAGAGCTCCCAGCCGAGTTCGCGTGGAGCCAGTCCGCGCGCGCCGGTTAAAACGGGAACAAGGCTGCTGCCTTCAAGACGGAGCGTGGCTTTTCCATTGAAGCTCACGGGGTAATTTTGACCGGTGATCTCCACAAACGTGGGAAGAAGGTCCACCACATGGGTGACATGACGGATGACGCCGCCCGGCTTGGCTTTGCCGGGCCAGCGGACAATCATCGGTGTGGTGATGCCGCCTTCGTGGGTCCAGGTTTTGTAGCGGCGGAATGGCGATGACTGGGCGGTGGCCCATCCCGGCCCGCAAAGAATGTAGCTGTCCTTTCCGCCCGGAGATTGCCCGGAGTGAAACGCCTGCCGTGCGGCTTCCGATGAACGGCTGGCACATCCTCCATTGTCAGAGAAGAAAATCACCAGGGTGTTTTGCTCCAAGCCGTGCTCATGAAGTGCGTCCAGCACCCGGCCGGCATTTTGATCCAATCGATCGACCATGGCGGCATAGATTTCCATTTTGGCGGCTTCCCATTCCTGGTCTGCGTTTTCCCAGTTTTCAGGCTGCAGGTCGTAGCGCCAGTCTCCTTGCCGGGTGTCGGGTTCGGGCAGCGGCGTGTCCGGAGGGATGAGACCCAGCTCCAGCAAGCGGGCGTGGCGCTGTGCCCGCAGCTTGGCGTAGCCTGCCTGGTAACGGCCCCGGTATTTGGCGATGTCTTCCGGACGCGCCTGCAGCGGATAATGCGGCGCGTTGTAGGCGAGGTGCAAAAAGAACGGCTTTCGCTGTTCCGCTGCTGACCTGATCTGATTGAGGGCGTGATCGGTGAAGGCGTCGGTGGTGTAGTAGTCGGCGGGCACTGCGGGCACCGGCTGCCCGTTGTGCACAAAGGGCTGTGGCGGGCCGCTGTGCTTCAGGCCTGGCGGATCGGGAAGATTGGGATCGAAGTAATTTACGGCTCCAATCATCACGCCGTAATAGTCGTCGAAGCCACGGTCGATCGGCCGTGTCGGGCTGCCGCCAAGATGCCATTTTCCACTCATCGCCGTGGCGTAACCCGCAGACCTCAGCAATTCGGCCGCCGTCACCATGCCGTCGCGCCAGAGTGTCGGTTTGCCCCAGCGGGGGTGGTGTCCAGTGAGCATGGCAATACGGGTGGCATTGCAAACAGCGCAGTTGTAGAACTGGGTGAAGCGGACGCCTTCGGAAGCCAGCCGATCCAGGTTGGGAGTCTCGATCTCACCGCCGTAACAACCCAGATCAGAGAAGCCGAGATCGTCCGCGACGATCATTAGGATGTTGGGCTGGCTGGAAGAGTCAGCCGTTGCGGACAGGACCGGGAGGGAGAGCGCTGCCAGGATGAAGGCATGAAAGGCGGGTTTCATTGCGTGGAGGAAGCTGGTTGTTGGGGGGATTCAACAAGGGCATTGCCACGGCACCGGGCGAAGACGCAATGCGGGTGTGTCCAAGTGAAACAAAATGGAGGTCATGGACGCTAGCGATCTCATCAATGGGGTTGCCTGCTCAGCGGTGGCGTTGCACCATGAGCATCGCTTCGCGGGCGTTGCGGGTGATTGCATCCCAGTTTTTGGCGCGAATCAGTTCGCGTGGCGCCAGCCAGGAACCGCCGAGAGCGTGCACGGAAGCCTCCTGCAAATAGGCGTCCGCGTTGGCCGCGCACACGCCGCCGAGCGGAATAAACTTCACACCCAAGTGTGCGAACGGCGCGGAGATGGTGCGCAGGTAAGCGAGGCCACCGCTGGGTTCGGAAGGGAAAAACTTCAACAAACGGCACCCCTGCTCCACCGCGAGTTCGACATCCGTCGGCGTGCAGACGCCGGGGGCGAATGGCAGGCCAATGCGGGCCGCCTCGGCTACGACCCGCGGATTCATGCCGGGGGCTACGGCGAAGGCAGCGCCGGCTGCTTTGACGTCGTTTGCCTGTCCGGGTGTGAGCACGGTGCCGGCGCCGACGATCACTTCCGGCGCCTCCGCTCGAATGTTTTTCAGGGCGGCCAGGGCGGCCTCTGTGCGCAGGGTTAGCTCGATGGCGCGCACACCACCCGCCAGCAACGCCTGCGCGACGGGCGCCGCGTCGTCGGCATGATCCAGCATCAGCACGGCTATGACGCCTGATTGGTGAAGATCAGCGAGCAGCGTTTTGGGAAAGGCAGGTTCGTGCATGGTTGATGGATGGCGCCGCAATTTCAAATGGGTCCAGGGTGTTCGTCAATCTCTCTGCTTTGGTGTGATCAAGACAGAATCATGGGTCGGTCTGAAGTTTTTTTCCTGGCAACAGAAACAGGCGGCCGGCTTCGTTGCAGACCAGCAGATTGGGGCCGTCCTCCCCGAGCATCGTGCCGACAGCGCCGGTTTCGTGCGCGCCGCCGGGCTGGATGATTTTGCCATCGGGGTCTTTGAAAGGCACCGGCCGCGCAAATTTCATCTGTTCATTGCTGCCGGTGTTCAGCATCAGCAGTGGAGTGCCGAGCGTTTTTACGCCGATGCCTGGCATGGGCAGGCCCGTCTCACGATCGGGAATGGAAACGACGCGGCCGGTGCCGATGACCAAGTCCAAGGCGCCGTCCTGGTTCCAGTCAAAGAAGTCCAGCTTGCAGCGCCCGCTTTTGCCCCCGACTCCGCCGCTGGTGCCGATGGTTTTGCCATTGTCGAGCAGGAGCTTGCCGCCGTCCTCGACATTGTAGTCATCGATTCTCCAGTAGAGGTGGAAGTGATCGTCGCCGTCCACGATGGCGAGCGCCATTCGCTCACCGACGCGCGCCACAGCGGGCCGGCAGCGCCACATGCCGTGCAGGTCGATGCCGTCGCAGTAAAGCGGATGCGCGGGATCGAGGCGTGGTTCGGTCTTCGTGCCGCGATTGATGTAGATCACGTAGTTGCCCGTGATGTCGCCGGTGATGAGGTCGAGCGCGCCGTCGCCGTTCCAATCAATCACATTCGGAGAGAGATAACCCCAGCGCGCCTCCTGGAGTCCTTGCAGACTGCCGGAGTAGCCGGCCTGCACCTGAATGTCGCGTCCGCCGGCTCGGACACGGGAGGCGGGTAAAAACTGCGGCGCGTCGTCGCTGCCGATGTTTTCGAAAAAGAGCACGAAACCCTCGGAGTTGCCGACGAGAATGTCCAAAGTACCGTCGCCATTCCAATCCACCGTCGTGGGTGAAGGCAGCGTGCCGGCGTAAAGGTCAGCGTTCTCCTGGAGCACGGAAACGGGTTCTGCATACATGGGCGCTCCCGTTTTTGCCCATTGGCCGGTGAAGCGATAGAAGTAGAGCGAGCCTTCACCACAGGCAATCAGGCCACCCGGGTAGGCGCAGACGCTGGGGTTGATGCTGGGGTGGCGCAACGCGTTGCCGTCCTTCCCAGCGACGAGGCGCTTCGTTTCAAGCTCGAAACCGCGCGCCGCTTTGTTGCGGTAGAAAATGAGATTGCCCTGGCGCGAGCCGGTGATGAGGTCGCGTTCGTGACCAGCGCCGAGGTCCACGGCGGTGAGGTCGTGCATGGAGAAATAGACTTCGTTTTTGCTGGCGGTGATTTGCTTCACGTCGCCCCCGGCGGTCCAGCCCATGAGGTAGCGGTAGCGCAGCTCTCCGGTGGCGATGCCGGAGGAGTTGAAAGGCCGCCACTCCTCGGTCCAGGGATCGCCAGGCGTGCCTTTGGCTCCATTGGAAACCTCGAAGACCAAGTCGCGACTGCCATCGCCGTTGCGCAGCACTCCGAGACTGGCAGGTGATCGGATGGCTGCGGGCAGCTTCTCGCGCCTGGTTTCGCGGAAGGCGAGCTGATCCCGGTCAAACTCGGTGGTGACGAGTTCTTCCTTGTCGATCCAAAGACCGCGAATGACGCCATCGGTGTCCTGGAAGATGCGGCCTTTTTCTTTGAACGCGCAGCGCACCTCGACGGGCTTGGCGAAGACGGGCGCCCCAGACTCCGCGGTGGCCACCCAGCGGAACAGATGCACCGCCTGCGGGCCGCCATAACCGGCGACAAAGAGGTCCGGCATTTCTCCATCGAACACCGGGGCGTGTCCAAGCACATGATGATGCAGATTCACCAGAGCCAATGGCCCGCGTCCATGGGGCGCCGCGGAGGGCAGGGCCTTCGTGCCCGGCGGCAGATGCGGCTGCGCATGGCCCGTGATGGTGAGGAGGACGGCCAGCGCGAGCAGAGGTCTCATGAGGAAGTTGTGATGGAAAGGTTTGTGGTTTGCGGCGCCGAAATCCGGCCGTGTCTTACGGGAGGCCTTGGCAAGATGATTGCAACCTCCGACATACGGTGCTGTTGGATCGGTTTGTTCCGCCTCAAACCGCTTCGCTCAAAACCGACCCGCCTGCCACCATGACCGCCAACTTCAGAACTTCCGCCTTGCTGACAAGCGCCACACTGATTCTGCTTTCAATTCAGCCAAGCCACAGCCAGTCGCGTCAGGCCGGTTCTCCGCCAGTCCCTGGGAATGTGACCGCGCATCGCGATCTGGCTTACGTTGAGAATGGCCATGAGCGTCACAAACTCGATTTGTTTGTTCCTCAGAACGGGGACGCGCCGTTGCCGCTGATCATTTGGATTCATGGCGGCGGCTGGCAGAATGGCAGCAAGGAGGGCTGCCCGCCGCTGCGTGGCGGCTACACCGAGCGAGGCTACGCGGTGGCGAGCATCAACTATCGACTGAGCGGCCACGCGACGTTTCCCGCGCAGATCGAGGATTGCAAAGCCGCCATCCGCTGGCTGCGCGCTAACGCCGGGAACTACCATCTCGATCCCCAGCGCTTCGGTGTCTGGGGCAGTTCGGCGGGCGGGCATCTGGTGGCGCTTGTTGGCACCAGTGGCGACGTGGAGCAATTCGATGCCGGGTCCAGCAAAGAGGTCTCCAGTCGGGTGCAGGCAGTTTGCGATTACTACGGTCCGACGGACTTCACGGTGTTCGTCACCACCCCCGGCTACGAAAGTCATGCCGCCGCCCATTCTCCCGAGGCAAAGCTGATTGGCGGCGCGGTGATGGAGAACAAAGACAAGGCTGCGAAAGTCAATCCGATCACTTATGTGAGTGCCGATGATCCGCCCTTTCTCATCGTGCACGGCGATCAAGACAAGACGGTGCCGCTGAATCAAAGTCGGTTGCTCTATGAGGCGCTGACCAAAACCGGCGTCAGCGCCCACTTTCACACGATCAAGGGTGCAGGCCACGGACAAGGCTTTGGCGGACCTGAGATCGCGCCGATGGTGAGCGGGTTTTTTGACAGTGTTTTGAAGTCTAAAACACCGCCGCCAGTCGTTGCGAAGATCACCGAAAGTCCGGCTTCAGCCGCGGGGCCGATGCAGCCAGGGAAAGCGCGATCCGGCAAAGCAGCAGGAAGCCGTGGCATCACTTGGGAGCAGGTCAGCCGGCGCGAAGGCGTCGCCGTTGATGGCCGCGTGCCGAAGGGCGAATTCAAAGGTCCGGCTCCGCTGTTTGAGCGTCTTGATCGCAATCGTGACGGCTTCCTTTCGAAAGATGATTTTGGTGAACCCATGCGGACAAACCAGCAGTAAGGTGCCCAGACCTGCAGGAACGGCGCGAGCTGCTTCAAAAGCATTGCTCTGCGCAGCCTTTCCTGTTAGTCCCTCATTTGTCAAAAGTGAACAAGATTGGGACGATTTTCGATATTGAAGCGTAATGCGGCTGGGCGGGTGGTAATTCCTTGTGATAAGCAGGAGTCACTGCTTGATGAGTTCGGGCGCAGCGGGCTTTCGGCTGCTGAGTTTGCGCGACTGGCCGGAGTCAAGCATCAGACCTTTGCCGGTTGGGCGCAGAGGCGGCGTCATGCTCGCGGGGAGCATGGTGATCTGGGGCGGGAACTGGTATGATGGAGCCAACAACGTGATCAAAGCCAACGAGGCAGGCAAGACGTCGTTCAGCAAGAGCGTTTTTGATGGCATGGACCGGTTGCAGGTTCGCTATGAAGTCCGCGTGCCCGGCACGGCCGGGGGGGGTGGAAAACAGCGTCCTCGCCGGCAATTCCTTCGAGTTGGTCTGGGACGCCTGGAGCCGCATCGTGGAAGTCAAGCAAGGCGGCGACAGCGTCGGCAAGTATGGCTATGACGGGCTAACGCGGCGGCTGACCCGGGAGACCAGCGGCGACCTCATCCGCACGTACTACTACAGCGACCAGTGGCGACCTTTGGAGGATCGCGTCACCGACGCGGAGACACCGGGCACGCCCACGTTGCAGGCGCACTACTTGTGGGGCGAGCGGCACCGGGACGACCTCGTGCGCCGCGACCGCGCCCCCACCACCCCAGGCGAGTTAGACGAAACCCGCTACGTGTTGATGGACTACTTCAGTCCGGAGGCAATATGCGACGAGGAGGGCACAGTGACTGAGCGCTACGCGTTCAGTGCGTTTGGGTTACGCAGCATCCTGGCCCCCGACTACAGCCCCAGAACGGCCAGCGAGAGCGCCATTGAGTTCGCGTTCCAAGGCCAGTTCGAGGACAGCGAAACCGGCTGGTTCAACTACGGCTACCGCTACTACATCCCCGCTCTCGGCAGGTGGCCTAGACCCCATCGAAAAGTTGGCGAAAAATTTGGCGAGAAGGGCTGCGGAAACGACGCGCGGCACAGAATTTCATGCAACAATGGAATTTGTTGCCGTTGTTGTGTGTTGCAAAGGTAAGGCATATCAAACACGCCTTTATCCTGCGCTAGAAGGAAATAGATCAATAGCCGGAGTTGTAAGCGAAGCCGAGCGAAATGGATGCGCGATTGTTGCATTTTCGCATCCACAATCAAATACTGATTCGAAGTTGGGAAATCCAGGTAATACGTCAGCGGATCAGCGGCACGCGCACGACTGGGTGGCGCCATGCATGGGCGACAGCGTAGGCAGGATTTCAAAATATGATCCACGCGAAAACAGAAAGGCATATCCAATGGCGAACAATATTATGAAAACAATAACAATACTTTTCCTGCAATTATTTTTCTTTCCAATGTTAGAATAACTAGTGCTAACACGATTAACGCCAACCCCGGCGCTTCATTTTTTAAAGTTATTGCGGATACTGAAGGATTTAGCGGGAAAAGAGTGAGAGTGTTTGGATTTATTGCCTCAAGTGATGATCACCGTCGTCGTTCATTCGCATTATTTCCAACAGCTGATCATGCCAAGTACCACATTCATGAAACGGCGATATTTCTTGATTTGCAAAACTTGCCAAATGATCAGTACGGCGCTCTGGAAGAAATAGTGAGAGGTGCTCCCGTGCGGCTGACAGGCACAATTTCCTTGAAAAAAGTAAATTGGGATCTCTTTGCATGCACTCTTGTGGTAGACAAGGTTGATTTTGTGCCGATTGATAACAAGCAGTGAAGGGTGGTTCGTTACGTTACCCTAAAGACATGAGCGGGCATTAATCCGGCCAGTAAATGAGTTCAATGCAGGCAAGATGCCTGCATGACAGCACAGGTTGGAAACCTGTGTTACTGCATGTATTTGCCCACCGCATTAATAAACTTGACCGCATCTGCACGCTTTTTCCGATCATTCGCGAGTTTCTGCCACGCAAGGGTGGCATGCTGAGCGGCAGCCCAACCTCATCGATCAGATTGGAGATGCCTTGAAGATCCTGCGCTCGGAGGACGGCATGAGCATCCTGCTGGTCGGGCAGTAGCTCGATTTTTGCCGGGAATTGGCGGATGTCTTTTACATCATGGCTCGCGGTGGCGTCTGCGATCTCACTGACGGTGTGAGCCCGGGGGGGAGCTCATCGGAGCCGCTCCTGCTCCACCTCGCGGCACCACGCGTCCAGCGCAGCGCTCATGGCTTGCACTCGCCCGGGTTGCTGGGCGGTGAGGTCGTTTGTTTCCGCGGGATCGTCGTCGAGGTTGTAAAGTGCATGCGGCAGATCTGAATCATCTTTGATTTGATTCTTGGTGACATAGGGCCTTATCAATTTCCACGGTCCATCACGCAGGGCGGCGTTGTGGGTGTAATTGGGCTCGTGGCGGTTCCATTGCCAGAACAGGGGGTGTGGCGCCGGTGCGTTGACCTCCATCAGCAAGGGGGCAAAACTGCGTCCGTCGATTGGAAGTTTGGGCTCAAACCGCAGGCCGCAAACTTCAACCAGCGTCGGGAGGACATCGGTGAAATGCACGGGTGTGGCGGTTTTTCCCGGTTGAATGCTATCCCGCCAGTTGGCGATGAAGGGAACGCGAATGCCACCTTCATAAACCATGTATTTGCCGCCGCGCAGGCCGAGGTTAAAACGGTCTGGCACGAGGATGTCACGCCCGTTGTCGCTGGCGAAAAGAATGAGTGTCTTCTCGCGAATGCCGAGTTGGTCGAGATCATCGAACAGCTCGCCAAGTCCGCGGTCCATGATTTGGATCATGGCGTAAACGGTGGCGGTGTCATGATCGAAGCCGGCTTCCACGAAGGGCTTGATAGCCTCCTCCGGTGCTTGCAGCGGACGGTGAGGCGCGTAATGCGCGAGGTGCAGGAAGAACGGTTTGTCCACGTGCCTGCGGACGAAGGAACGAGCACGGGTGTTGAGTTCGGTGGTGAGGTAAACATCCTGCTGTTCCGGTTTTCCCTCCATGTCATCGTCTTCATGCAGAACGTAGCGATTGTAACCGCCCCCATCCGAGCCATGGAAGACGGAAACCTCCCGAAAACCGCGCGCGATGGGGCCGTAACCCTCGCCCAATCCGGTGTGCCACTTGCCGATCAGCCCGGTGTGATAGCCGTTTGCGCTGAAGATGTCTGCCAGGGTGGTCTCGTCGCGTTTGAGCCGGGTCAACTCCGGTTCCTTGTCGAGGGTGAGTGACACGACGCCGGTGCGATGCGGGTAACGGCCTGTGAGCAAAGCCGCCCGCGCCGGGGCGCAAACGCAGGAGGCGGAGTAGGCTTGGTCAAACCAGAGGCCTTCTTTGAGCAGTTTGTCCAGATTGGGTGTGCGAGTGATGCCGCCATTGAGCGCCCCAAGGTCGCCCACGGCCATGTCGTCGGCGAGAATGAGGATGACGTTGGGCTGGGTCAGGGCGGGCAGTGATGGGACAATCAGCAAGACCGCGGAGAAAAAGAGCGCAAAGACGGGTTTCATGAACCAGGAGGAATGGGCAGTCCGGCGGTGACCGCTTGACGGCATTGGTGGAGACGACGCAGCAGCTTTTTGCGTGTGTCGACAATTTCCGGGGTAGTTTCTTCGATGAGATTGCGGCCCTCGGCGGGGTCTTCGAGGAGATTGTAGAGCTCGTCGCGAGAGCGGTTGTGAAAATCCACCACCAGTTTCCAGTTCGCAGTGCGCAAGCAACGCATGTCGGCGATGCCATAATTGACCATCGAGTACTCGCCGTAGAGTTCATCATTCCAGGGCACGTCCTCACCGAGCAGCAGCGGTGTGAAGTCGCGTCCGCGCAGGAGCGCACCTTCCGGTGGCGGCAGTCTCGACATGCTGACCAGAGTGGGAAACCAGTCGAGATTGGTCACCACGCGCTCGATCACCGTGCCTGGTTTGACGACTCCGGGCCAGCGCACCAACAGAGGCACGCGCATGGATTCGTCGTAGAGATTCGGGCGGTATTTGCGCTCAATATCCGGTTGTTGAAGAGGCAGTTTGCGGGTGGCCCAAATGCCGTTGCCTTTGTGCCAGATGCCATTGTGGCCCATGTTGTAACCGTGGTCGGAGGTGAGGATGACCACGGTGTTGTGCGCCAGGCCGAGTTGTTCGAGGGCGTTCAACAACCGGCCTGTATTGCGATCAATGCTGGAAACGCTGGCCAAGTATTCGGCCATCATGGACTTCACCTTTTTGCGATCCAGGCCGGGATGCTGCGGTTGCGGAAGCGTCATTTCGCGGTCGCGGTAGGGCGCCTCGTCCTGAGGCAGGACCGGCTTCCAGGGACTGTGCGGCGCCCGGTAATGCACTGCTAGAAAGAATGGCCGGTCCGGATGGCGCTCCTGTAGAAAACGCAGGGCGTGCTCGGTGAGCAGTTCATCAGTGAAGCCATCGGACTGTTCGAGTTTGCCATCAATCTCCAGTTCGGGATTGGTCACTGGCAGGCGTCCGTCGCGAAAGCCGGTGAACCAATCGAAGCCATGCTGGCGTGGATGAAAAGCGTCGGTGTCGCCGAGGTGCCATTTGCCGGCGAGCGCCGTTTGGTAGCCTCCGTCGCGCAGGATGCGGGGGAAGGTGGGGAAACGGGTGGCTAGGCCAGCCTCGGAATCGTATTTGATTTTGCCGTGGCCGGAATGGGCCAGGAAGTCGAGGATGCCGACCTCGGAGCCGTATCGGCTGCTCATCACCTCAGCGCGCGCCGGACTGCATACGGGTGTGACGGCAAAGGCCTGAGTGAAACGGGCGCCTTCGCTGGCGAGACGATCGAAGTTTGGCGTGGACGCCTGCGCGTTGCCGTAAGCGCCAATGGTCCAGGCGGCCTGGTCATCGCTGTAGATAAAGAGGATGTTCGGTGGTGGCCCGGCGGCGGGCAACGCAGACGCCCAGGTGAGAAGCAGGATCGCGAGGCGTCGAATCATGGCGCTGATTTGGCAGGGGGCGGCGGCGCGCCGGGCACAGCTTGGCGGGCTTTGACTTGGGCCAGGTAGTCGCTGAGCTGATGTTTCAACTTGCCGGTGATTTCAGGTTGGGAAGCAGCGAGATCATCCTGCTCCGCGGGATCCGTTTTCATGTCGTAGAGTTCGACACGGTTGTCCTCAGTGAAATGAAGCAATTTGTATCGGCCAAAACGAATGGCTGAATGCGGGCGGGTTTGACTTGTGGCAAAATCATTCACGCCGATCGTGCCCTGTGCCTTGGCGAAGCCCTTCTCTGGGTGGTAGAAGGGGAAGTGCCAGATCAGCGCACGCTCTGGCAACGGCTGTGCAGGATCGCGCCAGAGCGAGGCCAGGCTAACGCCGTCCAGGTTGGACGGTGTGGCTGCTCCGGCGAAAGCAGCAAAGGTGGGCAGAAGATCACAGCCATGCACGGGCTGGGAGCAAAGCGTGCCAGGGGGAGTGTGGCCTGGCCAATGCACGAGAAAGGGAACCCGAATGCCGCCTTCGTAGAGGTTCCACTTGCTGCCGCGGTGTGGCGCATTGCCGGTGTAGTTTGGGTGGCCGCCATTGTCAGAGGTGAAAACAACGACCGTGTTTTTGGCGAGTCCCGCTTCATTAAGCGCATCCAGCACCCGGCCAACTTCGTGGTCGAGTGTTGTGACCATGGCGGCATAAGCGACACGATCCTCGGGTGTCCCGGCGGGCAGTTTGGCGCGGTAGTGGTCGAGCAGCCAGCGGCAGCGGGAATGAATCGGGTCATGCACGTGGTAGTGCGACCACTGGAGAAAAAACGGTTGCTGCTGCGGACGCTGCAAAAAGGCGATCACCTTGTCGGTCAGCGAGTCCGGCGGGAATTCGCCTTCTGGCAGTGGCAGTTCGGAACGATCTCCGCTCTTGTGGTAGGCGTAAGGGTGTCCGCCAAAGTCTGCGTCGCCCTCCGCGAAGCCTTGCTGCAATGGCCCGTGCGTTGGCGACCAGCCGAGGTAGGCGCCGTGATGCATGTTGAGGTGCCACTTGCCGAAAAAGGCGGTGTGATAACCCGCCTGCGCAAGCAGCTCCGCGGTGGCGGCTTCATCCAATGGCAGGTCAGTTGGATAGGGCGGTGATTGCAGCGGCTGGCGCAGGTTTTGCGAGCCCGGCTTGTCTTTGGTGACGAACTCGAAGTGGAGTCGCGCTGGCGTTTTACCGGTGAGCATGCCTGCGCGCGATGCGGAGCAGATCGGAGCCGGCGCATAGGCCTGGGTGAAGCGCATGCCCTCTGTGGCAAGCTGATCCAAGCGCGGCGTTTCATGCCAGGCATGGCCTTGGCAGGCGAGATCGCTCCAGCCGAGGTCGTCAGCCAGAATGAAGAGAATGTTTGGGCGCTGCCCGGCGCACCAAGACGAATGGCAAAGCAGCAAGGCCAGCAGGAGAGTGGTTCTCGGCATGGATTTGTGGAAAACGCGGCAGCGCCGGGTATCGTTCACACGGTTGGGGGCAGGTCAAGGATGGTCAAATGTTGTCAAGAGAAGCAAGGCCTGCGGACGTCGATAGACGTTCCGAGTCCGCGCCGTTGATTTCGCCTCATGCGTCGATTGTCCATCCTTCTTGTATTCGCGGTTCAGGTCGTGTGTTCCGCGGAAAAAAAGCCGCTGCCGATGACTCCGGGCGGGGTTTGGCGGACGCATGATCTGAAGCGGCCCAGACCAGCGGTGATCACGCCACCTGAGCCAGGCAAGCCGCCCTCAGATGCCATCGTGTTGTTTGACGGCAAGGATCTTTCCGCTTGGAAGCATGACGCGAGGCGCGATTCGCCGCCTGTGACCGGCGACCAGCCGCAGTGGCTGGTCAAGAACGGCTGCGCCGAGATCGTGCCGCGTGCTGGCGGCCTGCGCACGCGTGAAACATTTCGCGGGGATTACCATCTGCACATCGAGTGGGCGACTCCCGCAAAGGTTGAGGGTGGCGGCCAGGGGCGCGGCAACAGCGGCGTGTTTATCCAAGGCTTTCCCGAAATCCAGGTGCTTGATTCCTTCGAAAACGACACCTATCCCGATGGCCAGGCGGCGGGCCTTTACAGCCATTATCCGCCCATGGTGAATGCCAGCCGTGCTCCGGGCGAATGGCAAAGCTTCGACATTTTTTTCGAGCGTTCCAAGCCAGGCCAACGGGCCCGGCTCACGCTGCTTCACAACGGTGTGCTGGCGCATTTTCAACGCGAGTTCGATAGCGAGGTGCAGGAGGGCGACATCGCGTTGCAAGACCATCTGAATCCGGTGCGCTATCGCAACATCTGGCTGCGCCCGCTGCGGGTTGATCCCGACCAGGCCGGCACCGCGCCGCCAGCCAAGCCGCAGCCCAAGTCCGCCGCGCGTGTGGTGCGCATCAAGACGCTCACCGCCCAAATGAAGTATGACGTGGAGAACTTCACCGTGAGGCCGGGTGAGAACGTGGAAGTGGTGCTCGAGAACGGTGATGATTTGCCGCATAACTTGGTTTTCTGCCAGCCCGGAACAGACACGATGGCGCTGTCGTTAAAGCAGATGGAAAACTTGGATGCGGCTTTGAAGCGTGACTGGGTGCCGGACGACAAGCGGGTCTGGCTGCATTCCAAGATGCTCAACCCGCACCAGACGGAATCGCTGCGCTTTGATGCTCCTGAGAAGGCGGGGGAGTATCCGTACGTGTGCACCTTTCCTGGTCATGCGATGACGATGCGCGGCATCATGAAAGTGATGCCGCTGGGCGGCGGGTTGCGGGATCTTCGCTTCGCTCTGTATCATGGAGCCTGGGACAAGCTGCCAGATTTCGCCAAGTTGAAACCGCACCGGCAGGGAGTGGTGAAGGACAATTTGCTGCGCCTCGACTTTGACGATTACAAAAACGAGTATGGTTTGGTCTTCACCGGCATCCTGAAGGTCGAGCGTGCGGGCAGCCATCGTTTTTATCTGGCGGGCGATGACGGCGTCCGCTTGCTTGTTGACGATGTGGTGGTGGTGGAGCATGACGGCGTGCATCCGGCGGAAGTGAAGGAAGCTGGGGTGCGGATGGAAGCGGGCGAGCGCGCGATTCGCGTTGAGTATTTTCAGAAGCAGGGAAATGCGCAGCTTTTTGCAGCTTGGAAAGGCGCCAACTTTGACATCACGCCTCTGTCAGAATGGAAACCGAAGGGCTGGAACAAGGGCGCCTCCGGCAAAAAGCCGGGCTACGCGCCCATCCCACTCGTGGTGAAGGACGAGCCGCTGTTGTATCGCAACTTCATCGCGGGGGCGGGCAATCGTGGCATTGCCGTGGGTTATCCTGGTGGCGTGAACCTGGCCTGGAGTGCCGAGCAGATGAACCTGGTTCTTTTCTGGCGCGGCGCCTTCATCGATGCGGCGCGGCATTGGAACAGCCGCGGCAGCGGCCATGAGCCTCCGCTTGGCTATGACGCGGCGCAGCCTGCGTTCGGCCCGCCCCTGGCGGTGCTGGATTCGTCGCAGTCAACCTGGCCTGAGACCACGGAGCGGGCTGCGGGCTACGTTTGGAAGGGCTACCGGCTGGATGACCAGCGTCATCCGGTTTTCGAGTACGAGTGGAATGGATTGCGTGTGCGAGATCGGTTTGAGGCAGATTCGGGCAGGTTGCGGCGCGTGCTGACACTGGAAGGCAAGGTGCCAGCGCGGACCTATTTGCGAGTGGCTGAGGGCAAAGTCACTGCCGGCGAGAAGGGCTTTTTGGTTGAGGGAGACCGTCTTACTTTGGACAAAGCGAGCTTCCAAAATCACTTCCGAGTGTTTGCAGCGGAAGCGCAGGCGGCCGGGAAGAATTTGTTGCTTCCGGTGAGGAAAGCTGGACGCATCGAAGTGATCTATGCGTGGCCTTGACGCTCCCGGACTGAGGTTAGGACGGCTTCTTTCGAGCCAGCACCTCGATGACGGCCAGCGTGGCGGCGGTGCGGCTTTCGACCCCCATTTTTTGGAAGCAGACACCGAGGTGCTGCTTGGCGGTTTTTTCGCTCATGTCGAGGATGGCGGCAACGTCACCGTTGCTTTTGCCTTGGGCGACCCAGAGCAGCACTTCGGCCTCGCGCGGGGTCAGGCCGAAGGCCTGCTGCAGGGGCTCGGGGTTGGTGAAATCCGGGTCGAAGCTGCCGGCCTCCTCGAGCCGCTCGCGAATGGCGGCTGCTTTGGCCAGGCGCGCGCTGACAGCGGCGAGCAGATCGTCGCGCACCACGGGCTTGGTGAGGTAGTCGTCGGCGCCGGAGTTCATGCCCGTGCGCACGTCGGCGCGGTCGCTTTTGGCGGTGAGAAAAATGAAGGGCGTGGCGGTGAAGGCGTCGTCCTCGCGCAGGGCTTGCACGACGCCGTAACCGTCCAGTTCCGGCATCATCACATCACAGAGAATGAGGTCTGGATGCTCGCGGCGTGCGGCTTCAATGCCGACACGGCCGTTTTCGGCGGTGCAGGTTTCATAGCCTTCGAGTTGAAGCATGAGGGCCACGTTGCGGCGCATCGGTGCCTGGTCTTCGATGATGAGGATTTTCGGCTTGGACATCGCGGGAATGTGGCATCATGCCGCTGGCGAAAAGAAACGCCATCCGACAAAAGTCCGATGCCAACATTTTCGGCCGCCTGCTAGTCTAGCAGCATGACCCCCCAGCAAGTGCACCTCATTCGCAAATCTTTCGCGGAACTGACGCGGCATGATCATGTGGCGGCGCTGGTGTTTTACCGGAGGCTTTTCCAAATTGATCCCAAATTGCGCCCCCTTTTCACCATCGATATCGAGGAACAATCACGCAAGCTGCTGGACATGCTGGGCGTGCTGATTGCCATGCTGGAACGGCCGGTGGGGCTGGAATTGGAACTCAAGGCGATGGGCGCCCGCCATGCCGGCTACGGGGTCAGGGAGGAGCATTACGCCACGGTGGGACGGGCGCTGCTGGAGATGCTGGCGGAGGTTCTGCAAACCGGGTTCACCGGCGAGGTGCGCGAGGCCTGGGCAGCGCTTTACGATGTCGTCGAGACCTTGATGAGACAGGGGGCGGCGGAGGCGGGCGCGCGGGTGAACGAACGGTAGATAAAAAAGGTCCGCTTCAGCAGTCACTCGAGAACAGGGGCAGGCGCACGGTGAAGGTGGAGCCTTTGCCGGGCTCGGATTCGATGCTCAATTGACCGCCGTGCAGCTCCACACAGCGCCTGACGATGACCAGGCCGAGCCCGGTTCCGGGGATTTCCCCGACGTTGCCGCAGCGGAAAAAGGCGTCGAAAAGCATGGGCATGTCTTCGCTGGGAATGCCGATGCCCTGGTCCTGAACCTCGAACACGGCGTCCCCGCCCTCCCGGCGCGCGCGCACAATGACCGGGCTCTTTTCCGGTGAATACTTCACTGCGTTGGAGATGAGATTGCCGAAGATGTGGCGCGCGAGCGCTTCGTCGGCGCGCGCGTCCGAGAGGTCTCCTTCAGGCTGCCAAAGCACCGGGCAGCGGCGGTTGGTGACCGACAGGCACTCGTCGATGAGTTTGAGCGCGAGGGCATTGAGATCGGTCGGCAACGGGCGATAGCCGAGTTTGCCGGCTTCCACACGTCCGAGCACCAGCACCTGTTCCATCAGGCCGGCCATCAAGCGGGTGGAGCTGTGGATGTCGTCTTTCAGGTCGGCCTTTTGTTCGTCTGGCAGTTTGTCTTCGTAGTGGCGCAGCAGTTCGATGGAGGACATGATGATGCCAAGCGGTGTGCGGAACTCATGGCTGACCATGGTCACGAACCGGCTTTTCAGCTCGCTCAATTCCCGCTCCTGATCCAGGGCGCGCCGCAGTTCCGCCTGGGTCGCCTCCAGCTCGCGGGTGCGCTCAGTGACACGCTTCTCCAGTTGGGCATTCAACTGCTGGGCCAATCCTTCAGCCGCTCGTTGGCGGCGGAGTGAGCGGTGCAGGGTGGCGATCCACCCGCCACCGAGCAGGAGCAGGAGGCTGGTTAAGCCGGTCCAAAGCCAGAATTGCCGCCGCCTCACCACGGGCGACAGGCCAAGGGAGACGACGTCTCCAGACGAAGTCAGCCGAATCTGCGCCGGACCCTGCGGTGTGGCGGGATCGACAACGCCGGCGAGCATGATCTCATCGTTGTGGGCCAGGTTTTGAAACGGGTCGCGCAGCGAGGACACGTGAACCACAGTCAAGTGATGTCCATTTTGTTCCAGCAACAGCGTGGCGCGCCAGCGACCGCCGCCGAGGGGCAGGCTGCCGCTTTGCAGCAGGCGGCCGCGGGTTTGCACCAGGCTCCAGGTGTGCTTGCCGCTGGCGATTTCCGCCAGTGTGGCTGGAAGGGCTGCGGGGACAGCCGAAGTCCCCGTGACCCGGACATGGCATTGCACCAGCGCGCAGCCCTCTTCGGTGGGGTCCGCGGGGGAATCACGCCTTGAGCCCACGAGTTCAACCAAATCGCCAGCTTTTAACTCAGGCAGCGGCCCGGCATCGGCATACAAATGACCAGAGCCCGTGGCGCGCAGCCAGCCGTGCTGGAGCTGCGCCGAGAGATGCCGGCCATCCTGCTCAATGTAGATTTTTTGCGGGCCTGCCACCGCGGTCACCACCCCTGAGACGCGCACGCGCGCAGCGGCCGGCACCGGCTGCTCTCGAATCTCCGCGGTGGAAAATTCGGCCGCAGCGAAAAGATCGCCCTGGCCTGGGTGCACTACCGTTACCTGTGCCGGGCTGGGGGCGATCAAGGTGTCCGCTGCCGAGTGGGAGACGCCCATGTTGACACCGGTCACGCGCAGCCGGGCGCCATGCCAGTCGCGCGGGAAATCCTCCTGCTTCCAGCCGCGCACATGCACCACGCACCAGGCATCCGGTCCGGTCAGCATGATGCTAAGGCTGGCCGGGCTTTGTTTCCACATCACCACCACGCCCTCCACGCTCACCCACTGATTGTAGTGCTTGAACGAAACCAAGTCTCCGATGCTCACGGGCAGGGGCTCGGGGAAAGCCGCTTGCCCGGTGATGGCCACCCGCTCCGCCACGAGATGCGGGTAGCGGTGCGCCTGCACATTGATGCCGCCGCTGGTCCCCTCCACTTCCACAAGATCACCCTCGCTCGGGCAAGGCTTGCCCGGAGGCAAAGAGACGCCGATGCCGCCGCTGGCGTCCTGGACTTTGAACGCGTCCTTCTTGCTGGCCACGAACGTGACGACACCGCTCAGCCTTGCGGGTGCTTTTTCGGCTTCAGCGCGTTCGGCGCCCATCTGACGCAACTGCCCGGCAGAGGTCAATGGTTTGGAATCACCAACCCCTGGGCGAACGGCTTCTTGCGACAGCACCGGGCTGAGGCAGCAGCAAGCAGCGAATGCGATGGGCCAGAGCGCCGAAGCCCCGTTAAAAATGGAAAAAAAGGTCAATGACGACAACTAAGCTCCATTGCCCGGGTGGTGCCAGAACCAAGCCTTGCATGGTCTCCGACTTTGGTCGGAGACAATAGGACTGGCTGGCAGACCGAATTGATTTTCAGCCTTTCTAAGAGAAGCTGGACGATTCGGCTCTGCCTAGGCACAAATAGGCCGCCACTCCTGCTGACAATTCTCTGACACAGGAGTGATTTCTTGCCTGTCCAGTCATCTGTGGGAGCAGTTTATCCCACAGGCATGCCGGAAGAGGCGGTCAAACGGGTAGGGAAGTGAGATTCAGGGCGAGGGGATGAAAAATGGGGACGAAGGTTTCCATTTCCACGACAAGATTGCCGCTGGAATATGTTAATTCCTTAGTTTTTGGAGGTGAAAGGTGTAACCGGGAAGTCGAGATCGGCTGGTTTTCAGTGGATTTGATGATCGCAGAGCAGGCTGCCGTTGCGACGGCGGGCCAGGAGGAAGCAGGAGCCAACCAGCGCGACGAGCGCCGCGCTGCCAGGTTCAGGCACCGGAGTCACGTCCAGCCGGACATTGTCCACCACGATCCCCGCGCCAGCGACCTCCGCCAAGCCGCCGGCGGAGAAGCCGATGCCGATGTTGCCTGCGGGGGCACTTGCCCCGGTGGTGTATTGGAGAGAAAAAGAATGCATGGGGCCCGAGCCATCCAATAGGGTCAGCAGCGAAGCGCCGCTCAAAGTGGCCACTGGCGTGACGCCGGCAAAGATGGAGGCGCTGGCACCGGAGAGCAGGGAAAGAGCGGAGGCTTGATCCGCGTCAAAAGTCAGCGTGTAGATGGAGTCGGGCAAAAAGGCCACCTCGGTGTCCTGGAAAATGGAGACGGTGGCGGCCACGCCGACAAGAAAGGTGAGCTGGGTGGAGACGGTGGCGGCCACGCCGACAAGAAAGGTGAGCTGGGCGGCATTGCTGCCGTCCGAGGCATTCCCCCAGGAGCCGAAAGCGACATTCGTGAGGGTGGCTGGCAACAGTCCCGTGCGGGTGTAGTTCCAGTCGCCGATCGAGCCATTGGCAGGATCTAAAATATTGTTTGGCGAATCGCCAGGCGATTCGAAGGAGTGGTTGCTGATGGTGATGGGATCAGCCAGGAGAGCCCCGGAAAAGAAAATCTGGCGGGCGCGCCGAATCCCGCTATACGGTCGTTTTTATGCACGATCCCCGCGTTGACCAGCTCGCCCGCCAACTCGTCCAGTATTCCACGCGCGTGAAACGCGGGGACCGGGTTTGGATTGACTGCTTTGATGTGCCCTCCTACGTGGCTGTGGCGCTGATCCGCGCCGTGGTGGAGGCCAAAGGGCTGCCGGTGGTGAAGCTGCACGACAGCTTGGTCAGCCGGGAGCTGATGCTGCACGCCAGCGAGGAGCAGTATGACATTCTGGCCAAGAACAACCTCGACCTGATGCAGGAGATGGACTGCTACATCGCGGTGCGCGGCAGCCACAACATCACCGAAAACGGTGACGTGCCGGCCAGACAGATGCAGATGATCATGGCCAAGATGCGCCCCTTCATGAATGAGCGGGTCAACAACACCCGCTGGTGCGTGCTGCGCTGGCCCACCGCCTCCATGGCGCAGCAGGCCGGCATGAGCACCCCGGCCTTCGAGGACTTCTTCTTCCGCGTCTGCCTGCTCGACTACGCGGCGCTGATCCCGGCGATGACGGCGTTGAAAAAGCTGATGGACAAAACCCGGGAGGTTCACATCAAGGGACCGGGCACCGACCTGCGCTTCAGCATGAAAGGGTTAAAGGCCATCGCCTGCGGCGGACGGCACAACATTCCCGACGGGGAGTGCTTCAGCGCCCCGGTCAAGGACAGCGTCGAAGGCGTGGTCAGTTACAACGCGCCGACGATCTACCAGGGCATCGCCTTCGACAGCGTGCGGTTGGAGTTTCAGAAGGGCAAAATCGTCAACGCCACCGCCAACAACACCGAGGCCATCAACAAGATCTTCGACTCCGACGAGGGCGCGCGCTACATCGGGGAGTTCGCCATCGGCTTCAACCGCGAGATCCGCGAGCCCATGCGCGACATCCTGTTCGATGAAAAGATCGCCGGCTCATTCCACTTCACCCCCGGCCAGGCCTATGAAGGCCCGGCGGACAACGGCAACCGCAGCCAGGTGCATTGGGATCTCGTCTGCATTCAGCGCCCCGAGTATGGCGGCGGCGAGATCTGGTTCGACGGCAAGCTCATCCGCAAAAACGGCAAGTTCACGCTGCCGGAACTCAAGCCGCTGAATTGAGCGGAGAGCCCGGAATACCATCCGCCCCTTCGTTCCTCATTGGCTTTGGGCCGGAGCGGCTTCGTCTTCAGGAGCGGGGTTCTTGGAGAGCTGTTCAGTCCGGCCATCGTCCGCTGATTTCAAATGAGCCGCCATCTTTTCCCGAAACAACGGGAGCAGCAGCAAGCGCGAGGCCCGGGTCGTCAGGTGGTCACCGTCGTGGTAGATGGAGATGCCGTCGATGTCGGCGCGGTAGCGGTCGCTGCCGGGATCAAGCAGCAGGGGGGCGGGGTCGATGAAAGTCGCCGAGAGGTTTTGCTCTGAGAGCCGGTAGAGGACGGCGTTTTTGCGGTGGTGTTCGGCAACGGTTCTGAGCCAGGAATCGTCTTCGCGTCGAAACATGGCGGCACGGATCAAGGCTTTGGGAACTTCAATGTCCACATCCGGCACATCCTGGAGAATCCAAACGGTACAGCCAGCGGCTACAAGAGTACTGATGGTTGCGGGCAAATCTCGTTCCAAGAGATCGTCATTTTCATTTTGATAGCCGCTCCAACGCGCCGCCAGTACGACGTAGCGGATACTCCGTTGCTTGATGTAATCCACGATCGCCGCAGAAAACTCGGGGGTTTGTTCCTTCAAACTATATTGGCCTGAAGGAACGTAGTTCATCAGCGGCGGGGTTGATGAATGAGTGGCGGCGACTCCAGCAAGACCAGATTCTTGGCAGAGAGTATCCATCGTGGGAATGATGTGCATAGCGTGACTGTCTCCCCACAACAGAAATTGGATCGAATTTTCTGAATTCTTAACTCCCAAGGGAATCAATCGGCCCTGCTGAATATCCTCAATCTCCAACTGCATCTCATCATAAGCAGCCTTGTCCGATTCCGCTTTCTCGTTCTCCACGACGTTTTCCGAAACCCGGATCGGCAATCCTTCGAAAACCACCAAGCCAATTCCCATCACCAGAGAAACCAGCGTGGCCACGCCCGCGAAACGGAAGACGGCCTTCCTCGTCGGTGCGGCCTGTTTCTTGCGGAAAGGCGTCTCCACAAATCGCCACGACAGCACCGCCAGCACTCCGGCGACCAAGATCAATCCCACCCGCAAATACCAAGGAGACCACGAATGCGGCCACCAGTACTTCCCAAACACCAGTACCGGCCAGTGCCACAAGTACAAGGAATATGAAATCAGCCCCACAAACACCACCGGCCGCAATGCCAGCAAACGGCCCACCGAAGTGAGTCCCTCCCCGCCTCCCGTTCGGCCATTGCTCCAGATGACCAACACAGCCCCCAGGCAGGGCGGCAAGGCCGCCAGTCCCGGAAACGGTGTTTCCTTCGTGTAAAGCCAGCAGGGCAACAAAACCCCGGTCAGACCGAGCCACGAAGCCGCCTCCCGCGGCAGCCGACGCTGCAAGACGCATCGGGCGGGCAAGGCCGCGATCCAGGCCCCGCACAGCAGTTCCCAGGCTCGTGTGGGCAGCAGGTAAAAGGCGGCTCCCGGATGCTTCTTCACGCCGTAGGCCGCCAATACCAGGCCGGCGAGGATTCCAGTGAGAAGCAGCAAGCTCAAATTTCTGGACCGGCGTAACCGCTCGAAGCGGAACAAGAAAACCAGCAGCAGCGGAAAGAACAGATAAAACTGCTCCTCCACGGCCAGCGACCAGGTGTGCAGCAGCGGCCTTTCCTCCGAGGTGGGGCCGAAATAACCGCCGCGCGTGGAGTCATCCCGCCAGAAGAAGACGTTCGCGACGAGCAGGGCCTGGGCGATGGCCGATTTGCCCAGTTGCTCGTAGTCGCTGGGCAGAAAGAGAAAGCCGCCTGCCAGCAGCGACAGCAGCACCACGACGCTGAGCGCGGGCAGGATGCGGCGGACGCGCCGCTCCCAGAAGTCCGCCAGGGAGAAGCGACCCGCACGCAGATCGCGCAAGATCAGGGAGGTGATCAAGTAACCGGAGATGACGAAAAACACATCCACGCCGACGTAACCGCCGGGACATTTGAGCGAAGCGTGGAAGAGCACCACCGCCACGACGGCGAGGGCGCGCAGGCCGTCGATTTCAGGCCGGTAGGCGAGGGGGTGGGCTGGAGAAGCTGAAGAATGATCGGAGCGGGAGCCGGGAGATGCGGACATGCAGAGGCGTCGCGAGACGCGCGCCCCAGTCCTGCTTCGGCGGTGTGTTCTGCTCCGAGGCGATTTTTGCCAGTGCCTGAAAAAAGAAGAGGGACGTGCCTACACACGTCCCCATTCAGGCACCGGAAAGAGCCTCGGAGTAGAACGCTTTCGACACGTCCCAATCCGGGGCGTGTATCCAGCGCTGCCTACTCCTGTGAAATTTCCGGTTTCGAATGGGATCAGCAGCCGAAGCGACGCAAAATCGCTTTGGTTAGAAGTTGTTGGAGGAGGATTGCATCATGCGGTCATAAGCCGCCATAGTGTTACTCCGCGAACCGTTCTTAAAAGTCAAGAGGTGACATGCTCGGGGTGCGGGATTTTGGAGCACGGGCGCCCCCGCCCGTTATTGCAGGCGCCCTCGCCTGCAATCCTTTCTGGATGGGCGCAGCCACTCGATAAAAGAGACGCTGTGTGTGGGAGATATGGGCAGGAGGCGGGGGCGCCTCCTGCGACGAACGAGGGCGTCCGTGCTCCTTTACCAGCCCACCGGCTGGGTCCAGGCTTTCGCCACCTGGCCGGGCTCGATGGGGTTTTTCGGCGCCTGGCTGGAGGTGACGACGGCGCGCACGTAGAGTTCGTCCCCCGTCATCTGGTAGCTCGGGGTGAGGGAGTCGCTGCTGGCGAGCACCGCGCCGACGTCCTGCGAGTAGCGCAGGCGGAAGGGAATCTTGTCGCCCTCGGGCGCGGGCACCTTTTCAACCGCCCGGTCATAGCCTTTGCGCGTGCCAAGGAAGGTGGTGGTGTAAGTGACACCCTCCGCGCCGTCGATTTCGAGGCTGAGGGTCTTGGTGCCCTGGTCGAAACGCACGTCTTTGAGCGTCACGCCGCTGGACGCGTAAAAGTCGCCGCGGTGCATGGCCTCGACCAGGGTGTCCGCCTCCAGTTTGTCCGCGCGCACCATGACCCAGCCGCGGCCGGGGGAGGTGGGGCCGCCGTGGTAGTTGTGGGAGTCGTCGGTGCCGACGCCGTAGAGCGGCGCGGCTTTCAACTCGGCGATGCGGATGGTGTTGGCGATGTCCCAGAGCCGGTCCATGGCAGAGTCGGCGCGGTCGGGATGGCCGTCGTTGTAAACCGAGGGGTGGCCGTTGAAGACCTCAAAAAACTTGTCCTCGATGACGTGGGCGATGTCCTCGGCGGTGATCGACCATTTGAAATTCGGGTGGTTCAAATGGACGAGCAGAGGTTTGCCGCTGGCCCGCCCGTGCTCGGCGATGGCGAGCAGGTTGGCGCGCATCGTTTCGCGCACGGTGGCCAGGTCCTTGATCGGCGGGATTTCCTCCGTGAGGTTGACCGCGTTGATGTGGATGGGCATGCTGTCCTTGGCGGCGGTGACTTCCTCGGCCTCGATGAGCAGGAACTGACCGGGCTTTTCAAACAGCGGCCGGTATTCCTCCAGGGTGCGCAGGCGCACTTCCTGCTTGCCCTCGGCGTTGTCGCGGGTGACGACCCAGTCAGGGCCGAAGCGGTCCAGGTACTTGTCCATCACCTTGCGGCCGATGCCTTTGCGGCGTTTCTCCACGGCTTCCGTTTCCCACCAGCGCTCGCCGCGCGCCAGCACGTTGTGATCGGAGAGGCCGAGGAAGTCGTAGCCGTTTTTGACATACCAGTCGGTGATCATCTCCGGGAAGTCGTCACCATCGCTCCACAGGGAGTGGGTGTGGGTGTTGCCCTTGAACCATTGCGATTCGGCCAGGGCGGGCAGGGTCAAAGAGCACAGCAGGAGCGGGAGGAGTCGGGTCATGGGGCATTAAAACGCAGCGCAGGGGGCGCGGCTTGCGCGTGAACCGAAAGAGCAATCAAGATGATTGCCCCACTTTTTATTCCAGACCCAGCCCGGTGTCAGTGACGGCGAGCGTGGCGTTGTCCAGGCCGGGCAGGGGAATGGTCTCCCCCGGCTGGTAGATGCGATGCACTTTGTAAACCCCGTTGGCCGGTTCCTGAAAGACTTGCACCCAGTTTTTGAGGCGGTCGATGACCCAGTATTCGGGAACGCCGTGCGTCGCGTAGAGGTCATGCTTGGTACCGAGGTCGAAGGCGCGCGAGCTGTCGGAGATTTCGATGACCAGCAGCACGTCCTGCGGGCCGGGATGCTCGCTGGCGTAAAAATCATCGCGTCGGCGGAGCACCACAATATCGGGCTGCGGTTCACTGTCTTCGCCAAGTCCCAAGGGCCTGGAGCAGGCGATGATGACCGATTTATGATAGCGATCGCGCAGGACATCGGCGAGCCGGTCATTGACAGAGCCATGCCAGGGTCCAAGTGGCATCATATGGATGATCCTTCCGTTGATAAGCTCCACCCGGTCATCGGGACCGAGAATACCAGACTCAGTCATCGCATGGTATTCGCGGCGGATGAACAGGCGCGGCGGTGGCACCTCATCCTGCTGAGGGAAGCTCGCAGAGGCCATTTGCATGACTTTTTATAGCACAACTCCCCAACGGGCGCAAGGTCAGCGGAAGCTCTTGGCGAAGTCGTCGGAGCTGGCCTTGGGCTTGACCTCGGTCTTTTTGAAGGTGCTCTTTTCGCCCTTTTCGATGAGCAGGCGCTCGTAGTCGGCGGCCTCCATTGGCAGGTGAATGGTGGCGTCCTTCCAGGCGGAGAGCAGGATGGCGTTGGCCAGTTCCACACTGTGGATGCCCTCCTCGGCGGGGGAGAGCAGTTTTTCACCCTTGAGGATGGCGTTGGTGAAGTTTTGCAGGATCTCCACATGCTGACCGCCGCTGTTTTCCACCGGGATGTCGATGCTCCAGCTTTCCGGCATGGCGAAGGCGGCCTCGGCGGTCATGCAGAACTCGCTCATCGGCACGCGGTTGCGCTGGAAATGGATCTTGGCGCCGTCGGTGACGGTGAGACGGCCATACTCGGCGGAGATATCGAGTTTGTTCACGCCGGGAGCTTCGCCCGTGCTGGTGACGAAGGTGGCGGTGGTGCCGTTGTCATAACGCAGCACGGCGGTGACATCGTCCTCCACCTCGATTTCGTGGAAACGCCCAAACTGGCAGAAGCCGCGCACTTCTTGCGGCATGCCAAACATCCACTGGAAGAGGTCCAGGTTGTGCGGGCACTGGTTCATGAGCACGCCGCCGCCCTCGCCCTTCCAGGTGCCGCGCCAGCCGCCGGTGGCATAGTAGTAGTTGGTGCGGAACCAGTTGGTGACCTCCCAATGCACGCGGCGGACCTGGCCGAGTTCGCCACTGTCGATCAATTCCTTGACCTTTTTGAAGGTGGCATTGGTGCGCATGTTGAACATGGCGGCAAAAATCTTGCTCTTGTCTTTGTGGGCGGCGATGAGGCGCTCGCAGTCGGCCTTGTGAACCGAGATGGGCTTCTCCACCAGCACATGCAGGCCGTTGTTCAGCGCCTGGATGCCAATGGTCGTGTGGGAAAAGTGCGGGGTGCAGATGAGAATGGCGTCGATGTGACCCGAATGGATCATTTTGCTGACGTCCGTGAAGGGCTGCTCGCCCTCCAGCAGCGCGGGCAGGGTGCCGACGCTTTCGCACAAGGCAGTGACGCGCAGGCCGGGCACTTTGCCGGAGCGGATGTTGTTCAGGTGGGCTTTGCCCATGTTGCCGAGGCCGACGATGCCGAGTCTGACGATTTGCATAGAAGCAGTCAGGCTAGCGGGCTGTCCGGGGCGGTCAACCCGGAAACGGTGGAACCGGACAATCAGGCTCAGGCGCCGGTGACGCTGTCCGGGTCCACTCCAAGCTCGCGCAGCTTGGCGGCGAGGGCCTCGGCGCGCTTGGATTCGGTTTGCGCCAGCTTGGACTCAGCTTGCGCACGCTTGGACTCGGCTTGCGCACGGCGGGTGGCAGCCTCCGCCATTTCCTCGCCCGTTGGGATGAGATCGCCGTTGGCGTCCACCCAGCGGATCCAGTGATCCTGCTGTTTTTCAAATTCGCCATCCCATTCCACCACGCCCAGGCCGATCTTCGGGAAATGGTTTTCGCTCATGGGTT
>CAZKMS010000021.1:0-48979 GCA_964553805.1 uncultured Verrucomicrobiaceae bacterium
GAAGCTGGGAGCGCGGTGTGTGCCAGGAGCCGCCCGCCGGCGCGGCCAGCGCGGGTAGGATGAACGGCCCGAGCAATCCCGCGCCGCTGGCGGCCATGAAGTTCCGGCGTCGCATGACTGGGGGAGGTGTTTTCATAGGATCCTTTTTTCCAAGTGGCGCTGTCCGCGTTTGGCGGACATGGCGGGAAGGGCGGGAGCAGCCCGATGATGAGCATGAACGAACCGATCAAGGCCGGTGTTTCATCTCCGGGCTTTCACGCAGGGCTTGTGCGCGGTGGATGTGGTGCAGGTGCGGACGTGCTGGGGTGTGGGGCGGCACATCGTCGAGTTCGAGCAGGGCGGCGCGGCGCGGGTGGAGTATGGGGCGAAGTTGCTGCCCCGACAGGCGGAGAAGTTGACGGAGGAATTTGGGAACGGCTTCGACGAGCGGAATCTTCGCAGCATGCGAGCGTTCTACATCGTGTTTCCAATTTGGGACGCGGTGCGTTCCGAATTGAGCTGGACGCACTACCGCATGTTATTGCGCGTGGAGGATGAGCACGCGCGGACGCGCTCGGCGTAGTCGTGGGCTTCGTGGTTGGCGGAGGGGGCCATGATGAGGCTCGGCAATTTGTCAGGGTCTTTTCATTCAAAGTGGCGAGAAGACTGATGCGGAAGATATGTGCTGGCCATTCTGTCAAGACCCAGAATGATCGGCTCAGGGCAGGCACTTCAAGGCAGTGATCTGATCCTGCGCGATGGTGAGATGATAGTGCAGCACGATAGGGCTGCCGGGGAAGGTGCCGGACACGGAGCCAGTGATGACAGCGCCGGTCTCTGAGCAGGTGGCGGCGGTGACTTCGAGGACAGGCTGGTATTTTTCGAAGGCTTCCTCGATCCATACCTGAATCTCCGCGGTGCCGCGATGGGTGTGGCCTTCGTCTTCGACGATGGCATCGGGGGTGAAGCAGGCGATGAAATCAGCGCTTTTTTGCGCGTTCATGGATTCGACAAAGCGGGTGGTGAGCGGGGTCAGTTGGATGTTCATGGAGTAGATGCGGTGAATGAGTTATCTCTGAGATCAGTTTACACAGTTGGGATGGAGCCGCCGTCCACCACGATCTCGGCGCCGTGGATGAAGGCAGCACGGTCGGAGGCGAGAAAGGCGACGGTTTCCGCAATGTCCTGCGGACGGCCTGGCTGCCCCAAAGGAATGCCACCGATATGGTTGATAAGCTTTTGCAGAGCGGCTTCGCGATCCTCGTCGGCGGCCTCGGCGAGCATGTTGACAAAAGCATCGGCCGCTTCTGTCATGATAAAGCCGGGCGCCAGCGTGTTCACCCGGATTCCCTTGGGGCCGAGTTCTTTGGACAGGCCCTTGCTGTAGTTGGTCAGCGCGGCTTTAGCAGCGGCGTAGGCGATGGTGGATTCCGGGAGAGGTGAGCGGCGCTGAATGGATGAGATGTGAATGACCACTCCGCATCCGCGTGCGAGCATCCCTGGCACCAAGGCGCGGTCCAGTCGCACGGCGGACATCAGGTTGGCGTTCAGTTCGGCCTGCCAATGCTCATCCGTCAACGCCTGAAATCCTCCCGCCGGGGATGAGCTGCCTCCGACGTTGTTGATGAGAATGTCCACGCCTCCGAACTGAGCGTTCACTTCCTCTATGACTCGTGACGCGCCTGTAACAGTGCTGATGTCAGCAGTAACCAAGGTTGCGAAAGTCAGTGGTTCGACCGGTGCAGATCGTGCGGTGGTCATGACGCGCGCGCCGGCATCCGCGAAACGTTGCGCGACGGCGCGGCCCATGCCTTTGGTGCCGCCTGTGACGAGCACACGCTTGTTGATGAATTCGAGTTCTGATGAGGTGTTGGGTAATGTTGGATTCATGGGAAGTGGGATGCTTGATTGGTTCTTAAATGTGGCAGGAGGAGGCGGTGTCATTCGTTGGTTCATTCGCCGACGAAGCGATAAAAAAGGAGTTTCCGGGATAGTGGCAGAAAGACTTCCTTCGCAGCTTTCTGATGCACGGGGTGCGTGTTGTAGCGCAGGCGCGCGTCTTCGCTTTCAAAGGTCAGGATGAAGCAGACATCGTAGCTTGCATCAGAGAACGGACCGCCAATCCCATCCGTTTTGCCGACAGCGACACTTTTCACCACCGGGATTTCACGACCAAAGTCGTGAACGGCGTCGATGATCTTTTGCCGGTCGGCTGTGCTGCCTGCTGCTTTCAGCCAGACAAAACCAATGTGATGCAGGCTTCCTTTGGGCGAGGCCGTGTGCCGTGCGGTCGCGCAACTCGCGAGAAGACACGCGGTCGCGATGAGGGGGATGAGCCGGAGGAAGTGTGGAGCTGGTGTGTTAGCCATGCCGCAGCATAGACCACGTTTTCCACCGCCACTGACAACCCTATGTCAGCAGGCTTGCGGAATCTTGCCGTGATGCACAGCGGCGGTCTTCGCGGCTTGCACAAGTTGTTTGCGCAGGACACCCGGCGAGAGGACTTGAGCCTCCTCACCGAATGACAGCAGCCAGCCGGTAAGACGCCCCCAATCCACCGAAGCCAGTGTCAGCACCACCCCGTGCGAGGTTTCCCGCTCCGCCACGATGCCCAGCCACCATTCCCGTCGGGCGCGATCCACTGCGAGCGGCGTGAAAAGCACCTCGGCCCGCAACTCTGGTCTTGGCATGGATTGAAGGTAGTCACCGATAACAAAGTCCGTGCGCGGCTCAAAGGTTTCCTTCATCATGGAGACGCGGCTCATACGGTCCGTGCGGAAATCACGCACCGCCTTCCGCAACCGGCACCAAGCGATGAGATGCCAGCGCTCCAGATAGTGGATCAGCCCCAGAGGCTCCACCTCGCGCTCCGTGGCACCTTCCTTGCCCCAACCAAGGTAGCTGAAACACAGCACGCGGCGTTGCGCGAGTGCCTGTTGGAGCTGTGTGAGGTCGGCACCCTTTGTAGGCTGCTCCGGCGTCGCCGTGGTGGCCATGCTTTGCTCCAGCCTCACCATCTGCGCCTGCAACGCACGCGGCAGCACGGCACGCACCTTCATCAGCGCCGAACGCATCGGACGCTTGACCGATGCATCCGCGGAACGCTCCACCAGCAAACCACCCGTGACCAATGCGCCAGCTTCCTCCGTGGTAAAACTGACCGGCGGCAAATGATACCCCCGCGCCAGCGAGTAACCTACGCCCGCCTGCGCCACTACCGGCACACCCGCCTCGCCCACAGCCGCCAGATCACGGTAGATTGTCCGCAAACTGCGTCCGAAATGCCGCGCCATCTCATCCGCCGTGCAGAGCGGGCGGGATTGCAAGTAGAGGATCAGCGCCAGTAGCCGGTCAACGCGGTTCATGGTCTCGCATGATCGGCCATTGCGACGCTAAATCCAGCAAGTGCTCCATAAGTCCATGAGGTTCTGGAGGGGAAGATCCGCGCCCGGACCCGGCCAAGGCGGCGGCGGTGAGGGCAATCGTGCGGCAATCTGATCCAACGCCATGCTCTTTTGAGCTTTGAAACTCAAGAGGTTAAATTCGACAGGTTTGCTTTTTGTCTGGCAACTTTCTTAATAGACCATAAGAATCACAGATTCATTGGTTCGGCGGGTTGCGTCAATCAGCGCAGGATACGGAGAGTCGTCAGCTTTCAGCAGACCACGTCGATGAAACTGTGGATTCCATGGATAGTAATCACGCATGGTGCATCGATGGATGCCCACGCATGCGGGGCTGCTCGCGGCGTCGAGATAGTATTTCATCGTATGTTTGCCAGCCTCCGTCTCATATTGCGTCGTATCGGCGGCATCCTTCTCCGGACGCATGGTCATCGTGTTCACATCGGCCAGCAGAACAGGCTTGCCGGTCAGCGCAAGGACATGATTGAGATAGGGGCCAATGGGACGCTGAGTCCCCATCGGTTGAAACGCGATGACATCGATATGTTTGGCCGCCGTCTTCAAAATCGAATCCGGCGTGTGCGTCGCCTTGTTCGCTCTTGCTTCCATCAAACGATCGCCAAAGATCAAATGATTCGGATCGATTTTGCGAAGCTCGCCACACATTACGGAATAATATTTATCAGCAATGTAATTCATCAGTTCATCGTCATCCGCACCGGGATTCTCCTGCTGATATTTGGCCAGTGCGACATGGCCCGGCGCATCCTCCGGCAGTGATCGAAGAAACTCGACAAAGCTCGGACCTGACGGCGGCTGCGTTGTCCAGAGCGGCAAGTCAATAAACACATAGCCAAGACAGTACCGATTATTGACGTGCCGGGCAGCCGCCGCGCGCACTCTGTTTCGAAGACGCCCCTGGACTTTAGGATCGAAAATATCGCTGTTATGCGATCTTTCGGCAGCGGATTTTGCGCGCGGCCCCTCTGTCCAAACTGTCGCAACATAAGGTATGCGGCTCTCCATCATCTCCAGCGGGCTGTAGCCGGCCGAGTTAAATCCCCATTCCTTCATTCGCTCCAGAAAAAACTCGCCCATCTGTTGTTGGCTGCTGCCAAAGCGAGAGGCAAAAACGCCGAGTTCATCCTGCCGGATCGTTTGGCCCGTATGAGTGATGCCAAGCGAGAAGAAGGCATTGCCATCCGGTGTGACGAAGAGCCAACGGCTGCCAAGCTGTTCGACATGGAACCAACCCGTGGACTTGCCCTTGAGCGCGGCATGACCGCCATACGGATCGGTATCAGCGGCAGGCGCTGAGCTGGCAAAAACAGCCGCAAAAAACAGAAAATAATGGATGAACTGCATAGTCACTTGCCGGCTATTAGGAATCCGCTTTTTCACCCCCCGGCCCGCCGGAGGCCGGGGTTGGAGGGGGGTTCGGAGGCGGAATGGGTGGATTTTCATCGCGGGTGATTGGATCAAGCGTCAGGGTTTTTGAAACTGCTGCTTCAGATGACCGGCTAGGACGCCGGTGAATGAGGCGCGGTTTCTGCGGCACGCTACAGGTGCTTGCCGAACCACTCCAGTTCCACCCGCGTGGCCTCGTCGAAACCTTCTTTGTAAACGCCGTAGTGGGTGATGCCTTTGATGACATGCAGGCTCGACGGCACGCCGCGCTCGATCAGGGCTTTTTGGACGGCCTCGACGGTGGCGTTGCTGCTCAACTCCTCGTTCTCCGCCACGACGAAGAGGACGGGGTTGTTGATCTTCGCGGCTGCGTCGAGCGCGCTGAAGCCGATGTTCTTGACTTGGTTCACGCGCATCTGTTCGTAGGCAGCCATCTTGCCGGTCATCTTGCCGGTTTCGACCGGCACAGGCTCGGTTTCGCCACGCGCCTGCTTGGTCGCCAGATCATAACCATATTTGATCGCCGCTGGGCGTCCACCGCCCATGCCCGGCACTTGAGCGGTGACGCATTTTACGCGTGAATCATTGCCGGCCACCCAGGTGACGAGTCCGCCGCCGTAGCTGCTGCCCCAAAGACCGATGCGTTCTTTGTCCACGTTGGGCTCGCCCGCGACGAAGCTGATGGCGGCGCGGATGTCCTCAGTCTGGTCGGTGTAATTCATCTGCCAGCGCAGCGCCTTCACCTGGAGCGTCATTTCGTTGTTCTTGCCGGGTGCTGGCTGTTGCTCCACCGCCATGAGCTGGCTCTCGCTCTGCCCCCAGCCGCGATAGTCGAAGGCGAGCACGATGTAGCCTTTCTCCGCAAAGAGCGGTGCGAGCCGTGCCTGCGTGCCGCCTTTCGTGCCACCGGTGCCGGCGCAGAGGACGATGGCGGGGAGCTTGTCCTCCGCCTTCAGTCCCTTGGGCAAATAAAGATCGCCTGCCATGCGTGTGCCATCGCTGAAGATGGTGACGGGTCGCATCTCGACGGTGCCGGGCAGTGGCTGTCGTGGTGGACGTTTGCCTTTGGGTGTTTGCGCGGCGGCGGTGAAGGTGAGTGTGACGAGGAGGATGAGTGCGGTTTTCATGGTTGGAAGCTAAGGTTGGGCGAGAACGGGAACGGTGAGGTGGATCACACGCTCAATCGGTGCGCCATCGGCGGAGAGTTGTGCGGGCTGGATGGCAAGTTTGTCGCGCTTGGGTTTCTTCGGATGCGTGACGGAGTAGTCGGCGGAGCCGTAAGCGCCGCTCCAGAGGTAGTTCCAGCGTTCGGCTGTAAAGTTGGCGACATTGCTTGCAGTTTGCGGATCGAGCGGATCGGAGAAGCGCAGTTCCAGGCCGGTCGTTCGGACCGAGAAGTCCACAGGCAAGTGCGCGGGCTTGCCGGTGTAACGCACGCGATAAAGTCCGCCCGCCCGCTGTGCCGTCGTGAGCCAGCCACGCAGACCGGCGACGTACACTTGTTTGTCAAGCGGATGCACCCGCCCGCGCATGTTGCCGGTGTCGAAGGGAAGATTCATCGGCACCATCGCGGCCTGTTCGAGATCGCCAACCTTGTGCCGAGTAGCCCGGCCATTGGGTGCGAGTTTCAGTTTTTGCAGGGCCGCGCGCAGTTCTTCGGGACTGATGAAGCCGTTGTTGTCGGTGTCGAATGGTCTGGACTGTTGCATCGCCTGATCCCGGCTCAAGCCCGCAATCTCGGCACTGGTGGTGATTTCTTCCATGCTCAGCTTGCCGTCCTGGTTGCGGTCGAAGAGTTTCATGATCTGCGGGACACCGGGCAGTGCGGCCTTCATCGCGGCCCGGCACCCAGGCGGAGAGGCTGCTGGGGAACATCCGGCCTGGGAGGTTCAGGCTGCCTTTGAAACCGGGAGGCAGGTCGGCGGCGTTCCCTTCGGGCAGGCCCGCGTCGATCCAGCGGGCGAACAGGTTGATTTGTTCGTCGCTGAGGCGGCGCTCACCGAGGAAACTGCCGTGGCCGGACACGCCTTTCCACAGCGGCAGGGAGCGGTCGGCGGTCACGGCGCGGATCAGCTTGGCGCGTTCCTTCACATCGTCGTAGGAAAGGAGCGGAAAAGGCGCGACCTCGCCGGGACGATGGCTACAGCATTTCATCGGACAGACTCTGAGAAATGGGGGCTGGCGGCGGTCGCAGGCACCGCTACAGGTGCGGGGTTGCGATGCGGACGCCCCGTGAAGAAGAAAGCGAAAAAGAAACGCGCCTGGAGACGGCGCGGGAGCTGGACGCGCTGCCGCGACTGCCGAGGCGCAACCGATTGTCGCTGGTGGTGCTGCTGGGGCTGACCGCGCTGAACGCCTTCAACGACAACGTGCTCAAGATGCAGCTCGTGGGGCTGGCGCCGAAGGTGGACGCGGGCTCGCTGGGGCAGAACATCGGCCTTTGGCTGGGCGCGGTCATCCTGCTCCCCTTCATCCTGTTTGCACCCCTGTCGGGCTGGATCTCGGACCGCTTTTCCAAACGCCGGGTGATCCTGGCCATGCTGATCCTGCAGGCTGTGGTGCTGGCCGTCACCGGCTGGATTTTCCACAGCGGCACGGGACGCGGCAGTCTGCTGCTGGCGATGAGCATGTTCTTCCTGATGGCGCTGCAATCGACGCTCTACAGCCCGGCGAAGATGGGCATCCTCAAGGAGCTGGCGGGCTCGCGCCGGCTGGGGATGGTGTCGGGCTGGCTGCAAATGATGACGATGGCGGGCATCCTCGGTGGTTTGACGCTGGGCGGGCCGTGGTTTGACCGGTCGTTCGCGCAAACGGGGAACGCTTGGGAGGCGGCGGCGGGGCCGGTATGGACGCTGCTCGGCTTCTCCATGATGGCGCTGCTCTGCGGCTGGCTGATCCAGCGGGTGCCGAGCCAGGCACGGGTGCCGTTTCGCGGCGCGATCCTCTGGGAGCATGTGTTGAATCTGCGGGAAACGCTGGCCCACCCCGGCCTGCGCCGCGCCTGTCTGGGCGTGGCGGTCTATTGGTTTGTGGCCAGCATGACGGCGGCGATGTTTGTCAGCATCGGCTTGGAATTGCATCCGGGCCAGGGGCAGGGCGGCGCGGCCAGCGCGTCCTCCTGGATGACGCTGATGACGGGCCTGGGCACGGCGGCGGGCAGCCTGCTGGTGGCGGCGGTGAGCCGGGGCGGGGTGCAGCTTGGCATCGTGCCGTTCGGGGCGCTGGGCATGGCAGCGGGGTTGTTCGCCGCGGGCTGGCTGCCGGCTTCGCTGGGCGCCTACGATACCAGCCTCGTTTTTCTGGGCCTGTGCAGCGCCTGTTACATGGTGCCGGTGCAAGCGTACATTCAGGACCGCGCGCCGCCAGAGAAGCGCGGGCGGGTGCTGGCCTCGATGAATCTGCTGAACAGCCTGGCGGGGGTGGCGGCGGTGGCGGTGTTGTTTGGTTTGAAAGCGGGCCTGGAGTTGCAGACGCGCGGGCAGTTTTGGATGCAGGCGCTGCTGATGCTGCTGGCCGCGGTGTACATCGCGCGGCTGCTGCCGCAGGACCTGCTGCGCTTTGCCTGCCGGGGGCTGATGCGGGCGCTTTACCGGGTGCGCTGCCGGCATGGCGCGCGCGTGCCGGCGCAGGGGGCGGCGCTGCTGCTGCCAAACCATGTCAGTTATGTCGATGCGCTGATTCTTTCCACCGCCATCGAGCGGCCGATTCGGTTCGTGATCTGGGAGCCGATTTATCAAGTGCGCTGGTTTCACTGGCTGCTGCGGCTGTTCGGCACCGTGCCGGTGTCGCCGACACGGGCGAAGGACGCGGTGCGCAGCGTGGTGCAGGCACTCAAGGAAGGCGAGCTGGTCTGCCTGTTTCCCGAGGGCCAGATCACCCGCCACGGCACGGTGAACGAAATCCGGCGCGGCTTTGAGCTGATGGCGCGGCAGGCGGCGGTGCCGGTGCTGCCGGTCTGGCTGGACGGGCTGTGGGGCTCGGTCTTTTCCTTCGAGCGCGGCCGGGCTTTCTCCAAGTGGCCGAAACGCCTGCGCTACCCGGTGACGGTGATGGTGGGAAATCCGCTGCATGTGGGGGAGGCCAGTGCGGAACGGGTGCGTGAGGCGCTGCTGGAACTGGGCGGCGAAGCCTTCCGTGAGCGCGGACGGCAGCAGCACGCTGGAGCGGCGGCGCTGGCACGGGCCAACGCGCGCCGGCTGGCGGACACGGCCTGGCACGGGCCGGAGGAGCCGCTCTGGGTCGATGACAACTCTGAGGAATCTCTGGCAGCGGCAGTGAGGGCATATGCGGAGATCGCGCGCGGCGTGCGCCTTCTGCCAGCGCTGGCGAGCGGCTCAAAGAATGTGGTGGCGCTCGGTTCGGCGGCGGCGCTGCGGGCGGCGGCGGGCGATCCCCTCTGGGCGGGGCGGGTGAAACGCGCGGTCTGCGTGCTGCCGAGTGTGGAGAGCGTGTTGCCTGAAACGTTCGTCGCGGAGCTGGGCGTGCCCGTGCTGCCGGCCTGGCTCGATGCCGCGAGCGGCGTGTGGTTTGCGCTCGCCATGCCCGATCCGGTGCTGCCGGCGGCGCAGGAGGGCAATCAGCGCGGTCATCAAACCGGCACGTTGGGCCGCTTGCTGCCGGGCATCACGCTGGCTGAACTGGCCGCCGCCGGTGCGGATGTGACGGCGGACGGTTTCGTGATTCCCGCCGCCGCGTCCTGAAGCCGGCGCCTCCTTGATGGGCAAAGGTTGCTTGACGCCCATGCCGCTCTCGGCTGGAATGGCGGCTCCATGAACGAAGCCTTTCCCGACATTCCGAAGATCGCCTTTGAAGGACCGCAGAGCCGCAATCCGCTGGCCTTCAAACACTACAACGCCGATGAGGTGGTGGGCGGCAAAGCCATGCGCGAGCACCTGCGCTTTGGCGTGGCCTACTGGCACGCCATGCGCAACACGCTGGCGGACCCGTTTGGCGTTGGCACCGCGCAACGGCCCTGGGATGACGGCAGCGACAGCATCGCCAACGCGCAGCGCCGCGTCTGGGCCTGCTTCGAGTTCATGGACAAGCTCGGCGTGGACTACTACTGCTTTCACGACCGCGACGTGGCGCCGGAGGGCCGCACGCTGCAGGAGAGCAATGCCAACCTCGACGCCGTCGCCGACGAGCTGGAAAAAGCCCAGCGTCAGACCGGTAAAAAACTGCTCTGGGGCACCGCCTGCCTCTTCGTGCATCCCCGCTATTGCCAGGGCGCCGGCACCAGCCCGAACGCCCACGTTTTCGCCTACGCCGCCGCGCAGGTGAAAAAGGCGCTGGAGGTGACGCATCGCCTCGGTGGCGAGGGCTACACCTTCTGGGGCGGCCGCGAGGGTTACGCCACGCTCTGGAACACCGACATGAAGCGCGAGCTCGACCATCTTGCGCGTCTGCTGCACCTTGCTGTCGAGCACAAAAAGAAAATCGGGTTCGACGGTCCTTTCTACATCGAGCCCAAGCCGCGCGAGCCCTCCACCCACCAATACGACAGCGACGCCGCCGCCTGCCTGAACTTCCTGCGCGAGCATGGCCTGCTGGAGCACTTCAAACTCAACCTTGAGACCAACCACGCCACCCTGGCCGGCCACAGCATGCGCCACGAGCTGCAGGTGGCCGCGGCGGCGGGCGCGCTCGGCTCCATCGACGCCAACACCGGCGACGAGTTGATCGGCTGGGACACCGACCAGTTCCCCACCAACATTTACCTCACCACCCAGATCATGCTGGAAGTGATCAAGATGGGCGGCTTCACCACCGGCGGCCTCAACTTCGACGCTAAAGTCCGGCGCGAGAGCTTCGAGCCGGTGGACCTTTTCCACGCCCATATCGGCGGCATGGACGCCTTCGCGCGCGGCTTGAAAATCGCCCAGGCCATCCTCGATGACGGCCGGCTGGAAGCGCACATCAAGCAGCGCTACAGCACGTTTGACAGCGGCATCGGCGCCCGGATCGAGGCCGGCACGACGAGCCTGGAGGAGCTGGAGGCCTTCACTTTTGAAAACGGCGAGCCCCTGCTGGCCAGCGGCCGCCAGGAGTTTCTGGAGAACCTCATCAACGAGTTCCTCTGACCCCTTTGCCGGTCCTGCAATGGACGGCACTCACAAGACTGCGGCGACGGCATCCGGCAAAGGCCGGGAGCCGTCGCCGCCAAGTTTTTCATCCAGGGCCTCCAGCCGGTGAATGAGGTCCGCCACCAGCGCGCGCGGTGTCACCCCGCCGGCGGCGCGGCAAAAGTGGGTGCGGCAGCCGAACGGCCGGTGCTGGTAAATGAGACAGCGGTCCTGCGGGCCGAGCAGCGGGCAGGCGCCTTCGGGATGCGCTTTGAGCGTCTTGCGACCGCTGGCGCGCACGCCGCGCGCGGCCAGCAGCGCCTCGCCGCGAGTCAGCACGGGCACTTCTCCGGTGAGGCGGAAGCGGCAGCAGCGTGTGCTGAGCTGGCAATCGCGGGGCAGTGTCTGCAACCGCTGCTCCAGCTCCGCATACACCGCGGCCACCTCGCTCAAATCCGGCGCGGTTTTTTGCGGGCGCTTGCGTTGCGGATCCGGCATGGGCTTGCCGCGGTCAACGCGAGCGGAAGATCTCGCTGGTGAGGCACTCGACGAGCAGGGTCTGCAGGCCGTCACTGTCTTTTTTCACGGCGTCGAGGATGTCGTTGAGCACAAACTCGTCGGCGGGCTCCATGTGGCGGCCGGCGGCGTAGCTGAGCAGTTGGCGGATGAGCTGGCGGGTGAACAACCCGGCTCGGGTGTCGAGGAGGATTTTTTTGAAGCTGTCAAAGTCGTCATAAGCCTCGCCGGAGGTGAACTCGCCGGAGGCATCGACCTTGGGCGCGGGGGCTTTGCCGCTTTTGGGTTTGGGGTAGTGGTCGCGCCAGCGGCCGATGGGATCGAAGCTCTCCAGGCTGAAGCCCAGGGGATCGATCTTGCGATGGCACTCGGCGCAGGTTTTGTCGGTGCTGTGTTTGGCGAGGCGTTCGCGAATGGTGGTGGCGCCGGAGACATCGGGCTCAATGGCGGGCACCTCGTCCGGCGGGGGCGGCGGATGAATGCCGAGCATGTTTTCGCTGACCCAGACGCCGCGGGTGACGGGCGAGGTCTCGACGCCGTTGGCGCTGACCGTGAGCACGCCGGCCATGCCGAGCAAGCCGCCGCGATGCTTGTTGCCCTGCAGGCTTACCTTTTGGAAGCCGTCGGCGAGCCGCAGGGTCTTCTGCTCGGGCAGGTCATAGAGTTTGGCTAGCTTCTTGTCCACGAAACTGTAGTCGGCATCCAGGAAGCGCTGCACGGAGCCGTTGGACTTCAGCAGGTCGTGAAAGAAGGTGCGCAGCTCGGTTTTCATCGAGGCCGGCAGATCCTCCGCGTAGTAGGCGCGATGGGTTTCGCGCGGCGGCGGCATGCTGCCGAGGTCGCGCAGGTTCAGCCAGCTATCGAGAAAGCCGTTGATGAAGCCGCTGATGCGCGGATCGGCGATCATGCGCTGAACCTGCTTGCGCAATGCATCGCCCTGGGTGAGCTGGCCGGACTTGGCGGCGGCCAGCAAGGTGGCATCCGGCGGCGCGGCCCAGAGGGTGTAGGAAAGGCGCGAGGCGAGGTCGTAGGGTTGCAAGGCGGGTGAGGCTTCCTCGGTGATCTCGCTGAGGTAAAGGAAGGAGGGCGAGCAGAGGATGAACTTCAGGGTGTCCAGCGCGGCTTGGCGCGGCGCGGCTTTTTCCGCCAGACGGCCTTCGTAAAAGGCGCGCAGCGGCTGGCGGTCGCTGTCGGTGAGCGGCCGGCGGTAGGCGCGTTCGGCGAAGGCGTTGAGCTGCTCCAAGGCCCGTTCGGGTTGGAAACCCATTTTGCCGAAGACCGCGCGTTCTTCCTTGCTGCCGCCCTTTTCCGGAAGGGGGCCGCGGATGGTGATGTCGCTGATGCGGATGTGGGGCAGCTTGCCTTCGCGGAGGATGTGCGCGCGGCCGACGCCGGAGGAACTGATGTCGCCTTTGAACTCGTTTTTGTAGCGCTTGTTGATGGTGACGACCGAAGCACGCGACTCGTACGGGCCGTTGGGAAAGATGAACCGCGGTGTCTGCCCGGCTTCGAGCCAGACGCGGAACTTCAGCCGCGCGGGCTTGTCATCCGGCACGAGGCTGTTGGCGAGCAGAGGCTCGACCGATTGGGGGTAGTGGATGTGGCCTTTGGTGATGTCCCCCGGCACGACGCCGAGGATGAAGGGCTCGGAGAAGTCGATGCCGAAGATGGCGGGATCGTAATGGGTGTCGCGGTGCATCGCCTGCGCCTCCACTTCGAGATCGTAAAGACCGGAGACGGGCACGCCTTCGAGGAAGTCTTCGATGTGGCCGTAACTGCCTTGGCGGGTGTCGGTGTTGGGCTGCTCGTAGATGTTGAGGTAGCGGTAGTTGAAGGCGGCTTTGTGCGGGCCGCTCAATTCCTCGTACTGCACGAAGTGGCCGTTGAAATGCCAGTTCTTCACCGCCATTCCGGGTTTGCCGAGGCGTGATTCCACGAGGCGGTTGGCGGCCTGGAAGTACTGGTCCACCAGGAAGCTGGAGGTCACCAGGCTTTGGCCGATGGTGTCGATGTGCTGGCTGGTTTTCTCCTTCGGGAAATCCGCCGTCAGGCCGAGGGTGTCGAGGCGGCGGCCAAACAACGTTTCCAGCGTGTTTTCATATTCGCGGTTGGAGAGGCGGCGCAGCACGGTGCGGCCGCCGGAGCTTTCGATCTTGCCGCGCGCGGCCAGGGAGCCGTCACGCAGGGCGCGCAGCAGGATAAGGCGCTCCTCGTCGCTGGGTTGATCCGCTTTCTTCGGCGGCATCTCCTTCAAGGTGACTTGATCGATGATCTCCTTCGCGGCAATCAGGTCCGCCACCGATTGCAGCGGCAAAGCAAAGTGCTCGAAATCGCGCTCGCCTTTTTGAATGGCGGAGTCGTGGCATTCCAGGCAGTACTTGCCGAGGAACTGCAGCACGATCTTTTCCGGCGGCAGGCCGGTCGCGAGCAAGGCCGAAGGCCCGAGCGGCTGCGGCGGCGCGGGGGGTGGCGGCTTCGGTTTTTCCTTGGCTTTGGCGGCGGGCTTCGCAGCCGGAGTTGGTTTGGCTTTGGACGGCGGCGTCTCAGCCGGCTTTGTTTTGGCCTTGGGTTTTGCGGCCGGCTTCGAAGGCTCTTTGGACTTCGCCGCAGGTTTTGGCGAGCCGGGTGGTGGGTCCTTTTTTTCCTCTGCCGCAACCAGCGGCAGCGCGGCGGCGACAGCCAGCAGCATCAGGCCGCGGCGAAGGACGGCGGGGACGGGTCGGGAGCGGACGCGAGTCAGAGCGGACGACGGGCGCATCAGGAAAAGCAGCCGGTGCTGCTGCCGAAGGAATCGGTTTCCACGCCCATCTTCTGCGCGATGTCCACGAACAGGTTGCAGAGCGGCACCTTGCCGGCGCCCTCGCGCGGGATTTCGCGGAACTCACCATGCTTGTAGCCGCCGCCGGCGAGGATGATGGGCAGGTCGGAGTTTTTGTGCGAGTTGGCGTCGCCGATGCCGCTGCCAAAAAGCACGCTGGTGGAGTCGAGCAGGCTGCGCTCGCCGTCGCTCATTTTGGACAGGCGGGTCAGGAACTTGCCGAAGTGCTCGATCTGGTATTTCTCCAGGGTGATGAGGTCGGCGATGGCCTCAGGGTCCTGGCCGTGGTGGGAAAGGCCGTGGTAGGATTTGTCGATGCCGAGATCCTGGGGCAGGAAGTCGCCGCCGATTTCCAGGGTGGCGATGCGGGTGGAGTCGGTCTGCAAAGCCAGCGCGATCAGCTCGTACAGCAGCGGCAGGTCCTGCACCGGGTTGCGGTTGGCCGGCTTGTCGAACGGCGCGTCCGGCTTCGGCTGGCTGGCCCAGCGTTTGCGCAGTTCCAGGCGCTTTTCCACATCGCGGATGGAGGTGAAGTACTCGTCGAGCTTTTCTTTGTCCTCGCGGTTCACCTGGCGGGTGAGGCGATTGGCGTCACTGAGCACGGAGTCGAGGATGGAGGCCTGCACTTGGTTGTCCTGCACGCGGCGGGCCTGGCGCTCCTGGCTGTCGTTGATGAAAAGCTGCTCAAACAACTGCGCCGGACCGGTGATCGGAGGCACGCGCACGCCGGACTTGGTCCAGGCAATCTGGCAGCCGCCGTGGATGCCGCCCTCGGAGCCGACGGTGAGGGAGGGGAAGCGGGTCTGAAAACCGACCTCGTCGGCGAGAAACTGGTCGATGGTGACATTGCCGTCCGGACGGTTTTGCGCCTCGGAGTTCAGCACCCCGGAGAGGAAGGAATGCACCGCGAAATGCCCGCCCTTGAGCCCGTGATCGAGGCCGCGATAGACCGTCATCTGGGAGCGGTTTTCCCACAGCGGCTCAAGCAGCGTCGTCTTCTCGAAATTGCGGCCTGTTGTCGCCGGGAAAAACTGCTTCACCTGGTAGCCAAGCAGGTTGCCGATGGCGACGAAACGTTGCGCACCCGCTCCGGCACCTTTGGCAGCCTGCACGGCGGCGTTTCCACCCGTGGATTTGGCCAGGAGCGAGGGCAAGCCGGGCAGGGCCAGGGAGGCTCCGACGGAGTGGAGAAGGAAACGGCGGCGATTCATGGGCAAAAGATGACAGCAGAGTACGCGCCAGGCGGCGGGTTTCTTGCGTTTGCATGGCGCCAAGAACGGCTCATCGCGGCTGCATCCAGAAGCGGCCGGAGCCGTTGGCGGTTTGGTAGCAACCGCTGACGAAATCCTGCTTCTGCAACAACACTGAACCGAAGGGGGCGCGAATGCCGCGGGTGCGGTCTTCGTAGCTGCCGGTGACCAGACCGGTGCGGGCGTTCAGTTTGGCACTCAACTTTTCCGGTCCGTGGTAGATGATCTTGTTGGCCGCCGTCCAGGTCAAAGCGCGGTCGAGTTCGGTGATCGTGACGCCTGCTGCCGTGGAAAGGTTAGGACCGGCGAAGCGCGACCAGATGTTGTGCCAGTCATCATCCAGAGTGGCCCAGGCGCACTCATTCCGCGCGGGGGCGGTGTAGCGGGAACCCACCACCTGGCGGATGGTGTCGATGCCGCCCGGATAAGCGCCTTGTGGCGAGGGCGCACCGCCCTGCTTGACCCAGCGCCAGATGCCGTCCACGTCACTCACACCCGCCTCGTCGCGGAAGGTGGCCTTGCCTGCCACGAAGCCGCGCGCGGGCTTGCCATAGAGGGCGCGGTGCAGGCTCCACTCCCCGCTGCGGGAGACATGGCCGGAGAAGGTGGTCTTGGTGCCGTCCGCGAGCACCAGGGAGCCGGTGCAGCGCGCCAGATGACTGACCTTCAGCGTCGCGTAACCGTCGCCGCCCGGTTCGTCATTGGGATCGGCCAGATCTGAGACGACCATGATCAGGGTGTAGGCGCCCTCCTGTGGCGCGCGCGTTTGAGGGCTGTAACCCGGCAGCCGCTGGGCATCCACCAGTTGCTCGGACGCGCCGATGGTGACGGTGCCGGTCAGGTGATAACCATCGATCGTGCCGGCTGCGAGCCGCAATTGCAGCGTCACGACAATCGCGGACAGATTGGGCCGGTTGATGACGATGGTGGCCAGCCCGGTCACATCAAACTGACCGCGCAAGGCGTAGCGCTGGCCGAGCAGCCAGAGCGATCCGGTGACCGCGCCGGTTTTGCTGACGCGCAGGCCTTCGAGGGAACCGGAGGGGCTTCGTTGCGCGTTGAGAAGCGTGATGATGCCTCCATAAAGACCTGCGGCGGCCTGCTCGAAGTTGCGTGGGTGCAGGGTGAGCGGTGGCGGCTCGTCCTGGGGCAGCGCGACTTGCCGGACCGCGTCCGCGTCCTCGCTGCCTGGGTAGGGGAAGTCCGTGCCTGGCACGATGCGCAGCGCGCCGGTTTGATTGCCCCAGGCGAACTGTCCGCCCGCCATGCCCTGCTTCTGCAGCACCACGCCCGTGAAGGCCGTGCGCACCGAGCCGTCCGCCGCGCGGTAGCTGCCGCTTACTAGCCCGGTGCCGCGCGCTGCGCTCCCGCCCAGTGTCTCCGGCCCGTAATGCCGCAGCGCGTTGCTGCCCAGCCAGCTCAACACCCGCTCGATCTCGCCCGCGGTTCCTGCCGGCAGGTTCGCCGCGATCAAACTCAGGCTGGCGTTCGGTTCCGCGTCCTCCAATTCCTCCAGCAAACGTTCGCCGCTTGGCGGCGCCGTGTAGCGGCTGCCCAAAGCCGGGACTTCCAAATCAAATCCATCGGCGTAGCGTTTTTCTCGCGCGTCCGCCCGCTTCATCCACTGCATCAGACCGTCGCAATCGCTGACATCGTCGATCTCGCGGAAGTGCAACCAGCCGCCGAAGCGCCCTTTCACCGGACGGCTGCGGTAAAGCTCCGCAAAGAGCGCGCACTCGCCCGCCGCGGAAAGATAAGCGGTCTCCAGCAAAGGCGTGCCGTCGCCGTGGCGGCCCGTGATTTTGACGACTCCTGCCGGTGACACATTGAGCCGCGCCCAGCCATCGCCGCCGGGTTCGTCCGCGCCTGATCCGGGGGCGCTGGGCAGCAGCAGGGTGAAGGCGCCGGTCCAGTCCGGGTTGGCCTGGGCTGGCGAACGCGGCAGGCGGACCCCGGCGTGCAAGCCGTTCCAGGTGACGGTGCCTGTCACAACTTCGTGCCCTGCGGTGGTGCGTTGCAACTGCAGGGTGACGACGACGGTGGTGCCGTCGCGGCGGGTGATGAGGCTGTCCAACGAGCCGTCGATGCCGAAGCGGCCGCGCAATGGCACAGACAGACCGGGCAGACGCAGACGCCCGGAGACGGCGCCGCCCTCGACTCGGCCGGGACGCGGCGCGCTGACACGCAAGGTCTCGGTGGCGCCGAGCAGCGTGTGCGCATCGTCCGAGTCGATGAGCAGGCCGTCATAAAGACCGATGGCCGCGTCTTCCCAGGCGATGTCGCCGGCCGTCGGCGGCGCGGGCGGGCTGCCGGGCAGCAGCGGGCTGCGGTCCAGACGATGATCGATCACGAGCCGCGTGGTGGCGCTGCCTTGATAGATGAGATCGTCGATCACCGCTGCCACTTCATAAACTCCGGCCAGCGCCGGCGCGTCCGGGCTGCCGTTGTAGGTGACCACCACGTTCAGCCCTGTTGGCACGGTTTGCGTCGTGACGACGCGCGGCGTGCCGTCCGGCATGTGCAAAAGCGAGCTCACCTGGACTTCCGCCACCGTCTTGGTCACTTCAAAGGTGCGGGTGACATCGGGCGCCGGCGCGTAACTGGCGTTGCCCGCCTGGCTGGCGGTGATGCTGACGGTGCCGGACGTGGTGAAGGTCAGTGCGTTGCCGCCGGTGATGACGCCCGGACCGCCAGTGACGATGAAGGTGACCGGGTTCCCGGAAGCGCCGCCAGTGGCGGACAGCAGGACGATGCTCGTGGTGAGTTGATCGGAAATGGGGCCGAAGGTCAGCGTCTGCGGCGGACCGGTGAGCACGGAGATCGCGCCAGACACGGCCTGCGCCACGGCAGGATGTCCGTAGGCCGCGCCCGCCACGACCCGGAGGCCGGTGTTGATGGCGGAGAAGTTGGGGGTGTTATAATACCGGGCATAACAGCGAGCATAAGCTTCATCGGCGGAATACCAGCCGCCACGCCGGACTTTGAGGTTGTCCGGACTGGAGGCTGGACCCGCCGGATCCGTTGTCCCTTCAGTGGACGAGTAATGCGCGCTGTCATACCAGTCCCATACCCACTCCATCACGTTGCCGGAAGCATCAAACAGGCCATAGGCGTTTGGAAAAAAGGAACCGCAGGGGGAGGTGTATGGCGTAGGGTCCACGGAGTAGAGTGGATGCGTCCCCGTGGTGCCCTCAGTCCAGGGGCGCGGGTTGTTGTTGTTAAAGTTGGCCAGTGCGTGGCTGATGATGTCAGTGCCCCAGGGAAAGCGTTTGCCGACGATGCCTCCGCGCGCCGCCTTCTCCCACTCCGCCTCGGTGGGCAGGCGGTAGCCATTGGCGTCCCAGCGCACCCAGGCACTGGTCACGGCGATGTTTCCCGTGCGGTAAACGGCGGTGCGGGCGCTGTTCGTGTAGTAGCAGGGCGTGAGGCCCTCCATCTCGCTGCGCGCGTTGCACCATTTCACGGCGGCATACCAGTTCAGGGTCTGCACCGGATGCGAGTCCGCTTTGCCAGCGCCCGCCGACAGGCCGTTGTAGCCGTTGTCCACCGCCCAGTCGCGCACCAAGTCCCATTCCGCCTTGCTCACTTCCTTGGGCATGATTTTGAACCGGCCCACATTGACGGTGGTCGGCGGTGCGTTGGTAGACGAGTCACCGCTGGTGCGGCCCATGACAAAGGGTCCCGCCGGGATGTAGGAGAAACCGTCCGCAAAATCATCCGCCACCACGCGGAAGCGCATTTTATCGCTGAACATGATGTTCCAGTCCGTCCCCGCGTTCCAGATGATGTGTTTGTCCGCGCCCGGTTCCACTTCGAGTCCGAAATCACCCGTGAGGGCCAGCGCGCGCACGGCGTAGGTGGCGCCGTTGTCGCTGGAGATTTCCAGCGTCACTTTCACCGGCGCGTCCGCCTCCAAATCGTAATGAATGTCCACCAGCTTGGTGCCGCTGCGCTGAAGGGCGGTGACATTCGAAACCACGGGCGCCGCCAGGACTGGCGTTGCGTCCAGGCCGCCCAGGCAGAGCATGAGACACAAATGCCGGTTCATCAGGTTGTGATTTGGGGTGTGGGCTCCTTGGCGAGGCGGCGCGAATTTGAACCAGGCACTTCAAAGAAATACCTTAGATGGAACGGTTATCCTGGCAAAATTTTCCGCACCTGGCAATAAAAAAACGCCGGGCTGCCTGGCGATGTTCCTGGTGGCGATTAGCACTTGCTGCCCAATCAAGACTCCGGCGGGGTGTCGTGGCTGCGGATCGTGACGCTGCCGCTGAGAATCGGGCTGCTTGAGGGTGGCAGGCCGGGCAGGGTGAAGCCGCCGAGGCCGAGGGCGAAGCCGCTGGCGCTGGCATCGGGCACAAAAAGGCCGCGCGCCTGGCCGCTGCGCCGGACACCGTTGTGATTGAGCTGAAAGCGGCTGTCGAAAAGACCGAGGCGGTGGTTGACGCGGAGCTTGAGGGCGACAGGCGCGGCGGTGGCGGGATCGAGAAAGACGCGCCCGGCGGGGTCGAGCCGGAAGAGCTGGTCGAGCAAAGCCTGCGCGGCGCCATCGAGTCCGCCATCCCGAAATTCGATGGCGGCGTTGGCGGTGCCGTCGCGGCTGCCGAGGCGGTTGATGGCGGGATCAGGCGGCGCGTCGGCGAAGGTGGCGGTGGTCACCGGCAGGAAAAAAGCATTCGAGTAGAGGCGGTCACGGGCGCTGGCGGGTCCGAGTTTGGTCCAGTGCAACGCGCCCGCGAGCGCGGGATCGCCGGGCGTGTGCGCGAGGAGATTGGCAGCAGTGGTGGAGAGGCGGCCGAGCAGGCTGCCCTGGCCGCGATGCAGGCTACGGTGGAGGGTGAGATGCGGGTCGCGGGCATGCAGGGCGAAGGTCAGCGCGCCGCCCTCGCCGAGACGACCCGCGCCGCTGAGCCGGAGATTGCGCAGTCCGCTCAGCCGCCACCAGGAGACGCCTTGCGGCGCGGTGGCATCGTCTTGATCCTCCGTCGATAAACTGGCATGACCGAGCCAGGCGCGGCCGATGAGCGAACGCGCGGCATCCGCGGGCAGCGCGGCGGGATCGATGAAAGCATGACCCTCCACGCCGGCGCTGCCAGCCGTGCTGGAAAAACTGCCGGACAAGCTGCCGTTCGCGGGGTCGATTTCGACATCGAGGGTGAGTTCCGGCGCGCCGCGCGGGCGCAGGGTTTTGAGCAGTTGAATCACGCCGCCGGGAACGACGCGCAGGCGGTCGCTGAAGCGGTGCGTGGAGCGGCCATGCGCGAGCACGGCGCTGACCGCGCCGGTGGGAGCGACATCGAATTGCAGGCGTCCGCCGAGGTTTTGATTGAGGTCCGCGACACGATCCACTAGGGCGGCCCAGGTGCCGCCCTGGCCGTCGCCCAGCGGCAGCGGGTCGATGGTGAACGTGAAGGAAACCGGCTCGCCCCGGCCGGCGCTGGTGCGGCCGGTGATGGTGACGGTGTGGGTGCCGGGGCGGTTCGGCAGGCCGGTGATGCGGCGATTGGCGGCGTCGTAGCGCAGGCCGCTCGGCAGGCCAGTGACAGTGAACACGGTGGAGGGTTCGTCGGCGCTGAGCGGCCAGTCGAAAGGCGCGCTGACCGTGGCGTCAGCGGGTGGCGGGCTGCTGGTGAGGGTGGGTTTTTTGATCACGATGCGCAGCAGCGCGCCGCGGCTGGCCAGACTGCCTGCGTCATCGCTGACGATGACGCGATAACCTGCCACATCGGCGGGACTTACATTGCTGATGGTGAGCGTGGCACCGGTCTCAGCCGGCAGGTTCTGGCGGTCTTTTTGCCATTGATACGCCAGCGTTCCGCTGCCGGTGGCGGCGACGCTGAAAACGGCGGTGCCGGTGGCGCTGACCTCGACACTGGCGGGCTGGCTTTGAATGGCGATGCTGGAGGCGAGGTTGCTGCTGATCCAGGCGGCGAGCAGGGCGATGCCCTCAGTGTCGGCGACGTTCGCAGCGAGCGGCGGCATGCGGGAAAAACCAGCGCTGCCGGCGAGCCGGTGCAGCAGCAGGGAGCGGGCGGGGTCGCCTGGAACGAGCAGGCGCAGGTCGGGCTCGCCGCCGTTGTTGGCGGGTTCGCCGTCGATGAGACCGGTGGCCTCGATGGGCAGGTGGTGGCGCGCGTCCCAGGAGGTGGAAAGGGCGCCGGGCTGGTGGCAGGGAGCGCAGTTGACGTCAAGGTAGGCGCGGGAGCGCTGGTCCAGGCTGTAGTGAAGATCGTCGCGTCCGGCGTGCGCGGGCAGCATGCCGGGCGGCGGCAGGGTCTTGATGGTGAGGTAACCGGCGACGGCGAGGGCTTGCAACTGCTGGCCGTGGCCGGGCAGGGAGCTGCGGCGGTTGAGCTGCGCGGTGTTGAAGCCCAAAGCATAACCGCCCTGGGGGGTGTGGCAGGCCTGGCATTCACCCTGCGCGGGGAATCGCCAGGTTTGCGGCGGGTTGCTGCCGGGAATGGGGTAGTCGAGCCCTTCGAGCGGGACCAAGTCGGCGTCGCTTTGGTCCTCGCGCCAGCGGTAGGTGATGCCATAGACGGAGCTGGCGGTTTTGACCAGGAAACGCGTTTCCAGACGGCGGCGGGTGGCGGCATTGCCGGGCGTGGTCTCGATGTCGAAGTGTTTGATCCAGACGGTGCCGGCGGGCAGGGACCAGGGCTCGTTTTCGCGGTAGCCGAACTTGGCCTTTTTGCCACGGATGGCAAACCAGCGGGTCTTCTCCGCGCCATCGCTCCAGAAGGGGTGATTCACCTCGTAAGGGATGACGCCACTGGCGGGGCTGAGCGTGGCGAGATCGGTGAAGGCGCCGGTTTGCGACAGCAAGGCGGGCAGGGCGGGGCCGGGATCACTGGCGACGAGGCGCAGGATGCGGCCGCTGTTCATGGCGCAGAGCAGGAGTTCGCCGGTCAGCGGGTGATGGCCGAAGCCGGTGATGCCGGTCGCCGTGCCAAGCTGCCGCGCCCGCCATGAGCCGCCCTCCGGCCGCAGGGCGGTGAGCTGGCCGGTGAGGTAATCGGCGAAGAGGTAATGGCCGAGCAGCGCGGGGTTGGCGCTGCCGCGATAGACCACGCCGCCGGTGATGGAGCGCCCGCCGCCGTTGTGAGGGTAGGTGTGGATCGGTGTCGCTGGGTTGAAGGCGGGCGGCGGTGTGGCAGGAGACGGGCCATGGGTGAAGGCCGCGTTGCCCTCGCGCCAGCTCCAGCCGCAGTCATTGCCTTTTTCGATGAGATGCACCTCTTCGTGGCTGTTTTGCCCGACATCGGCGCAAAAGAGCCGGCCGGTGGGCGCATCGAAGCTGAAGCGGAAGGGGTTGCGCAGGCCGGTGGCCCAGATCTCGGTGCGGATGTCTGCCGGATCAAGGGCGCGGCCATGCCAGCTCGCGCGGCCGATGAAGGGGTTGTCCGGCGGCACGGTGTAGCTGCCAGGATGCACGGCAGGGTGCGTGTTGGGCGCCAGGCTGCCGGGTTTTTTGTCCACATCGATGCGCAGGATGGCGCTGAAGAAATTTTTGTCGATGAAGCGCGCGTTGTTGTAGGTGTCGTCGGCGCCGCCCTCGTCGCCGACGGAGACGTAGAGGCAGCCGTCCGGGCCAAAGGCCACAGTGCCGCCGTTGTGATTGGAAGCGCGGTCGCTTTGAGTGATGAGCGGTTCGATGAAACTGTGGTCGGCGCGGTTGGGATTTCCAGCCTCCGTGCGCAGACGGGCGACGCGCTGGCGCAAACCGCCGGAGTTGAAGCTGTAGAAGATGAAGAACTCGCGGTTGCTGGCGTGGTGGGGATGGAAGGCCAGGCTGAGCAGGCCATTCTCACCGCCGGAGGTGAGGCCGCTGACACCCGCCACTGCGGCGAGATTGAGGAATTCGCTCTTCACCGGCGTGCCGGCGAGGTTGGAGACCACCTGCACCCGTCCGCCGCGTTCGACGACAAAAAGCCGGTTGCTGTCGCCCGGAATGGAGGTGACGAAAATAGGGGCGTCGAAGCTGAGGCCGCCGAGGGCGTTGACCGCTGTGTAACCGGACGGCTCCGGTCTGACTGAGGGCAGCTTGAGGGTGGTGTTCACCCGCCGCTCGAGCCGGGCCTGGGCCGGTTCACCGAGCGCCACTCCGGCAACGCAGACCAGCAGCCATTGCAACAAGACACCTCGCCAGGAGCGCTTTGCGATTGGACTGGAATGGGTGTTCATGGGCGGGGCAAAGACCACCATGAGCTTACGTTTCGATCAGGATGCCTGCTGCCGTGCTTGCTGGCCAGCCTTCATAAAAACTTCGATGGCGAAATGCGACGGAAGCGGTTGAATGGCGCATGCCTGACGCTCCCGCGACTTTGTCTGCGCTTCTCCGGCGGCCTTTGCATTGGAAGGCCTGGAAGGTATTCGCGGTGGTCCTCGCCATTCATGCAGCACTGTCGGTCGTCAGGCACAAAAATGAATTGGTCTGGGACGAAGGACGCTACGTCGAATGCGCGCAATACTATCTCGGGCTCGCGCCGGACAGCGTGTATGCGGACGACTTCGTGAACGGTCCTGGGTATCCGCTGGTGCTGGCGCCGTTTGTGGCGCTGGATTCGAGGGAGTCAGCAGATCGCTCTTTTCCCAAGCCATTTCAGGGAGGCCTTCTTCTCGCCCGGCTTTTGAATGCGCTGTTCATGGCCACGGCCGCCTTGTTGTTCTGGCACACGCTGCGGCATTACGCCGGCGCGGGCTGGGCCACGGTCGGCGCGCTCTGGCTGGGGCTGCATCCCGTGCTGTTGTGGACGAGTTTTGCGCTGATGACCGAGCCCTTGAGCGTGTTTTGTCTCTGCGGGTTCCTTTGGGCCTTTTGCCACGCTGTGCGAGCGGAACGTCTCGCCTGGGGCTGGCTGGCGGCGGCGGCCGCGTTTTTTGGCTGGCTCACGCTGACGCGGGTGTTTTTCGGTCACGTGATGGCTGCCACCGCTTGTCTCTGCCTGGTCTTATGGCCGTTCTTCAAGATGTGGCGGCCGGCATTGCAGCGCGCCTTGCTGATCCTGGCTGGCGCCTTTTTGATTGGCTCGCCCTACCTGTTGCACACCTGGAAAAAGACCGGTGACTTTCCCTGCTGGTCCACCAACAGCGGCGAGCTGTTTTACTGGATGACCAGCCATCATCCCGGGGAGAACGGGCATTGGTTCAGTTGCGAGGATGCCCAAAAGGACCCGAACCTGGCGCCCAATCACGCGGCCACGTTCAAGCTGGCGCTGAGGCTGCCCGTCGCTGAACGTGAAGCGCTTTTCAAACAAGTGGCCAAGGAGCAATTCGAGTCCGCCGCCTTCGCCTACAACTGGCTCTGCAATCTCTCCCGTCTCGCCTTCGGTTTTCCGCGCTCCTTCCAGCCGGAGGAACTGCGCACCCTGGTGCTCATTGTCTTCAACGGTCCGTTGATCCTGCTGGCGTCTCTGGGCGGGTTGCTGGCGTTGCGCCATTGGCGGAGCTTTCCGGTTGAGGTGGGGCTGCTCGCGGTGATGGCGGCGGTTTACCTGGGAGGCAGTTCGCTGGCACCGGCTTTGCCGCGGTATTTTGTCGTGATCGGGCCGGTTTTGATCCTGGTGGTGGCGGTGGTTTGGCGGCGCTTCGTGCGCTTGGCAGTGAAGTGAACGGAGAAACGGCTGCGCGGCAAATGCCGCCAAAAGGCTGATCCTGAGGCTTCGCTAGCGATGTTAAATCGCTAAATCAATAATTTTCACAATTATGATTGCCATAATGGAACAGCGGCCTATTATTATAATTATGATAAACCCGCTGCGTTATCCCGTGAATTCCTCGCGCGTCCTCTTTTGCCTCGGCACCCGGCCGGAGATGATCAAGCTGGCGCCGCTCATTCACGCCGTGCGCGCCCAGGGCGCCCACGCCATCCTGGTCAACTCCGGCCAGCACGCCGACCTGCTCACCCCGCTGTTCGATTTGTTCGGCATCCAGCCCGATCACGATCTCGCGGTCATGGCTCCCAACCAGCCGCTCAACCTGCTCACCGCGAAAATCATCGAGCGCCTGGATTCCATCCTGGCCAGTGAGCAGCCGGACCACGTCGTGGTGCAGGGCGACACCGCCACCGCGCTGGCTGGCGCGCTGGCCGCTTTCAATCGCAAAATCCCCGTCGCCCACGTCGAGGCGGGGCTGCGCTCGGGCAATGCGTCGAGCCCTTTCCCGGAGGAAATGAACCGCCGTGTGGTCGGGCGTTTCGCCTCGCTGCACTTCGCCGCCACCGATTACAATCGCGACACCCTGCTCGCCGAAGGCGTGCCCGGCCGCGACATCCATGTCACCGGCAACACGGTGGTCGATGCCTTGTTCGAAACGCTCCACAGCGTCGAACCAGGCAGCGAACTGGCCGAATTGCGCCGCCGGATCCAAGGCCGCAAAATGATCCTGCTCACCACGCATCGCCGCGAGAACTTTGGCGACACCATGCGCGCGCACCTGCGCGGTCTGCGTCAGTTTGCCGAGGCGCGGCCCGAGTTGTGCATCGTCTTCCCGGTGCATCCCAACCCCGCCGTGCGCGAGGCCGCCGTGCAGGAGTTGATGGGCTGCGATCAAGTCATCCTCACCGCGCCGCTCGGTTACGCGGATTTCATTCACCTGCTGTCGGATGCCTGGCTGATCGTCTCCGACTCCGGCGGCATCCAGGAGGAGGCGGCTTCCCTCGGCAAACCGATCCTCGTGCTGCGCGAAAACACCGAGCGTCCCGAGGGCGTGCATGCCGGCGTCGCCCGTCTTGCCGGCGAGCGCGGTCATGAATTGACGCGATTGCTGGAGGCGGCGGTGGCGGACAGCGCCTGGTTTGAGCAGGCCAGTCAGGCGCGCAACGTCTATGGCGACGGCCAGGCGGCGAAGCGCATCGCGCAGGTCTTGCTGCCGCGTCCGGCATCCCAGCGCCTCACCGCCTGACCTTTCCTCCAATCCTGTTAATCCTCCAAAAATCCCGTCAATCCTGTCAAAATGCCGCACGCCAGTGTCTCCCTCGACCTCGACAACCAATGGGCCTATTTGAAGACCCAGGGGATTGAGGGGTGGCAGTCGTTTCCGAGTTACCTCGATCTGGTCACCCCGCGCGTTCTCGGCCTGCTGCGCGAGTTGGATTTGCGCATCACCTTCTTCGTGGTCGGCAAGGACGCGTCACTGGAGAAAAATCGCGCCGCCCTGCGCGCCATCGCGGAGGCCGGTCATGAGATCGCCAATCACTCCTTCCTGCACGAGCCCTGGCTGCACCTTTACGACGACGCCCGGCTGCGCGCCGACTTCGAGCATGCCGAAAGCGCCATCGAGAAAGCCACGGGCCAGCGCCCGTGCGGTTTTCGCGGTCCCGGTTTCAGCACCTCGCCCGCCGTGCGCGCGTTGCTGGTGGAGCGCGGTTATCACTACGACGCCTCCGCGTTCCCAACCGTCATCGGGCCGCTTGCACGCGCCTGGTTTTTCATGACCACCAAGCTGCCGAAGGAGGAGAAAGCCAAGCGCGGCAAGCTCTACGGCAGCCTGCGCGACAGCTTCGCCTCGCTGCGGCCTTATGAGATCGAGCCGGGTCTGGTTGAGGTGCCGGTCACCACCACGCCGTTCCTCCGCACCCCCATTCACCTCAGTTACCTGCTTTTCCTCGCCACGGTTTCCGAGCCGCTGGCGCGCTTGTATTGGCGAGTCGCGCTGACCCTTTGCCGCGTCACGGGCACCGCGCCCTCGCTGCTGCTGCATCCCACCGATTTTCTCGACGTGAACGACGCGCCAGCGATGGCCTTTTTCCCGGCCATGAAGCTGCCTGCGGCACGCAAGATCGCGCTCGTTCGGCATGTGCTCGAATCGCTGCAGCGCCTCGGCCGGGTCGGCACGATGCGCGAGCATGCGGAGTCATTCCAGCGCGAGTCCGAAGCCAAGTCAAAACCGGAGCACGCCCGCGCCGCCGCCCTTTCCACCGCCAACTGAAGACCACCAGCCAATCCAGCATGATGAAAGCCATCCAAGACATCGCCATTGTTCTTCCCGCCTACAATGAGGAGCAGGATCTGCCCAAGCTGCTTGCCCGCATCGAGGAAACCCTGTCCAACCAGAGCTTTCGCTATCAGGTCATCGTCGTCGATGACGGTTCGAAGGACCGCACCGCGGCCATTGCGCGCGAAGCCGCCCAGCGCATGCCGCTGCGCCTCATTCAACACGAGGTCAACCGCGGTCTCGGCATGGCCATTCAAACCGGACTCGCCGCCGCGGCTGAGTCGGCGGACGCAGTCATCACCATGGACTCCGACAACTCGCATGATCCCGCCAACGTGCCGGCGATGATCCGGCTGCTGGAGCAGGAGAAAGCGCAGTTGGTCATCGCCTCGCGTTTTCAAAAGGGCAGCGTCGTGCGCGGCGTGCCGCTCTATCGTCAAGCGTTGAGCATCGGCTGTTTCCTGCTGATGAAAACGGTCGTGCCGTTTGCCAACGTGCGCGACTACTCGGCCGGCTTCCGCGCCTACCACAGCTCGATCCTGCAGCGCATGATTCTCGCTTACGGCCGCGACAAACTGGTCGAGGAAAGCGGGTTTGTTTGCATGCTGGAGGTGCTGCTCAAGCTGCGCGCCATCGGCGCCACCGCGGCGGAGGTGCCTTACACCTTGCGCTACGATTTGAAGGCCGGCGCCAGCAAACTGCGCATCCTCCGCACACTGCGCCGCTACCTCGCCGTGGTGAACCGCTACCGCGCCAAGCTTCCCGCCATCAGCGCGCCACTTCCTGCCCCCCGAGCCAGCAAGGCCTGAATCATGACTGCGACTCCACCCCGCACCGTCGTCCTCGGAGGCGGCATTTCCGGTCTGACTTGCGCCTATCGTCTGGCGCAGGCCGGCCACCGGGTGACGTTGATCGAAGGATCGGATCAGCTCGGTGGGTTGGGCACCTTCTTCGAGCACGACGGCCGCACTTTTGAAAAGTTTTACCACTGCATGCTGCCGAGTGACGGGCCATTGCTGGAACTGCTCGACGATCTCGGACTCACGGACGACATTTACTGGAAACCCTCCACCTTTGCCTGTGCGGATCAGGGACGTGTCTATCCGCTCAATGGCGCGCTCGATCTGTTGCGCTTCGCGCCTCTGCCGTTCATGAGTCGATTGCGCGTCGGTTTCACCGGTCTGTACGGCCGGCTCGTTTCAGACAAGGGGCTCGACGACATCACCACCGCGCAATGGCTGGAAAAATTGTCCGGCCGTGCGGCTTTCGCCAAATTTTGGCGGCCGATGCTGGAGGCCAAGTTTGGCGATCGCTACCCTGACGTGCCGGCGCTTTGGTTCTGGACCCGGTTCAACCGCGAAAAAGGCGAGTCCAAAGGCGAGGTCAAAGGCTACGTGCGCGGCGGTTACAAACGCATCACGGATGTCTTCGCTGAGGAGTTACGTCGTCTCGGTGTGGATTTGCGTTTGAACCAGGTGGTGCAGCAAATCGACCTGGGCCAGGACGGTCAGCCGGTGGTGGCTGGTGCGCTGGGCGTGGAGGAGGGCTTCGATCAAATGGTTGTTACGCTGCCCTGGCCCGTCTTTGCCAAAGTCGCCGGCCCCCGTCTCCGCGCCGCTGCTCCCGGCATCGATTGGTCCATCGATTTTCAGGCGGTCATCAATCACGTGCTGTTTTTGAAGCGGCCGTTGCAGCCGCATTACTGGCTGGCCACGCCCGAGCCGGAGCATCCGTTTGACGGGATCGTCGAAACCTCCACGCTCACCGAGGAAACCGACCGCGGCCAGGGCCGGCACGTGCTTTATCTCACCAAGTACCTGCACCGCACGGACCCGCGTTTCAGCCAGCCGGAGACGGAGATCACGGCCTCCTGGTTCACCGCCCTGCAAAAGCTCTTCCCGGATCTCCATCGCGATGATGTCGAAACCGAGTTCCTTTTCCGCGCGTCTTTTGTCGAGCCGGTTTACACCACGGGTTATCTCCAGCGCCGTCCGCCGGAGGTCGTGGTGCCTGGCCGCGTCCACCTGGCCACCAGCGCCCAAGTGTATCCCACCGTCACTTCGTGGAATGGCAGTGTCACTCAGGCGAACCGGACTTTGGAGCCGATGCTGAACTCCACTGTCGATCTACTGAAAGCGGTTTCGTCGTTGGGCCCGGCCATGGTTTCCCTGAGCCGGGCCGGCTAGCGTTGGCCGGTGCATACTCTTGACCTTCCAGGACCACAACTGGGCTTGCTAAAGCGCAAATTGCACGTTGGGCAGGTTAGGTCCGTGCAATATGCCCATTCAAAGACCAAGTCCTGGTCTCGCTGGCCGCGCAATTTGACTCGTAAGTTATTGAAAATAAGCTATTTATGATGACTTCGCGATGCTGGCACAAGCCTTGCGAAAATAGGTTTCAATCGCGTCTGTGAACGCCGCCCGTCGGCTGCAGGCTCACTCAAACCAAACCAACTTAATGCTATGAAAACTCCTTTGATCCTGTTTACCAGCCTCGCCGTTCTCGGCGTGGGTGCATGCAAACGTGAGACGCCGGCTGAGCGTTATCAGGAAGCTCGCGAAGAGGTTCGTGAGGAAGCGCGTGAACGGGCTGAGGAGGCCCACGAAGAAGCGCAAGAGCGCCGCGAAGAAATGCGCGAAAGAGCGGAGGAAGTCCGCGAGAACGCCGTGGAGACACGCGAAGAAGTGCTCGACGACACCGTGGGCAGTGCTGCCTCGCTGAAGTTCAAGGGCAACTGGAACGAAGTGAAGGGCAAACTGAAGCAGCAGTTCGCTGAACTCACCGATGATGACTTGCTCTACGAGCAGGGCAAAGAGGATGAGCTTTATGGCCGCCTGCAACAGCGCCTGGGCAAGACACGTGAAGAAGTGGATAAGATCTTGAATGATCTTTAAGCCGCTTCGAAGCGCAAAAAACGCCTGACGGGATGACCGCCAGGCGTTTTTTTTGCCGTGAATCAGCCCTTTTTACCCGTGACCAGGCGATAGATGAGGAGTACGATCAACGCGCCAAGCGTGGCGAGGCCGAGCCCGCGCAGATCGAACTGTTGAATGTTGCCCCAGCCGAGGGTGGTGCCGACATAGCCGCCGACGAAAGCGCCGATGATGCCGAGCACCATGGTGACGAGGCAGCCACCGGGGTCTTTGCCCGGCATGATGAATTTCGCGAGGCCGCCTGCGAGCAGGCCGAGAATGATCCAGGATAGAATGCCCATGATGTTTGGTTGTTGGTTTGGTGTTTGCAGAGGCGGTCCGCGGCGCCATCAGGCAGCGCGTCACGCGTCAAAGTCAGCCGGCAGCACAATTCGCATTTGCAGCGCGGATGGGCTACGATGGCAAATTTCAACCGCGGCGTCCAGACTGAATGCAAGGTGTTTGAGATGGCGGGGGACGGGGAGGTCCACCCGGGCGGGAGTCGGGTCATCGTCGCTTTCCACTCCTTCTTCCAGGTTCAAGCTCGCTGCAAAGTGCAGGCAAAGGCCGCTGGGCTCCTGGCGGCGCAAGAAGACGTTGCAGGTGGCACCGCGCTGAAGCTGGCCAAAAAAATGGTCCGCAAAGCTGTCGAGCAGCTTTTTCACGTCGCCGGGGCTCGCGTTGAGGTGAAATTGGTCTGGCCGCCGCGGCATGGTGAGAGAAATGCCGCGGCGTTTGGCGCGCAGGTAGGAGCCGCCCAGGCAGGCGAGCACATCCGAGGAGCTGGTGAAGCGGGCGGTGTCGAGCCGGTGGAGTTCGCGCAAAAAGCCGGCGTCATCGCGGCCGATCAGCCGCTCGATGTCCTGGGCGAGTGTTTCGGCGTTGCCAGCCAGGCAGGAGGTCACCTCAGGCACGGCAAATTGAACGGGATCACCCGCCAGGCCGGCGCGGTTCTGATCTGCCACGGTTTTGGCCAGGCTAAGGCAGAGGGAGGCGACATTGGCGAGCTGCCGCGCTTCGTCGAGGACTTGGTGCCGGAAGCGTTTGCGGGCTTGATAGGCGCGCAGGTGGGAATTCACGCGTGCCAGCATTTCGGCGCGCTTGAAGGGCTTGGCTAAAAAGTCGGAGCCGCCGAGTTCGAAGGCGCACTCGACGGAGCTGATGTCGTCCTCAGCGGACATGAAGATGACGGGAGCATCTTGAAAGCAGGGATCGTCTTTGAGGCAGGAGCAAGTTTCGAAACCGTCCAGCTCAGGCATGTTCACATCGAGCAAAAAAAGCTGGGGCATAAAGACCACCGCCTTGTCCAGCACCTCGCGTCCGTTGATGGCAGTGACCACCTCGTACCCAGCCTGGGTGAGAATGGCCTCGACCGGGCCAAGATGGCAGGGCTGGTCATCCGCAACAATGACTTTGCCGGTGTGGATTTCTTCCGCGGTACGCATGGCGCTGGGACAAGGCGGGGCATTGCGGTCGCGACATTAACGATAGGTGGTGACCGTGGTGGTGCTGCTGGCAGCAGCAGGAGCATAGGGGGACGAGGAGTACGAGGTCCGCGTTTCGCGCACGGTCGTGCTGGCGGGCACCACCACGACCTCATCGTCGTCTGCATCATCATCCTCATCCACGCTGATGCAACTGGGCAGCACCGCAAAGGCGGCAGCCAGACAGGCGAGACAGGCGAGGTGATGCATTGGGGTTTGGGGTTGCGTTTTCATGGCGGTTTTGGGGGTTTGGGAAAGTGGAGGAATGGCGGGTGCCGCGGCCGCTCATTTATGTTAGAGCGGCTGCGGCGCGCCGGCGTCATTGAGTGATTTCCTCCGCGGCGTCTCGAATTTTTTCGGCGGGGCGCGCATCGAGCGCGTCGTCGATTTTTTCCCCGACCTTTTCACCGGGGCCTTTCGATTCCTCGCAACTGGGGATGGCGAAACCGATGAAGAAGGCGGTGGCAACGCAGAGGATGGATGATGCAGTTTTCATGAATTTGCAGGGTTGAGGGTGGGCGGGGGACTAGACTTTGGGGCGGCGGCCGGCGATCATGGAGATCACGAACAGCACCAGGAAAACCAGGAACAAGACCTGAGCGATCCAGGCTGCCGTGCCGGCCACCCCGGAGAAACCGAGGAAGCCAGCGATGATCGCCACCACCAAGAAGACAAGGGTATAGTGAAGCATGACTGAGTTAGGTTAGGGGTTGCGGCAAGGCGGGACGAGTCACAGGCGGGCGATTAAATCGCGGATTTCCTCCTTGGTTTGGCCGGTCTTTTTTTGGAGGCGGCCGAGGAGTTCGTCCTCTTTGCCTTCCTCAAACAGCAGGTCGTCGTCCGTCAGGTCGGCGTACTTCTGCTTGAGCTTGCCTTTGGCTTCGTTCCAGTTTCCTTTGATTTCGAGTTTGGTCATGGTTTTGTGGGTTAGGTTTGGTTGGGGGTAAATTCATTTGCTCAGGCAGCCCGGCCCACCTTGGCTTCCGAGTTGATGCCGATGCGAAACCAGCCGCCGGTGGCGACGCGCGAGAGATCGCGGTCATGGCTTTTGGCCAGGGTGGTCAACTCGCTGAGGATGTCGGCGACTTCTTTCAGCCCCAGGCAACTGGCAAAGGCGCGCGAGGTGCCGAAGCCGGCGATTTCGTAGTGGGCGATGCGCTGCGCGTTGGCGATTAGATTGGCGTCGATGGTGGCGGTGTCACCCGATTCGCGGATGGTGTCGCTGGTCTCACGAATGAGGCCGCGCATGGCCTCGCAGGTGACGCCAGACGGAGGCACGTCGAGCAGTTCGCAGATTTCGGTCAGCCTGCCGATGCTGCCATTGGTGTCATCGGTGATTTCCACGAGGACCTGGCGCAAATACCCGTCGGTGGCGCGCTCTTTCATGGCCATGAGCTTGAATTGGTACTGCTGCTCGGCGTCAAAGAGATCGCGCACTTGTTCTTCCAGCAATTCTCGGAGCGAGTTCATATCAGGATAGGGTTCGGTCATTTGAAGTGCAGGGGCCGGGCCAACTCGGATTGGCGCCGAGCCGGGCTGCGTCCGAAGCCGGCTTCAGAGGCCGGGGACGGAAGGAGGCGCGGGTGGAGGAAGCTTGATTCCGTGGGCGTTGTGCTGCTGCCGGAGCTGATTCGCGGGCTGGCGCAGGGGCCGTTTTTTGCCAAGCTGAGCCAGCTTGTGCGTGCGTTTGCTGGCGGCGTGGCGCGCTCTTTTTCATGCAAGTTGCATGATATCCGGCATGGCATCGCGCATCCTGCATGCGTACGGGAGACTCCAGGCTTGCCCCAGGCGGCTCCAGCCCCGAGCATCGCGATTCCGGTGAAAGCTCGGTCCGCACAATCTCAAGCCATGATGGTGTACTTCGCCGCCGCGATGATCGTGGCGACGATGGGGCTTTCGGCGCTGACCTGGTTCAAGCTGAAGGGGCTGATTGAGGAGCGTGGTGTGCTGCGTGTGCAGCAAGTGGAGTGGGAGCAGTTTTACTCGCTCATCAAGGACGCCGAGACCGGCCAGCGCGGGTTTCTGATCACTGGAAACGACACCTACTTGACGCCTTTTAAACTCGCCGCCGGCCGGCTGCCGCGTTATTTGAACACGCTGATGGCCATTAAGGCGGAGGAGCGCCGGGAGCTTTCGAACGATGAACTCTTGCGTGTGGCGCAGTTGGTGGACCGCAAGCTGGAGGAAATGGGAAAAGGCATCAAGGCGCGGCGCAGCGGAGGGTTTGAGGCGGCCGCGGCGGTGATCAATGACGACACGGGCCAGAAGATCATGGAGGATATCCGCAGTTTGTTCGAGGCGCGCAGCGTCCGGCTGATGGAGGCGATCGAGGGAATCTCCCTGAGCCTGGAGCGGAACTTGCAGTGGGGTTTTGTCAGCGTGGTGGCCACCTCCCTTTCCGGTCTGCTGGCAGGCACGATGTCCTGGCTCATGCACAAGCGGGTGGAACAGCATGCGCGGCGGGAGGAACGGCTGACCTTGGAAAAGCGCCGGGCTGAGCATGCCGACCGCGAAAAAAGCATCTTCCTGGCCACGATGAGTCATGAGATTCGCACGCCGATGAACGCCATCCTGGGTTTCGGGGAGCTGTTGCTCGATGAGGCGGACAATGACAAGGAGAGGCGCTATGCCAGCTCCATCGTGCGCAGCGGCAATGCGCTGCTGCAGATCATCAACGACATCCTGGACCTGTCCAAGATCGAAGCGGGCATGATGGACATGAATCCCGAGGCCAGCGATGTGAGGGAGGCGGCCGCTTTTGTGCAGCAGATGTTCTCCCATCAGGTCGAGGCCAAGCCAGTGGACGTGCGCGTGGAAGTCGCGGAGGAGGTGCCCGCCTCCCTGGTTCTGGACAGCGCCCGCCTGCGCCAAATCCTGATCAATCTCGTCGGCAACGCGCTCAAATTCACCGATCAGGGCCATGTCATCATGCGTTTCCGCGGCCTGTGCCCGCGCGGCGTCACCAATCGGTTCTCGCTGGTGGTCGAGGTCGAGGACACGGGGGTTGGCATTTCGGCGGAGAAATTGCAGGACATTTTCAAGCCGTTCGTGCAGGCGCGGCAGCGGCGCGAGGCGGAGATGCGCGGCACCGGTTTGGGCCTGGCCATCGTCAAACGTTTGACCGAGCTGATGAGCGGCCAGATTCAGGTCGAAAGCACGCCGGGCACCGGCAGTGTCTTCCGGCTGATTTTTCCGGACATGGAGATTTCCGCCCGCCTGCCGCGCGCCATTGAGCCGGAGGAGCCGGGTGTGGACTTCAACGATCTGGAGCCTTCACACATCCTGGTGGCGGACGACAATCCCATCAACCGCGAGCTGGTCCGCGGCTTTTTCGACAAAACCCACCACACCATCAGCGAAGCCGGGGATGGGCAGGAGGCGGTGCGGTTTGTCCTGGCCCACCGCCCTGACGTGGTGCTGATGGACATCCGCATGCCGGTGCTGGACGGGCGCGCGGCGCTCAGACGCCTGCGCCAGCAGGCCGGGCTGGAGCTGCTGCCGGTCATCGCGGTGACCGCTTCCAGCATGGCGGGGGAGGAGGGCGCCTTGCGCGAGAGTTTCAATGGCTACGTGCGCAAGCCGTTTTCGCGCGTGCTGCTCTACAAGGAGCTGGCGGAGTTCATCCCGCGCCGCACGGAGTCCGGGCCGGCTGCCGAAGAGCCCTCCGCGCCAGCGCCGGGGCAGTGGCGGCCGTTGATGGCCGTGCTGCGTCAGTTGGAGGCCGTCGCCTGGCCGGAGGTGCGGGACGGCATGGTGCTGTCCGAGGTTCAGGACTTTGCCAGGAAGCTCGCGGCGCTCGGAGCGCAGCACGAACACCAGCCGCTGCGCGCCTACGCGGCGCAGCTGGAGTTGCAGGTGGCGGACTTTGCCCTCAACGAGTTGGAAAAAAATCTTGCGCAGTTCGGGGAAAGGATATCCGAGTGGGAACGGCGTTTGCCTCCCGTTCATGCCCCACAACAACAATCTGAATCATCACCGTCCGACTCTGCTGATCGTTGATGATCAGGAGGAAAACCTGCGTGTCGTCGGCACGGTGTTGACCGCCATCGGGTATGACATTGCGGCTGCCACCAGCGCCGCCCAGGCCTTCAAGCGGCTTGCTTCGCGCAAACCCGACCTGATTCTGCTGGATGTCTTGATGCCGGACATGGATGGGCTGGAGATGTGCCGCAAAATCCATGAGAACCCGGTTTTGCAGGACATTCCGATCATTTTCCTGTCGGCGGCGGATGACAAAAACCTCATCGTCCAGGCGCTGGAGGCGGGCGGGGTGGACTACGTGACCAAACCCTTCAACAAGGCCGAGCTGGTTTCCCGTGTGCGCACCCAGCTTTCCCTCAAGGAGGCGCGTGACCAATTGCGGGCATTGGCCGAGGACAAGGATGAGATTCTCGGCATCCTGGCGCACGATTTGAAGAACCATCTGGCTGGCATCAACCTCAGCTCCGAGCTGCTGCGCGAGTCGGCCACCGAGCTGCCTGAGCGCTGCGCCAATCTGGTGGAAAACATCGCCCACTCCTCGGAGCGGATGGCGGCCTTTGTGAAGGAGTTTCTGGCCAATCAAGCCGCCGAGCGCTGGCAGGTGGCCCTGCACCCGGTGAATCTGGTCGACCTGGTCCAGTCCATGACCGCGGCGCACCAGTCGGCGGCGGTCATCAAAAACATCCAGCTCAAGCCGCAACTGCCCGATCAACCCGTGGTGGCTGCGGCCGATGGTGAGGGCCTGCGCCAGGTGCTCGACAATCTGCTTTCGAACGCCATCAAATTCACGCCGCCCGGCGGCGAGGTGACGCTGACGGTGAGCACCTCGGCCGCCGGCCGGGCGCTTTGCCAAATCAGCGACAATGGCCCCGGCTTCTCTGAGGGTGATCGCGAGAAGATGTTCCGGCGCTACGGCCGCCTGAGCGCCCGCCCGACCGCTGGCGAGCCTTCCACCGGGCTTGGCCTGTCCATTGTCAAACGCCTGATCGACGCCATGCAGGGCGAACTCACGCTGGTGGAACAAGATGCCGCGACGGCTGGCGCCAGCTTTCTCATCAGCCTGCCGTTGGCGGCGCGCAATCAGCCCGCCGCCTCCTAATTACCCGCCGGCTCTATGGACATCCTCATCGTTGACGACGAAAAAATCATTCGGGATGCCACCAGCATGCTGGTGGAAAAGAGCGGGCACTACGCCGAAACAGCCAGCAACGGCATGGTCGCGCTCGAAAGTCTGAAGGAGGCCGACTACGACATGGTGCTGCTGGACATGCACCTGGGCGACGAGAATGGCATTGATGTGCTGGCTAAAATTCTCGAGCGTCAGCCAGCTCAGGCGGTGGTCATGTTTACCGCCGCCGCTTCCATCCAGACCGCGGTCGAAGCCATGCGGCTCGGCGCGCTGGACTACTTGGAGAAACCCTTCAACGTCGCGCAGCTCAATATCGTGCTCGCACGCGTGCAGAAGCACCGCCGGCTGGCGCAGCGGGTGGTGGAGTTGGAGACCCGCGTCACCAGCCAGACCCCGGAGGCGGTGTTTGAGTCGCAAAGTCCGCTCATGGCGGGCGTGATGGACGTGCTCTTTCGCGCTGCGGCCACGCCGGCCTCCATCCTCATTTTGGGCGAAAGCGGCACCGGCAAAAGCGTGGCGGCGCGCGCCGTGCATCAGCGCAGTCATTTGCGCGACAAGCCCTTCGTCACGGTGAGTTGTCCCAGCCTCTCGCGCGAGTTGCTGGAAAGCGATCTCTTTGGTCATGTGAAAGGCGCCTTCACCGGCGCGGTCAAGGACCACTGGGGCAAGGTCAAAGCCGCCGAGGGAGGCACGCTTTTTCTGGACGAGATCGGCGAGCTGCCGATGGAAATCCAACCGAAGCTCCTGCGTCTGTTGCAGGAGCGCGAGTACGAGCGCCTGGGGGAAAACACCACCCGCCGCGCCGAAGTGCGTGTCATCGCCGCCACCAACCGCGACCTGCCCGCGCTGATTCGCGAGGGCAAGTTTCGTGAGGACCTGTACTACCGGCTCAACGTCATCAGTGTGACCATGCCAGCCTTGCGTGTGCGTGGTGTCGATGTCGAGCAATACGCGCTGGCTTACGCCCGCCACAGCGCCGCTCAGTGCGGACGCAAGATGGCGGGCTTCAGTGCCTGCGGCCTGGCAGCCTTGCGCAGCCACTCCTGGCCTGGCAACCTGCGCGAGTTGCGCAACGCCATCGAGCGCGCGGTCATTCTCAGCCAGGACGATGAAATCACGTCGCGTGATCTGCCTGCGGGCGGATCGGATTTGGGCGATGAAATGGAATCGGGCGCGGATCTTCGTCCGGGGTCGCCCGTCTCGCTGGCGGCGCTGGAGGCGGAGCACATTCAGCGCATTGTCGCGTCCGCGCCCAGCCTGCACGAGGCGGCGGAGATCCTCGGCATCGATCAAGCCACGCTTTATCGCAAACGCAAAAAGCTGGGCCTCAAGGACTGACACCCGTCGTCTGCCTGCTGGTGCAAATTGCACGGCAAACGGCGGGCGCGGTTGCAAACTGCCCGCCGCTCTCGCGGCCGCGATGAGTCGCAATGCCCCAATGACGGGGCTGGCGCGCTCTTGCTGCCTGTGGCAGACTGCCTGCTCCTGAGAAAGGTCCGCCATGGAAATTCTCGCCAGCCGCTCTCTGGCCCATTTCATTCGCCTCGCCACCTTCGTGCTGATCGTGGCCATCCTGTATTGGGGCCGGGGAATCCTGGTGCCCTTGGTGCTGGCGGCGCTGTTCACCTTCATGCTGGGGCCGTTGGTGAAATGGTTGTGCCGGAAGGGCCTGCCGCGGCCGCTGTCGGTTTTGATGGTCACGCTGGTGGTGTTTTCCACGCTCGCCGTGATCCTTTGGCTGCTGGGTCGGGAAGCGCACCATTTGGCGGCGGAACTGCCGGCGCACCGGCAAAACATTCATGAACGGGTGAAAGCCGTCCAGTCGGTGGGTGAAAACGGTGTGATATTGCGTCTGCGCGAGTTGATGGACTCCCTGACCAATCCGGATCCAGCCATCGCCACCGAGACCGCCACCGGCGCGCCGCCGCCTGAGCAACCGCCCGCCGGGGAAGGGAGCCAAGCCAAGCCCGAAGGCAATGGTCTGCTGTCCCGCGCCCTCAATTTCATGCTGTCCACGCTGGCGGACGCCTTGGGCACAGCCGGGCTGGTGGTGCTTTTTGTCGTGTTCATGCTGCTGCGGCAGGAGGACATCGCGCACCGCATCGTGCGGCTCGTTGGCTACAGCCGCTTGACGGTGACCACCAAGGCCGTTGACGAATCGGGCCGCCGCATCAGCCGCTATTTGCTGACCCAGTTCAGCATCAACAGCGTGTATGGCCTGTTGCTGGCCGGGGGACTGGCCTTCATCGGCCTGCCCTACATCGCGCTGTGGGGGGTGCTGGCGGCGCTCTTCCGTTTCATTCCCTATGTGGGGCCGTGGATGGTGGCGATTTTGCCGGTGAGCTTGAGTCTGGCTGTGTTTGACGGCTGGAGCCAGCCGTTGCAGGTGATTGCTTTGATCGCCACGCTGGAATTGGTCACCAACATGCTGGTGGAACCGGTTCTCTACGGGCACAGCGTGGGCGTGGCGGACTTCTCCCTGCTGCTGGCGATCACGTTTTGGACCTGGCTCTGGGGTGGCATCGGCCTGCTCCTCGCCACGCCGCTGACCGTCTGTCTGGTCGTGTTTGCCAAGTATTTGCCCGCCTTTGGCTGGGTGGAGATTTTGATGGGTGAAAAGGTGGCAGCGCAGACGCATTTGCAGCTCTACCAGCGCATCCTGGCGGACGATGAGGACGCGGCGGTGGATCTCATTCAGCGTGTGTCCGAGGAAAAGGGAACGGCGAGCGCGTTGGATCGCATGGCGCTGCCGGCCTTGGCGATGGCGCGGCGGGAAGTCTCGCTGGGCCGGCTGGACAAGCCTGAGGAGGAGGAGTTTTACCAAGCGATGCGCTCCGCCGTCGCGCTGCTCAAAAACGACCCGGACAAGGACAGCGACGAAGCTGAGCCTGCCGCGCCGCCGCTCAAAATCATGGCGCGCGCCTTGCGCGGCGAGGCGGATCAGCTCGCCCTGTGGATGCTGGCCCAGGCGCTGGGCGATCGCGCGGAGCTGAGCATTTCCATGGCGCCGCAATTGATGTCGGAATGGGTGGAGAAGGTCGTCGAAGAAAAACCGGCGCTGGTTTGCATCAGCGCCATGCCGCCAGGTGCGCAGCTCGCCGCTGCCGTGCTTTGCCGCCGTCTGCGCGAGCGCTTGCCCGACAGTCGTTTGATCGTGTGCCCTTGGTCACTGCCGGAGCAGGAGCTGGATCCGAGGGCGCTGAAGGAGGCCGGCGCCAACTGGGTCACGGGCAGCATTCGGGAGACGGTGGAGGTGATTCGACGGGAACTGGTTTGACGGCATTTTGCAAGGCCGCCGCAGCCGAGTCATGCAACCTGCAAGACTGGCGGCGCCTGGGCTCTGCCCTGGATCGGGCAGATCGTTGATAAAACAAGGGATTCAGCGCCTGCCAGCCGCGCTGGCACAGCCTCTGCGCTCCAATCCAGATGAAACCGTACGCAACCCACCCCCCAAATCTAATATCGCCATGACCTTCCTGACCTCAGACCCCGCCGAGAGCCTCGATGGCCCGGTGTATGGACAGCGCGCCGCCAACGCGGTTTACGAGACGGGCAACCGCGTCACTCATCGTGCCGCCGATGCCGTGGTTGACCATGTGGTGCGCCCGATGGCTCAAGCCGTTGGCGTTGTCGAAGAACGCGCGGTGAGGACCAACCGTTACCTGAGCAACTCGATCCATCGGGTGGAGGATGAGGTTCACAGCAATCCGGTGCGCGCGCTCGGCTACGCGGCGGCTGCCGGCTTCCTGGCAGGACTTTGGTTCAGTCGAAAATAAACCCATCTCATCGACATGAAGACCACCCTGATCAAGCTGCTCTGCCTTGGCGCCATCGCCGGCCTTCTTGCCAGTTGCAAAACCACCGAAGGCCTGGGGCAGGATCTCAAACACCTCGGCGCCAAGATCGAGCAAAAAGCGGATCAGCACAGCTACTGATCCGGCCCCTCCACATCCCCAACCGGCGCGGCCTGCTTGGAAACGGGCAGATCGCGGTTTTTAGCTTCGTTTCTTCAGACACGGCTGCATGGGGCTTGTCAAAACTTGCGCGGTCCTTGTAAAGTGGACGCCGCATGCTCAAACCATACTCTCTTCTCGTTTGTTGCGGACTTGCCCTCGTGTTCGAGGCGTCTGATTTGACCGCCCAAAGCAACCCGGCGCCTGCTCCCGCCATCGTCAATGCGAGTGATCACACTTCGCTCCAGGCAGCCATCGATGCCCTGCCTGCCTCGGGCGGCGTGGTGCGCATCCCGCCGGGCAGTTACGAAATCACCAGCCCGCTGCTGATCCGCACTTCGGAGACACGGATCGAAGGTTCGGGCGCGGCCACGCACTTGGTCAATCGCAATGCCGAAGGCCAGCCGGCCATTTTGATCAAACCCTCCGACGAAGCGCTCACCGCGGATCCCAAAGCGCGTCTCTGGCGGGTGCAGCTCGCCGATCTCCGGCTTTCCGGCAATGAGCAGAGCGGCGACGGCCTGCGCGCCGAGTTCGTGCAGGAGATTTATCTGCACGGCCTGTCCATCGATCACCACGGCGGCAACGGCATTCATTTGATCACCTGCTTCGAGGATCCGCGCGTCTCGGACAACATCCTCACCTACAACAAGGATTGCGGGCTGCGCATCTTCGACTGCCACGACATCGTGGTCTCCGCCAATCACTTTGAGGAAAACCAGGACGCTCTGCATTGTGCCGATTCCTTCAACCTCTGCGCCTCCGGCAACAACATGGACGACCACCTGCGCCACGGCGTCATCATTGAGAACACCTACGGCTCCGTCGTCTCCGGCAACATGATCGAGGAGTGCAACGGCACCGCCATCATTCTCGATCGCGACTGCTACGGCATCACGCTTTCTGCCAATGTCATCGCCCACCACTTGGAAGGCGGCATCGATTTGCGCGATGCGCACGGCTGCAACATCGCCGCCAACACCTTCACCCTGGTGCATCGCTTCGGGGTTCGCGTCGGGCCGGCCTCGGCTCGCCATGGCATCGCCGCCAACACCTTCAGCAACAGTTACATCGGGGAAGGGAAAGACAAACGCCCCGCTGAGGGCAGGACGCCCATGGCGATCGATGAAGCCAGTGGCGTCTTGCTCGACGGTGCGCGCCACGTCAACATCACGGGCAACAGTTTCTCCGGACTTTCCACTGCCGCGGTTTGGACGTCCGGTGCCTGCCGCAGCTTGCTCATCAACTCCAACCTGCTGACCGACTGCGGCCGCAAGCTGGACAAAAAGGCTTCCTGGATTGACGTCAAGACGGCGAAACCGATCATCGTGCAGCACAATTTGATCGATCGTTCGCCGGTGGAGCCGTGAAGCGGCGCGTTGCGCGGCTTGCATGGATTGGAAAGCGGTGGTTTGTTGCCGCATTCCAGCGCCATGTCGCATGATTTGTCCTCCCAACCGCGTCTCGCCGGCCAGTTGCTGCTGGCGGTGCCGTCCCTGCGTGATCCGAATTTTTCGCGCACGGTCATTTACATGGCCGCGCACTCGGCGGAGGAGGGAGCGTTCGGTTACATCCTGAACCGCCCGCTCAGCCAGCGGGTGGGGGATTTGATGCCGGACCAGGACCTCGGACCGCTGGGTGAGGCATCCGTTTTCATGGGTGGTCCGGTGAGTGCGGACAAGCTGGCCTTTGCCTCGCTGCGCTGGAGCCGGCAAAGGCAGGCGCTGCGCCTGCGCACGCACCTGTCCGTCAACGACGCCTTGCACGAGATCAGCCTGGGCCGCGAAGTGCGCGGTTTTGTCGGCTATTCCGGCTGGGGCGAGGGCCAGCTCGAAAAAGAAATGCAGAGCCGCTCCTGGATCACCACCGCGCCGCGGCGGCAGGTGCTGACCTCGCCCGAGCCGCAAGATTTGTGGGCGGACATCCTGACTGGCATGGGACCGTTTTTCAGCCTGCTCGCAGGCACGCCGGAGAACGTGGGATTGAATTGAACGGTCACCACCACTGGAGTTGGCTCCCACTCGCGAGAGACTGGGTTTCCATTGTCTCCCGGTGTTGTGTGAGAACGTCCGCTTTGATTAGAGGAAGCCCATGCCTGGATCTCATGAATGCCAGCGTTTTGTCAGCCAGTTGCACCCGACCCCGTTTTTCCCATCGAGCCATCCTGGGGCGGCGTGCCGAAACGGTTGAGAAGGCTGGACTTGGCTTTAGATGCCTTGATTTACCGGGGTTCGGCGGGCTTGGCGAGGGTGGAGGGTGAGGCCGCGGGGACAAAAGATTGGAAAGGGTACAGGGTGGCGGGGTCGAGGTGGCCGCGAAAAGGGTACGTTTAGGCGGCGCGGCGGACGGGGGAGGGTTGGACTTGGCGGAGGACGGAGGCGGGCTTGCGGCGGCGAATGATGAGCTCGCCGAAGGTGGCGTCCGGGTTGAGGCGCTGGTTGGCGAGGCCGCTCACTTGCGCAGCGCGAGTGCCCGGGAGAGGGCGGAGGTGGCGAGGGTTTTGGCCCGTGGCGAGAGCGCGCCCGTCTGGGTGAAGGGGAAGAATGGGCGGGCCGGGATGTGCTTGGTGCCGAGCTGCTGATACTTGGCGTACTTGCGGTCCGAGCCGATGGCGACGCTGCGCTTGGAGAGCGCGACGATGCGGGGCGAGCGGGCCAGCACGCCGGTGCGGCGCAGGGGGGCGGTGCCGCGGCCATCGCGCTTGCGTTTGGCGAGGGCTTGGGGGCTGAGAGCGGGCCAGGCCGTTGGGCGCAACGAGGGATCGGTGAAGACGCGCAGAGTGAGAGAGACGAGCACGGTGCCGAGGGCCTTCAGCGCCGGCCGCGGGTCCTGCATGATCCGCAACTGCCGCTGGATCGAGGGTGTAATGAGGTCCTGGTCTTGGTGACGATGATGTTCACGCGAAGACCGGGCGGATGACGCCCTCCGTTTGGCGCGTCAATTTCAGGCCAGCCTTACGGGCGGCGGAGGTAAGCCGGATGATGACCAGCTCCAGAGACATGCCAGAGGTGAGCGAGACACCAGGGATGGCTGACAGGTCGGTAAAGACGAGTTCTGCCGGCGCATAGAGGGTCTCTGCGCGGGCTACCAGCACGGGCCGGTCTTTGAGGCTGAACGTCACCTGTCCCATCCCTTCAATTCTAGCACTTCCGCCACGAGATTCAATGCGTTTCGATGCAGGGGGTCTTGAGCCAGGGCAGCCAGGGTTTCCGGATCACCAAAGAAGGCTTCAAAGTAGTACGCGAGCAGCTCCGAACCATCCTTCCGGCTCTCGACGCGCTCAGAAATCCAGTCGGCGCCGGCAGGCGCGCGCTGGAACTCACGAAGCTTGCGCCGGGCACTGACGGGGAGGCGCGGCCACATCCAATGCGTGGATTCGTGGGCAAGGACTCTCTGGAGAAAGGCAGGATTGGTGTTCTCGATGTTGTCACATCGTATGGCCGGACTGGATGCTTGATGCGCTCTGGCCTTTTCCGCCCTCAATTTTGCGGCAGCGAGAGGAAGGATAACCCGGCAAGGGCCTCTCAGGCCCCCTGCCCGGTCGCAGCCACGGAGGGATCGGTGGCGGGTTTGGGAGCTTCGGCGGGTGCTTCGCCAGCCTTGTTCACCTGTTTGGCGTTGCTGTCGTCATTCGGGAGCTTTTGCAAGGCCTGGGCTTCGGCGCGGGCGGCCTCGACGGCGTGGGTGGCCCGTTGCAAGGCCTCGGCGGCGGCAGACTGGGCGGCCTCAAGCTGGGCGCCCAGCGCGCTGAGGCGGTCCTCGGACATCCGGCGCAGCGTTTCGACCACGGCCTCGCGGTCGGCCACGACCTGGACAGCCTTTTCCATGGCGGTTTGGTGGGCCGCCGCCAGCTCCTGGCTCAGCGATTTGCGGTCCGTCTCCAGATCCGCCAGCCCCTTTTCCTGCTGTTCGATCACCCCGCGCTGGCGCAGCACCTGGGCCTCCGCCGCTTGGCGGGCTTTCTCGGAGGTCTGCACCATCTCGGCCAGGGTGGCGGCCTTTCCGGCGAGATCGGCCCGCTCCTGCCCGGTCCGTGCGAGCGTTGCGTTGGTTTTCGCCATCGCTGTCTCCACGGCGGTCTTTTGCTGAGCCACCGTCGCAAACTCCCGCTTCGTCGCTGCCAAATCGGTCTGGGTGGCGCTCAACTCGCCCGCCAGGGCCGACTTCTCCTGCTGCAAGCCCGCGATCTCCTGATCCCGCGCGGTGATCGTTTGCTTGGCTTCGCCCAGATACTCTTCCAGCGCGGCCTTGGCCTGGGTCAAGCCAGCGATCTCCTGAGTCCTCGCGGTGATGGTTTGTTTGGCTTCGCCGAGCGCTTCTTCCAATGCGGTCCTGGCCTGGGTCAAACCAGCGATCTCCTGGGTCCTCGCGGTGATGGTTTGTTTGGCACCGCCCAGCTCCTCTTCCAGTGCGGCCTTGGCCTGGGTCAAACCAGCGATCTCCTGGGTCCTCGCTGTGATGGTTTGTTTGGCACCGCCCAGCTCCTCTTCCAGTGCGGCCTTGGCCTGGGTCAAGCCAACGATCTCCTGAGTCCTCGCGGTGATGGTTTGTTTGGCACCGCCCAGCTCCTCTTCCAGTGCGGTCCTGGCCTGGGTCAAACCAGCGATCTGGTTGTCCCGGGTGAGGATGGTCTGCTGCGCCTGGGCCAGTTCCGTTGCCGTCGCTTTCCGGTCCTGCGTCACCTGATCGATCTGCTGCTGCATGACCACGACGGTTTGCCGGGTTTGGGCCAGTTCACCCTCAAGCCCTGCGCGCACCTTTTGCAGGCCCGCCATTTCTCCATTGAGCTTCGCCACCTGCTGCTGGGTGGAATCGAGTTCTTTGAGGGTAGCGGTCAGGGATTTCTGGGTGGTGTCCAGGGTGGCCGCCGTTTTGGCCTGCTGCTTGGTCAACTCGTCGATCTGCTGCCAGGCGCGGGTGAATTCGGTCGTCAGGCCTTGAATGGTCGCCTCCGAGTCGGTTTGCAGCTTGGCCCTGGCCTGTTGAGACGCGTGCAAGTCCGCTTCACGCGCGGTGAGCTTGGTGGCAGTCTCATAGCCAAACCAAGTGGCGGCGAGCAGCAACACGGCAACCATCAGAAACAGTGGCTTCCACACTCCCTTTTGCGCCTTTTCAGCGGAGCCACTGAGCGAAACCGTTTCAGAACCGGCAGAGGATTTGAAATCGTCACTCATAATAAGGATTGGTTAATAATTAACTTGATTGTGATGATTCGCTCCAAAAAAGCAACTCTAATGTTTCCACGAGATGCCTGTCTGGGCCGGAATGTGGACTGCGCTCGCCTTTCGGCGCGTCTCTCCGGATCAGGTGATTTTCATGCAAAGCTCAAAATTTGCGACGGCATCTTTCTGATCCGTGACTCCATAAGGCCGCTCCTGCGAAAAGAGGACTAAATCCAAAACGTTATCGCTTTGCCATGAGCGCCACGTTAAAGCCATGCATGAGGTCGAATTGGCTGTCAGGGTCGAGACAGCAGCGGGCGAGGTGTACTCGCCAGTCGGAATTTCCTGCCGCTGCGAATGGCGGTTTCCAGAGAAGAGCACTTTGGATGCGGTGCGGGCTTTTTCTTTGCCTGCTCACGGCGGTGGCGGCGGAGGAGAAATCGGTCATCAAGAACGGCGATTCCCAGTCCGGCAACCAGTACTGGACGGGCGATGGCAATGTGATCACGCTCGAGGACGGCAATCGCGTGGGTCAGATCAAAGCGAGCGACCGCCGGTTTCAAATGCTGAAGATTGAGTTCGAGCTGGGTGATCTCAACGAGATGGAGGTGCGGTTCCACGCGCGCTATGCGGGCACCAATCGCAAAATGAGGGTGAAGGTGGAGACGCGCGGGCATGGCGCGCTCATGTACAGCTTTGACCTGCCTGAGGACGGCGGCTGGCGGGATTGCAAATTCAATTACGTCCGCAAACCGGGGGTGAAAAAATTCGACGCGGTCTTTCAAGCGCTGCTCGGCGAGGGCACGCTGCAAATCGACAATGTGTGGGGCGGCAAACCGGGCAGTTACACGCCACCGCCGAAGACCGTACCCGGATCAGACCCGCCGAGCGCGACGCCGACGACGATGCCGGCAGGATCGACACCGCCCTCCGCTGTGGTGAGCCCGGCGCCGGCGTCTGCGCAGCAACCCGTCGGCGCTCCACCGGCGGTGCCGGTGCCTGCCGGAGTCATCGGCTCTCCCGAGGTGATGATCGACAGGGTGCCAGCGGCGGATTTGCAGGAGATGCTCAACCCGGCCACTGCCGAGGCGGGCGCGCAAAAGGTGAACGCGTTTCTCAAGAGCCAGTTTTTGGGCAAACCCGCGCAACTCGAGTTCGACGTGCAGGTGGCCGGCATGAAGGAGGATGGCTCCATCTACCGCATCCGCGACCGTGACGGCGTGCTCAGGACGAAGAACGGGCAAATTCCCCAGCACATGATCTGGGCGCATTTCAAGGACACCAACGGCTTTGATCCCAACGCCATCAAGCCAGGCGACCGAATCACCATCTCCGGCAAGATGAGCCGCTGCGATTTTGTGATCCAAGCGAAGGGCGCGCGTTTCTGCGTGGACCTGGCGAACCCAACCATCGTGCCGCGCTGAGCCCCTTGGCATGGCGGGCGGCGTGGGAGTGCATGCGTGGCAGCAAGCGCTCGCGTTCAGGCGCTGTTTGCGGCTAAGATGGAAGGATGCATGAAGCCTCCAGTCCCCTGCCGCGCCTGCGCGGTGCGTTGCTGTTTTGGGAGGGCGGGCGGTTGGTTCACAATGCGGTTCTGCTGGTGCTGGGCTTGGGTTGGTCCTGGAGCCTGAGGACAACGATGACGGAGCAGGCGCTGCTCGGTTACTGGGGCAGCGTCGCGGCCTTTGGGCTGACGGCCAATGTCTTCTACACCCTGGGGCCGGCGGCGGAGGCGTATCTTTGCGTCTTTGCTGGAAAGACCTGGGGCGCTCCCGTGCGGGTTCTGCTCTGGCTGATGGGGACGGCGGTGGCGGTGTTCCTGACCTGGAGTTTTGTGTGGTCGATGGAGATCCTTTACTTGGTGCTGTATCCGCATGCGCGTTGATCGCCGGGGCATCTCTGCTCCCCACCCTCGCGGTTGCGCGGCGGGGGATGTGGCGGCATGATGGGTGGTGCGGGCTGGTTTGAACCCGTTGACGCTCCGATGAAACTGCGCGCTTCTTTTCCGCTGGTGTTAATGTTGACTCTGCTGGCGCTGGGGCAGGGGCTGGCGCAGACGACGCTGGATGAGGTGCTGCTGGCGCACTTGCGGGTGACGGAGGATGCGGATGGCTTCACAAACCTGCGGGCGAAAGCAGCGGCGGATGGGAAGATCGTGGGCAGGGTGCCGTCTGGCGGGGTGGTGGCGCTGCTGGAAGCGGGGGAGGCGGCATGGCCGGAGATCTGGTCCGGCGATGACGACGCGGCGCACATTCACAGCAGCCGCCTGCGTGCGGTGGCGGGGTGGAGGCAGAAGGCGTTTGGCGACTGGTCGCAGTCCGGCTCGGCGACACTGGAGTGGAACGGGCTGAAGGTGACGGCGGGTGAGGCGCGTTTTGACGGCAGCAAGCACCGGATCACGCGGGATGAAAACGACTGGCTGCTGGTGGATGGCAAACACCCCTGGGGTCAGGACGGTGGGCTGCCGCAGCGGGAGGTGCGGCTGGAGATCGAGCTGGGCGGCAAAAAGATCGAGCTGCCGAAGGCGGCGTTGGAGGGCCTGTACGAGCCGAACGTGGGCAGCCTGGCGGTGCTGACGCCGACGACGGCGGACAAGCATGCGCTCATTGTGATGTCGAACAGCGATGGCGCGGGCGGCTATGTGGTGGTGTGGGCGGTCAAGGACGGCAAGTATCTGAACCGGGTGGTGTTCAATCCGTATTGAGCGGCGTGCCGGGCTGCCTGTTTTGGATGACTTTGGTGCTAGCGCTGATGAATGGCACCGGAATGCCAAACTTGCCCCAGCAGGCCATCACGACCCAAGCGCCTGCACTCTCGCACTGGAGTTGAGCTCGGTTACAACGCCCCAACTTCCAAAACTCTGTGCTGCCCGGAGATGAAGCCGCAAACTGCGTCCAGGTACTTGAGGCAATTGCAAAACTCCACCTGGGAGAGTGAAAAGGGTCTGGTTGGAGAAAAGCAGGTGAGGTGAGCAGAGACGCGGGTAAT
>CAZKMS010000022.1:0-48869 GCA_964553805.1 uncultured Verrucomicrobiaceae bacterium
CGACTCTTTCGGCTACGGCGTGGCGCTCAGCGGCAACCTCGCCCTGATCGGCGCGAATGAGGACGACGACAATGGCAACTCCTCCGGCGCGGCCTATTTCATCCGCCCCCTGGCCGCGCCGCCTCCGGCGGGCCGCCTGGCCGCCAAGGGCGGCGTCAACACCGGCGTGCCGAATACCATTTACAGCAGCTTCCCGCAGGTTTTCACCAGCAATGGCTCGACAGTGATACAGGCTACCCTCAGCGGCTCCGGCGCCGGCGGCGGGCGCAACCGCGGGGTGTGGGATGACATCGGAAGTCCCCTGGCGCCGGTGCTGCGGCTGAAGGACACCGGTCTCGGCGGCGGTCTTCAGGCCGCCGCCATTGACCGCGCCTGGAGCATCGACTCCGCCAACAGTCTGGTTCATCTCAAGCTGCGCGGTCCCGGCGTGACTTCCAGGAATGACCGGGCCCTGTTCCGCGCCAACAGTTCCAGCCTGATCCTGATCGCCCGCACCGGCCCGTTTTTTGGCAGTATCGAGACCCAGAGCTTCCAGCAGATCACCCAGTCCGGCGCCGCACAAAACCGCGTCGGGCTCAACGTGCGCCTGCGCAAGGGCCTGGGCGGCGTCACCAAGAGCAACGACAGCATGATCTACTTCGTGAACCACGCCGGAGCCTTGACCGGCAATGTGTTCCGCGAGGGGATCACCACCACGGGCGACGGCCACACGCTGGGGCAGCTCAGCAGCCAGTTGGCGGACAGCCTGAACCACACCTTCTTTGCCTTCGATGCTCCCTTGATTCCCGCCGCCGGCGGTCCCGCTCTCCAGGCCGTTCTTTCTCCTTCCATCAATTTCACCACCGCCTCGGTGCGCGGCGTGCGGGGCGGCAACGCGCCCCAGACCTCATCCCAATTCCGCTCCTTCTTCGCGGAGACCATGTCCAGCAATGGCTTTTGCCTGTGGCGCGCCAGCCTGAGCGGCGGCGGAGTGAGCAGCGGGGAAAATGAGGGGGTCTGGATGGAGGGCGGCGGGCTGGTGGCGCGCAAGGGGCAGTGGGTGGATCCGGCCGGGCAGCCGAACGTGAGGATCACGCGCATTTTGCAGTTCTGGCCCGCCAACACCAACACCCAGGCGCTGCTGTTGGTGAAGCTCACCGGCCCGAAGATCAAAGCCTCCAACGATCTGGCGCTGGTATTGTGGGACAAGGCCGCCCCCACCCAGGTGCAGGTTTTGCTGCAAGAGGGCCAATACGTGGAGGGCACGGACGCGCCGCGCCTGCGCAGCATCCAGCGCGTGGACGTGAGCCCGGAAACCGGGTGCTACGTGGTGCTGGCTTCGCTGACCGGGGCAGCGTCGCGCAACCAGGCGTTGTTCACCGGCCGCACGGACCTTGGCAACACCACCACTCAAAAGGCCATGCGCCTGCCGTTTCAGCGCTTGCGCAAGGGGGTGCAATACCGCCTTTCCGCAGCCCCTCTCGTCAACGCGCGCGTCAACAGCCTGAGCCTGACACCGGCCACGTCCAAAAGCGGAGCGGGTGGCACCGGCACCGGCCAGGTGATCAGTAGCTTCGGCAGCGTGGCCCTGACCGTGGGTTTCAGCAACAAGGCGCTCGAGGTGTGGTGGCTGTGGCCGTAGGCAGGGTGCCTGCCAGGTAGGGCGCTTGGTCCCCCAAGCGCCGCCGTGCGCGTTTGGAAAACGTGTCATCCTTCCATGGCTTCATCATCTTTGCCGCTCGGCTCGACAGGGCATCCAGACCTGGATTGGCGAAGACCTCGCCAAACTTTTCGTCACCCCACCCACAAGCACGAGAAGGTGCGCTCATGGATCAAGTGGCGCAACCAGCGGCATCGCAAGGCTCACGGCGTCGAGCGCATCGAACTGCACTTCACCCCCACCTCGTCCTCCTGGATGAATCTTGTGGAAAGGGTCTTCCGCGATCTGACCGTGGACTGCGTACCGCTGGCCAGCGATGAGTTGACCCTGATGCACAAAGCTGCCTCGCTTGGGCATCTCTGCCCGCGCGATGCCGTCACATTCTTTGGCAGTTCCCGCGCTACTGCATATCGACGGTTGCAGCATCTCTAACGAGGCGGATGGATTGCCCGCCAAGGTCACGAAAAGACTTCCCGATACTATCTCACTGATAAGGCCCACTCGGCCTTGAAACGCTTGAAACGATCCATGCAGGACGATGGGGCCGGAGAATCCGGTCGCTGACCTCCCGCCCCAATGCGCTGCTTCCAAACTGGTTCTCTTGGACCTCTTGGCAACTTCCAGGATGCCGCCAATCCTCACTGTTGCTTGGTCCGTTGCGGCGGTGATTTACCCTCGCTCCTGGTTTCTGACTCAGCCGAGCAGCAGAGGGCTGCTCTGACGAACTCCCGGGTGACTTTGGACGAGTCGTCTTTGCGGCAGGCGACACCAAAGGAAAAAGAGGCTTCGTCTGCCCCTTGAAGAACCCGGATGGCCAACCGGGTTCCAGCGAGATTTTCAAATCCCTCTTGCACCATCGCCAGACTGGAGCCGGACTCGATCGCGGCAATGAGACTGGTGGAACTGTCGTATTCCGCACGAATCCGGGGAAGCTTCGCGCTCTTGAAAATTTTCCCAAGCCATGTGTGATATTCCGGATAGTCGGCGCGGCTGTAGGCCATCAATGATTCGTTCGCCAAGGCCTCCACAGGCAGTTCCGCCCCGCTTGCCAAGGGGTGGGAGTGAGGCATCGCCACGCAGGGACGATAGCGCACGATTTCGCTGAAACCAATACCATCCAAGGCGGGAGTCGAGGGCTTTACCAAAAGGGCGGCCTGCAGCGTTCGTTCCCGAAGCCCCGTCAACATTTCCTCCGTGGAAAGATCATGCAGTTTCACGCTCATCCGGGGGCACACGACCTGAAACTCCCGCAAAGTCAGCGGCAGGATTTTAGTGGTCAACGATGGCGCATAGCCCACGTGGAACTCACCTGCTTGACCGTCCGCAAAATTCCGGACCGAACAGATGGCCTGCTCGAAACGCTCGACGGCTTCGCGGGCTTCAGCGAGGAAGTGTCTGCCCGCTTCATTCAGCCGCACCGTGCGGGCCGTATGATCGAACAGCGGCACCTCCAGTTCACTTTCCATGTCGCGGATCTGACGGCTTAAGGCAGGTTGCGCAATGTGCAGCCGTGCCGCCGCTCGCGTCACGTTTTCCTCTTCAGCGACGGCGATGAAATATCTCAAGTGACGCAGTTCCATTCCGCACCATACCTCAAAGGCATGGTGAGCGGAACCACGAAGTATTTCCGATCATCGCGTGGTCGCGGTAAACAGGGGAAGCTGTCAAAACGACATCCGCTTTGAAGCTCCAACAAATCGAAACCAGATCCTACCATGAGCAACATCCCAACCATGATTGACCCCAGTGATGCGGTCATGCTTCTTATCGACCACCAAAGCGGCCTGTTCCAGCTTGTCCGCGATATTGACCAGCCGGTTCTCCGCTCCCACGCCATCGCCCTGGCTAAGGTGGCGAAGCTCGCCAAAGTTCCAACCTTTACAACGGCTTCCGTTCCCGATGGACCGAACGGGCCGCTCATTCCTGAAATTCATCAGGTCAATCCTGACGCGGTGTATATTCCGCGCACCGGCCAGATCAATGCATGGGATAACCCCGCCTGGGTGGAGGCGATTGAAAAAACCGGACGGAAAACACTCCTCATCGCTGGCACGCTCACCAGTGTGTGCATGGCTTTCCCCACGCTCAGTGCGCTGGCTGCGGGCTACAAAGTCTTCTGCATCGTTGATGCTTCGGGCAACTGGTCGAAAATGGCGACCGATCTCACCATCGCGAGGGTTACCCAGGCAGGAGCCTTCCCGATCGATACTTACGCCGTGCTCGCCGAACTCATGGCCACCTGGAACCGCCCGGATGCGATGGAATTCGCCCAAGTGATGGTGGATCATATCGTGCCACCCTACCAAGCCTTGATTGAAAGCTACGGCAAAGCCCAGCAGGTCGGCAGAGACGGTCCGGAAACCAAGTTGGACCAGATGAAGAAATAACGCTTTGGAGAGCCGCGTGGGGAGCGCTCTGCGCGGCTCTTGCTTGAGACAACCTCCACCGGAATCACCATCATGAAAAAACTGCAATTCATCCACCAAAGCTCCAGGACTCATTGGGTCGGCGACGGTTTTCCAGTTCGCTCGGTATTTTCCTATGATGAGCTTGGGAAGGAACTCGATCCTTTCCTGTTGCTCGATTACGCCGCCCCGCATGAGTTCCAACCGACCGGCGAACGACGGGGCGTGGGCGCCCATCCGCATCGTGGTTTTGAGACGGTAACCCTGGCTTTCCAAGGCGAGGTGGAGCACCGGGATTCCAGCGGCGGAGGCGGGCGGATCGGCCCCGGCGATGTGCAGTGGATGACCGCTGCCAGCGGGTTGCTTCATGAGGAATATCACTCCGAGGATTTCGCTCAGCGCGGCGGCTTGTTTGAAATGGCCCAGCTCTGGGTGAACCTTCCCGCAAAGGACAAGAGCGCGCCTCCCCGATACCAGACCCTGCTCAAGGAGGACATCCCCGTGGTGGATCTACCCGACGAGGCGGGAACCGTGCGGGTGATCGCGGGAAGTTTCAGCGGACATGCCGGTCCCGCCAAGACCTTCACCCCGGTCAACCTTTGGGAAATCCAACTGGCAGCGGGGAAGTTCGTGCAGTTGCTCGTCGAAAACGGTCACACCACCGCTCTGCTGGTTTTGCAGGGCGGCCTGGTCATCGACGGAAACCAACGGGCGGGCGAAGGCGCTCTCGCGGTATTTGAACGCGAGGGGAATGATCTGGTATTCCAAGCCGTGGAAGATTCCCGCCTGCTTCTGATGAGCGGCCAGCCCCTGCGCGAACCCATTGTCGGTCAAGGACCGTTCGTGATGAACAGCCAGGCGGAAATTCATCAGGCCTTCCGGGACTTTCAGTCAGGCAAGATGGGTGTGCTGTCTTGATCTCAGGTTGGATCCATGGGCGCCTTGCCAATCCCTTCCTGTTCACCGATTTGCGCCTTGGTTAGCGCCTTGGTTAGCGCCTTGTTTTCCTCCAGACGCCGCTGCCAGTCGAAGACTCTCCAGATGGGATGCCGTGCTGTCCCGTTGTCCTGCTGCGCGGCTTCTCCCGGCCGCGTCAGCAAGGAGGTGCGGTGTTGCGCTGATTTCAAGGCCAACTGGATGGGCGCCGTTGTTGTGGGTGGAGGCGGTGATCAACTGACCGGTTCCCGGCTCGGTGAGCCTGGTGCGGAGGATGGCGGCCGCTCCGTTGAGCTGTCCGGAGAGGAAGAGCTTGCCGCGCGAACTGGGTGGCCACTTATGCGGAGATGGCGCGTCCGATTTCATGTCCAAGCGCTGACAATATCCCGAGAGTGGGCTCGGCTTGGTCGAGCGTGTAGATGTGAATGCCGGTGACCTTATTTTTGAGGAGATCGGCGCTTTGCTCAGCGGCGTGGTTCAGACCGACGTCGTAAACGGCTTTCGGATCGAATTCGGCGTTGAGGAGGGCGCGCAGGAGTTTGGCGGGAACGCGGGCGCCACCGGCGAGTTCGGCCATGCGTTTTATGCTGGCGATGCTGGTGATGGGCAGGATTCCGGCGAGGATGGGGATGCGGATGCCGGCGATGTCGCAGCGTTCGACGAAGTCGTAGAAGTCGCGGTTGTCGAAAAAGAGCTGGGTGCAGATGTAGTCGGCTCCGGCATCGACTTTGGCTTTTAAATAATCGATTTCGAGCAGGCGGTTAGGGGTGGCGGGATGGCCTTCCGGGAAGCCGGCGACGCCGATGCCAAAGCCGCGAGTGTCGGGGTGGACGCCGCTGGCGTTGAACTGCTGGATGTGCCGGACGAGGTCGGTGCAGTGGATGCAGAAGTCCTGGCTGTGGTCGTAGTCGGGTTGGTCGCGGGGGGCATCGCCGCGCAGGGCAAGGATGTTGCTGATGCCGAGTCCGGCGTAGAAATTCAGGATGCTGTCGATGTCCGCCTGCTGGTGGTTGACGCAGGTGAAGTGGGGGACGGGGTCGAGGACGGTGTTTTGTTTGACGTGCTTCACCAGGGCCTGGGTGGCGTCACGGGTGGAGCCGCCGGCGCCGTAGGTGATGCTGACGAAAGCAGGATTGGCGGCGGCGAGGGTGTTGATGGTGTCATGCAGTTTGGCGCTGGCTTCGGCGGTCTTGGCGGGAAAGAACTCGAAGGAGATGGTGGGGCCTTTGGTTTGTTCGAAGATGTCGCGGATATGCATTGCTTTTTGGGAAGCATGACCCGCCTGACCGGGTGGATCAGGTAGGTTTGGAGGGGTGTGGACATGGGTGGTGAGGAAAGATCAGTCGGATTTGATGGGTCAGACGGATCGGTCTGATCTTTTGAATGCGGAAACCGTGGAGCATCTTTTTGGGGTTGCTCCACGGTGGAAGGGAATGAGAGCGGGCGAGACGCCCGCTCGACAGCACAGGCTGGAAGCCTATGTTACACGGTTGCGGGCTTGGTGGAGCGCAGGGTTTTGGCGGCGTTGACCAGGTGGATGAGGGAAGGTTTGACTTCCTCCCAGCCGCGGGTTTTCAGGCCGCAATCGGGGTTCACCCAGAGGTTGCGACGTGGCAGCACGGCTTCGGCTTTGCGCATGAGGTTGACCATTTCGTCCTCGGTGGGCACGCGCGGGGAGTGGATGTCATAGACGCCAGGTCCGATCTCGTTCGGGTATTTGAAGCCGACGAAGGCTTCAAGCAGTTCCATGTTGGAACGGGAGGTTTCGATGGTAATGACGTCGGCATCCATGCCGGCGATGGCCTTGATGATGTCGTTGAACTCCGAGTAGCACATGTGGGTGTGGATCTGGGTGTCGTCCTTGACGCCGCTGGCGCTGAGACGGAAGGCCTTGACGGCCCAATCCAGGTAACCTTCCCAGTCGGCGCGGCGCAGGGGCAGGCCTTCGCGGATGGCGGGTTCGTCGATCTGAATGGCGGCGATGCCGGCGGTTTCGAGGTCAACGACTTCGTCGCGGATGGCGAGGCCGATCTGATGGGTGGTGACGGAGCGGGGCTGGTCGTCACGGACGAAGCTCCACTGCAGGATGGTCACCGGTCCGGTGAGCATGCCTTTCATCGGGCGCTTGGTGAGGGACTGGGCGTAGGAAGACCAATAGGTGGTCATCGGTTTCGGACGGCTGACATCACCGAAGATGAGCGGTGGCTTCACATAGCGGGAGCCGTAGCTCTGCACCCAGCCATTGCTGGTGAAAGCGAAGCCTTCCAGATTCTCGCCAAAGTACTCCACCATGTCGTTGCGTTCGAACTCGCCGTGCACCGGCATGTCGATGCCGATTTCATCCTGGAAAGCCACGCAGCGGGCGGTTTCCTCCTTGAGGAAGGTGTCGTAATCAGCATCGCTGAGAGCGCCTTTTTTCCACTGGGCACGGGCCTTGCGGACTTCCGGGGTCTGCGGGAAGGAGCCGATGGTGGTGGTGGGGAACTCTGGGAGATTGAGTTTGTCGGCTTGTTTTTGCTGACGGGTTTTGAACTCGGAAGCACGGTCGTAATCGCTGGCTTTGACACCGGCGAAACGGGCTTTGACAGCGTCGTTGTGAATGCGGGTGCTGGTCTTGCGGGAAGCGGCTGCCGCCTGGTTGGCGGCGAGCGCTTCCTGACCACCGGTGCCATCGAGAAGCTGGCGAAGGTCCACGACTTCCACGAGTTTTTGATCGGCAAAAGCCAGCCAGTTTTTCAGTTCGTCGTCGAGCTTCGGCTCGTTCGCCAAAGTGACCGGCGAGTGGATGAGCGAGCAGCTCGGGGCGACCCAGAGACGGTCGGCGCCGACGGCGGCTTTGGCTTTTTCAAGCACGGCCAAAGAGGCGTCGTAGTTGTTCTTCCAGATGTTGCGGCCTTCGACGATGCCGACGGACAAAATCTTGTCCTGCGGGAATTTGGCGAGCACGGCGTCGATGTCTTCCGCTCCACGAACGAAGTCGAAGTGCAGGGCGTCAATAGGCAGGGCGAGATAGGCGTCGAGGTTGTCACGCACACCGCCGAAGTAGGTGGTGACGAGCAGTTTGGCGGAACCCTTGGCTTTGGCGAGACGGCCGTAAGCTATGGCGAGAGCTTCGCGTTGTTTGGCGCTGAGGTCGAGCGAGACGACGGGTTCGTCGAGCTGGATCCATTCGGCACCGGCTTCGGCGAGTTTGGCGATGATTTGTTCGTAAACGCCGAGCAAATCGTCGAGCAGGGTGAACTGGTCGAAATCAGGATTGTTCTTGTCCTGGACCTTGCCGAGGCTGAGGTAGGTGACAGGGCCGACGAGCACGGGTTTGGCGTTCAGACCGAGAGCTTTGGCTTCGGCGAATTCGTCAAACACCTTGCTGCTGCTGACTTGGAATTTGGTGTCAGCCTGGAACTCGGGGACGATGTAGTGGTAGTTGGTGTCGAACCACTTGGTCATTTCGGCGGCGTAGGTGGAAACGGCTTTTTCGCCGCCGCAACCGCAGTCAGCGCCATGTTCGTGAGCCACTTGGGAAACGCCGCCCTGAGTGCCGCGGGCGACGGTGAAGACGGTGTTGGCGTCGGTTTGGCCGCCCTTCCACTGGAAGCGGGGCGGGACGTTGCCGAGCAGGCAGCTCATGTCGAGCGTCTGGTCATAGAAGGAGAAATCATTGACCGGGATGAGGTCGATGCCGGCGGCTTGCTGCTTCTTCCAGTTGGTTTGGCGGAGTTCTTTGCCGGTGGCCAGCAGTTCGTCGAGAGAGACTTTGCCTTTCCAATAGGCTTCAGTCGCTTTCTTGAGTTCGCGTTGCTCCCCGATGCGCGGGCAACCCAGGATGTGTGTTTTGATGGTGGACATGGATGATCAAAAAGCACCCGCCTTGCGCTTTCATCCAATTCATTGTATTGACTGTCTGCATTCACGCTGCTTATGATGACCGGCGCCGCCTCCCCGCTCGAATTCCGCCACCTGCGCACGCTTTCGGCCATTGTGGACACGCACAGCCTGTCAAAAGCGGCGGAGCGCCTGCACCTTTCCCAGCCCGCCGTGTCGCATCAGGTGCGGCTGATGGAGGAGCTGTGCGGGTTGCCTTTGTTCGAGCGCAAGACCATGCCCATCAAGCTCACGCCTGCGGGACAGCGGCTCCTCGACTTGGCGCGACAGATGGAGCAGCAGATGGCGGACGCCGAGCGCGATCTCGCACGCATTGCCGGTGGCAACACCGGGCAGCTTCGCATTGCCGTGGAGTGCCACTCCTGCTTCGACTGGCTGATGCCGAGCATGGACGCCTTCCGCGAGCGCTGGCCGGAAGTGGAGCAGGATCTCGTTTCCGGCTTCCACGCCGACCCAATCGGCCTTTTGCATGAGGACCGTGCCGATTTAGTAATCGTCTCGCACGCTGTGAAACGTGCTCACACGGTTTATCACCCCCTGTTCCGCTACGATGTCTCCGCGCTGCTGGCCAAGGGGCATCCCTTGACGAAAAAGCCGCATCTTACCGCCAAGGACTTTGCCACTGAGACACTCGTCACGTACCCGATCCCCGACGACCGCATCGACGTCATGCGCGAGGTCCTCATCCCCGCGCGCATCGACCCGGCCAAACGTCGCACCACCGAGCTGACTGTGGCCATCCTGCAACTTGTCGCCAGCCGCCGCGGCATTGCCGCCATGCCACGCTGGGCGGTGCAGCCCTTCCTCGATCGCGAATACGTCGTAGCCCGTCCCATCGGCAAAAACGGCTTGCAAAGCGCCCTCTACGTCGCCACCACAGCCACCCTGGCCAAGGTCGCCTGGATGGCCGACTTTCAGCAAATCATGCGCCGCGTCAGCTTCGCGAGCCTGCAGGGGATCAAGGCGTTTTGAGGCAGCTCAGCACGAGGCCAGGTCGTCGTCATTGATGCCGTAGTACTTCTCGCCCAACCGAATCTTCGGGCGGCCCTTTTCTACGCGCCATTTGTTGCTGTCACGCAGCGAGTAGATGCAGCCGCAGTATTCCTGCATGTAGAAGTGCTCGCGTTTGGAAATCTGGATCATGCGCTCGGAGCCGCCGTTTTTGCGCCAGTTGTAGGTCCAGTAGGTCATGCCGGGATAACGGGCGGCGGCGCGCTCGCCGCTGCCGTTGATCTGCGCCATGTTTTTCCAGCGCGAGATGCCAAGGCAGCTCGTGATGACGGAAAAACCATGCTCGTGGGCGTAAAGGGCGGTGCGCTCGAAGCGCATGTCAAAACACATGGTGCAGCGCGCGCCGCGCTCGGGCTCCCATTCCAGGCCCTTGGCGCGGGCGAACCAGTTGTCGGTGTCGTAGTCGGCATCCACGAACGGCACGCCTTCCTTTTCGGCGAAGCGGATGTTCTCCGCCTTGCGCAGCTCGTATTCCTTGCGCGGATGGATGTTCGGATTGTAGAAGAAGATGGTGTAGTCGATGCCCGCACGTTTGATGGACTCCATGACCTCGCCGGAACAGGGCGCGCAGCAGGAGTGCAGCAGCACCTTCCGCCCCTCCCGCATCCAGGCTGGCTGCACCTTGCCCGTCAAAAGGCGGCGCGCCTCCTCGACACTCTGCGCAAGACAGGCGGTTTGAGGTGATGGCGGGGAGTCGGACACAACCGCTTCTTAGCAGAAGCCGGCGGCTTGCGCAAAGGTTTCGGTCATGACCAGAGTGAGCAGTATTCGCATCGGTTCGTGACAAACGGGCTGAAATCTCCACAATGAGAGAGCCATGAAGCCGATTTTGCATGACCTCGCTCACAGCCCTTTCTGCCTGCCGGTGAAACGCATTTTGGAGGCCTGGGCGGTTCCCCATGAAGTCCGGCCGGTGTCGATTTGGGATCGCCGTTCATTGCTGGAACTCACCGGTGGTGCTTACTACATGGTGCCGGTGCTCGAGCATGGCGGCGGATTGGTCCATGAAACCCGTGCCGATCCGCTGGCGGTGGCGCATTTTCTTGACCGCGAGTTTTGTGGTGGTGCGCTGTTTCCGGAAGTTTGCGCGGGATTGCAGGAGGTGGTCATTGGCCACATTGAGGACACCCTCGAAGGCATCGGCTTCAAACTCAGCGACCCCGGCGTGGTCGATGCGATCGCGGACATCGGGGAGCGAGGCATGGCGATCCGGCACAAGGAGCGGCGTTTTGGCCCGGGCTGTGTGGAGGCGTGGCGGCGAGAGGCGGCGGCTCTGACGGCGGCTTTTGAAGCGGCATTGCAGCCTTACGAGCGGCGCGCTGGCCACAGTCCGTTCCTCTTTGGCGAGCGGCCGGTTTACGCGGATTTTGCGCTGTTTGGCGTGATCGCAAACGCGGAGTATAGCAGCCGTTATGCCCTTCCGGAAACCCTGCCAAACCTGAAGCGCTGGCTGGCGGCGCTGCGTGAATATTATGCCGTCTGAACACAGTGATGAAGAAAGCGCGCATCCAGATCAAACGCATTCATGAGGCGGCATCGCCGGAGGATGGTCAACGCATTTTGGTGGACCGCCTTTGGCCGCGCGGCATCAGCCGGGAAAAGGCGGCTCTGGATGGCTGGCGGCCGGAACTGGCGCCGAGCAATGGCTTGCGCACTTGGTTTGGACACGACGAGCAGCGCTGGGGAGAGTTTCGGAAACGTTATCTGGCAGAGTTGAGGCAGCATCGGGAAGAGGCGCGGGAGCTGGCGCATGCGGCGCGTTCTGCGCCGCTAACATTGCTTTACGCGGCTCGTAATCCCGAGCACAACAACGCCATCGTGCTCAGGCAATACTTGATGATGCTGGAGCGGCCGGGTCAGGAGTGACCAACCTGCGCACCACCTCGCCAGCAAGAGCAAAACCGAAAGCGCCGGTGACGAAAGTGGCCGCACCGAAACCGGAAGCGCAGTCGAGCTGCAGGCCCTTTTCGGCATCCGTTTCGGGCGCGCTGGAGCAGGTGCCGTCGGAGTGCGGGTAAACCGCCTTTTCAGTGGAGAAAACGCAGGGAACACCAAGCGGCGCCGGCCGACCATCGTCGCCAGCAGGCCAGCCGTGTTCGCGCCGGAGCTGGCGTCGGACTTGGCCGAGCAAAGGATCTCCCCCTGCCACGCCGAGGTCGGCGATGCGCACCGCGGTGCTGTCGCGCCGGCCACCCGCGGCGCCGCTGGTGATCACCGGCATGCCGCGCTGGCGGCAGCCGTCCAGAATCAAGGCCTTGATCTTCATGACATCCACCGCGTCCACGACAAAGTCATAGGCTTCGGCGAGCAAGCGGCGGGCAGATGCGTCAGTAAAAAATTCCGTGATGGCGTTGACCCGGCAGTCAGGATTGATTGCCAGGACACGCTCGGCCAGGACGGCAACTTTGGGCTGCCCAATGGTGGACGCGAGTGCAGGAAGCTGGCGATTGGTGTTGGTGACGCAGACATCGTCCAGATCAATGAGCGTTAGCTCACCCACTCCTGAGCGCGCGAGAGCCTCCACGGTCCAGGAGCCCACGCCGCCGACGCCAATAACGGCGACATGAGCCGCGCGCAGGCGCTCCATCGCGGCCAAGCCGTAAAGGCGGCCGATGCCGCCGAAGCGGTGCGCGTAATCTGCATCCATGGCAGGAACTCAGGTGCCGAAGTAGCGGTCACCGGCGTCGCCGAGGCCGGGCACGATGTAGTTTTTTTCGTTCAGACCCTGATCCACGACGCCTGTGATCAAGCGCACATCGGGATGCGCAGCGCTGACGGTGGCGATGCCTTGCGGACAGCTCAGCACAGTGACCAGGGTCAGGCGGCAGGCGCCGGCTTGCTTGAGCTGGCGCAGGGCTTCGGTCGCGCTGCCGCCAGTGGCCAGCATCGGATCAAAGACCATCACCTCCGCCTCAGGCAGGCAGGGCGGCAATTTGGCATAATAAGGCTCCGGTTGCGCGGTATGCTCGTTGCGGGCGATGCCGAGATGAGCCACAACCGCGCCGGGCAGCAGATCCAGCACGCCATCCAGCAAACCGAGTCCGGCGCGCAGGATCGGCACCAGCACCACGGTGCGCTTCAGTTTGCAGCCCGTCGTTTCCTGCAGAGGCGTGCGCACCGTCAAATTCTCGGTTTCAAAATGGCGGGTGGCTTCGACAAAGAGCAGCTCCGCGAGGCGGTTCAAGCTGGAGCGAAATTCGGCCGTGGTGGTTTCGACACGGCGCAAGATGGTCAACTCCACCCGCACCAGCGGATGGTCGAGCACGTTGATCTGAGAGGCCGCAGCACTCATGCCGCATCCTCCGTGACTGGGGCTGGAGCGGTCTTTTTGCCCCACTTGGCGCGCGCCACTTCGAACACAATGGGCAGGATCGAAACGACAATGATCAGCACCATGACCAGTTTGAGATTCTCTTTGATGATCGGGATGCTGCCAAGGAAGTAACCGGCCAGGGTGAAGCTCAAGACCCAGACCACCGCTCCGGTCACGTTGAAAAACAGGAAGCGCTTGGCGTTCATGCCGCCGAAGCCGGCGGTAAAGGGGGCAAAGGTGCGCAAGATGGGAACAAAACGCGCCAGGATGATGGCTTTGCCACCATGGCGCGCAAAGAACTGCTCGGTGCGCTCCAGGTAGTCCCGCCGGAACCAGCGCTGCTGCACGATCCAGGACCCGAGTTTGCGGCCGATCCAGTAATTAAAATTGTCGCCGAGAATGGCGGCGACCAGCAGCAGGGGAATGACGATTTCCAACCGCAGCAAGCCGGGTGCGGCCAGGGCGCCGACGGCAAAAAGCAGGGAGTCGCCGGGCAGAAACGGGGTCACCACCAGACCGGTTTCGCAAAAGACGATGGCGAACAGCAGCACGTAGATGAGGGTGCCATAGTTTTGGGCAAACACCTCGAGGTGCCGGTCCACGTGCAGGATGTAGTCGATGAACTGTTCGATCATGAGCCGCGCACCTTGGCACGCGCCTTGGATGGTGTCCAGCTTGAGCCAGCCGGCCGCCCAGTTGCAAGTTGCACCTCGATCAACGGGGCCGCGGCTGCCGGATTCCGTCTTGCGGTGGTTTCGGCTGGCCGGTAGGCTGGCCGCATGAAAGCCATGCCTGTCCTGTTGTGTTTGTGCTGCGGCCCCCTGCTGGCGGAGCCTGAATTCCCGCTCACCGCCGACTCCAAGCCGCAGGACGGTGTGCCCAAAGGCACGATGCTCAAGGACACCCACACGGCCAAGAACGGCAGCGTTTTCCCGGGCACCGAGCGCGAGTATCAAATCTACCTGCCCGCCGGGTTCGACAAATCCCAGCCCGCGCCTTTCATGGTTTTCCAGGACGGCGTCATCTACCAGGCGCCCGTCGTTTTTGACAATCTCATCGCGAAGAAGCACATCCCGCCGCTGGTCGGCATCTTCATCAAGCCCGGCGTTGTGCCCGCGGCAAATGACAACGCCCTGCCGCGCTTCAATCGCAGCTATGAGTATGACAGCGTCACCGATACCTACTCGCGTTTTTTGCTCGATGAGTTCCTGCCCGCAATCGAGGCGAAGCATGGCGTCAAGCTGAGCACCGATCCCAATCAAACCGCCATCGCCGGCAACAGCAGCGGCGGCATCTGCGCCTTCATGGCCGCGTGGCATCGCCCGGACCGCTTCCGCCGCATCTTCACGGGCGTTGGCACCTACGTCGGCATTCGCGGCGCCGATCAACTGCCGGTGCTGGTGCGCAAATATGAACCCAAACCGCTGCGCGTCTTCCTGCAAAGCGGCAGCGGCGACAACAACCTCTACTGCGGCGACTGGTGGATGGCGAACCAGATGATGGAACGCAGTCTCGCCTGGGCTGGCTACGACGTGAACCACGCCTGGGGCGAAGGCGGCCACAACCAAAAGCACGCCTCCCAGGTTTTTCCTGAAGCCATGCGCTGGCTCTGGCGCGACTGGCAGGAGGACATCGAGGTGAAGGCGAATCCGAAAGGCGAGTCGAAGTGGCGCGGGTATGAAGTTTGCGTTGCCCGTGAAACGTGGAGTGTCGAGGCAGAACTGCGCCGGGTAGTCAATACGGAAACCGTGGGGCGCCATACCACACACCAACGCTGGTCTTGGCAAGATATTGTGTCCGACAAGGATGGCCAAGTCTATGCGGCTGAGCAGGATTCAGGCACGATCGTCGCGCTTCCGCTTCAGGGGTCTCCTATGATCATTGCTAGAGGGCTTGAAGGAATCGCTGCCATTGCGATGACTGGCAATGGTGAGATCATGGCCAACTTTCAGAAATATGTCAGCTCTGCCACGCCGCCACCAAGCGTTGTGCGAATTAAAATCGATGGAACGAAGACCCTGGAAAAACCCGGGGCTGGTGGAGATGGCATGTGCATCGACGCTGGTGGCCGCGCTTATGTCGCGGCGTTTGGGGCACTTCCGGAAGAACCGGGAGCTTTCCCCATCAGTTCAATGGGCAAATACATGAATGGCGTTGCCTCGGTTGATGCCCAAGGCAATTTTACAAGGTTAACAGGCTACCAGCTTCAGTTCACTCCTGCCCGATTGGCGCTCTCTCCAGATCAGGCCCTTTTATATGCCACCAGCATTCAAAGCCCTCTTATCATTTGCTGGCAGATCCAACCCGACGGCAATCTCAAGCACGGTGAACTTTTTCTTTCGTTGGACACGGCGTTTGGAAAAGAAGCTCATCCTTACGGCCTCTGCGTGGACACCGAAGGCCGCCTCTACGTTGCCACCAGTCTCGGCATCCAGGTTTGCGATCAGGCGGGGCGGGTGAACTTCATTATCCCAACACCGGAACAGCCGTATGACGTGTGTTTCGGCGGCAAGGACTTGGGCGAGTTGTTCATCGCCTGCGGCGACACGATCTACAAGCGCCCGGCCAAGGCCAAGGGCGTGGTCAGTGGTCAGCAGCCTCCCATCAAACCCGCGCCGCCGAAACTGTGACGCTGGTGTCCAGCCTTCAGGCGATCCATCCCCGCGTGGTGTTGTCTTCATCTCTCTTGAAGGCGGGGGAAGCCTGGACACCTGCCCAGTCACTTCTTGGTTTTATTTTCCTGGTTTGCGACGTACATGCCGCATGCCCCGCGCGTCGCATCGACTGGTCCTGTCGCTCCCGGTTTTCACCGGAGTCGCGCTGGTTTGTCTTCCGTTGGCGGCAAAGGCGCAGGATGAAAAAGCGGTCGCCGAAGCGGAAGCCGCCCCCGTCAAACCGAAGCGCAGTGTCACTCACCTGACGCGTTTGATGAAACGCTCCCTGGTAAAGATCACCCAGGTGGGGCGCGAGGGCGTGGATGGGCTTGGCACGGGATTTGTGGTGTCGGCGGATGGTCTCATCGCGACCAACCTGCATGTCATCGGCGAGGCGAGGCCTTTGCAGGTGGAACTGGCGGACGGCCGCGCGCTGGAAGTGGAGGCGGTGCATGCTACCGACGCGCGGCTTGACCTGGCCTTGCTCAAGGTGCGGAGCGAGGGGCTGCGACCGCTGAAACTGGGTGACTCCAGCGAGCTCGAGCAAGGCGAGCGGCTGGTGGCGATGGGCAACCCTGAGGGGCTGGAGTTCAGCGTGGTCGAGGGCGTGCTCTCGGCGGTGCGTGAGATCGACATCGAAGGCGTGCCGATGCTGCAGGTGGCGCTGCCGATTGAGCGCGGCAACAGCGGCGGCCCGGTGCTGAACGAAGCGGGTGAAGTGGTTGGCGTGCTGACTCTGAAATCCCTGCGCACGGAGAACCTCGGCTTCGCGATGCCGGTGAATGGGTTGCGTTCCTTGATCGAGCAGCCCAATCCGGTGCCGATGGAGCGCTGGCTTACCATCGGAGTGCTCGACAAGCGGCAATGGGAAGTGCTGCTGGGCTCGCGCTGGAGCCAGCGTGCCGGCGTGATCCGCGCGCAAACACCGGGCGAGGGCTTCGGCGGCCGCTCGCTTTGCTTGTGGCGGGAACCCGCGCCGACGGATGCCTTCGATGTCAGTGTGGACGTGCGTTTGGCGGAGGAGTCCGGCGCGGCGGGCTTGGTGTTTTGCGCGGACGGGAGCGACCGTCATTACGGCTTCTATCCCAGCGGCGGCAAGCTGCGGCTGACGCGCTTTGACGGCCCCGACGTCTATTCCTGGACCATCCTGGCCGACGTGGCGAGTCCCGCTTACCGGTCGCAGGAGTGGAACACGCTGCGTGTGCGCGTGGATCAGGAAGTCCTGCGCTGCTGGGTCAATGACGAGCTTTTGCTGGAACAGCGGGATCAGGGTTTGCGCGGCGGGCGTGCGGGGCTCTGCAAATTCCGCAACACGGTGGCAGACTTCAGGAGTTTCAAGCTGGGCCGAGATCTGAGTTCGGCTCCGGTACCGGAAGCCGTGGCGGCACGCTTCAACGAGGTGATGAACGGCTTTTTCGCAAGCGGCGCGGATCGCGAGCCGATCCTGGGAAAGTTGCTCGAAGAAGCCGGACCTGCGCGCCAACTGCTGATGCAGCGTCGGCGGGAATTGGAGCGGCAGACGGCAGCGCTGCGTGATTTGGAAAAGGAGCTGCATCGCCGCCTGACGGTTCTCGAATTGACGGAGGAACTGGCCAAACCGGAGGAGGATATCCACCTGCTGCATTGCGCCCTGTTGCTGGCGCATCACGACAATCCTGAAGTGGATGTGAGCACGCACATGCTGGGTTTTGAGCGTTTGGCGGAGGAACTGCGCGGGGATGCGGCGCTGCAAAAAGCTCCGGAGGAGGCAGTGGCCCGATTGAACCAGTTTTTGTTCGAGGAAAACGGTTTTCACGGCAGCCGCCAGGACTATTACAGCCGCTCGAACAGCTACGTGAACGAAGTCATCGAAGATCGCGAGGGCCTGCCGATCACGCTCTCCATCGTTTACCTGGAACTGGCGCGGCAGGCGGGGGTGCGCGGTCTGTTTGGTGTGGGACTGCCCGGCAAATTCATGGTCGGCTACCATCCGTCCCCGGACGAGGATTTGCGGTTGATCGATGTGTTTGAGAGGGGGCGCGAAATGAGTGTGGCGCAGGCGGAGGAGGAACTGAATGACTTCGTCGCCTTCGATCCTGATTTGCTGCGCCCGGCGACCAAAAAAAGTGTTGTCCTGCGCATGATCAAGAACCTGCTCGGCAGCGCTCTCGACGAGCCAGAGCCGGCAGAGCGTGCGCTGCCGTATTTGAATCTCGTGCTTGCGCTGGAGCCGGAGTCGCCCGCCGAGCGCTTTGCACGCGCCCGCCTGCGCCAGACCTCCGGAGACAAGGCTGGGGCGCACGATGACGTGCAATGGCTGCTCGATCACTCCGGGGAACTGCCTCCCGGCGTGCGCGGCCAGCTCGAGCAGTGGCAGCAGTCGCTGCGAGAGTGAGCCGCGCTCAAGCCGCCGGTTGCGCTTGCGTCGCCGCCGCGTTTGATGCGGGATGGCGAGAGAGTACCAACTGCACCGGAGCAACGAACGGCTGACGCGCATCGACTACGCAGCGGAGTTGAACCCGCAGCAGTTGGCTGCGGTCACCAGCCCGCCGGGACAGGCGCTGGTCATCGCCGGGGCCGGCTCCGGCAAGACGCGCACACTGACGTATCGGGTGGCGTACCTGCTCGACAACGGCATTTCTCCCGAGAACATCCTGCTGCTCACCTTCACCAACAAGGCCGCGCGGGAAATGCTGGAGCGGGTGCAGATGCTGGTGCCGGTGGAGACACGGCGGCTCTGGGGCGGCACCTTCCACTCCATCGGCAATCGCCTGCTGCGGCATCACGCGGAGTTGATCGGCTTTCGCAAAGGCTTCTCGATCATGGATCGCGAGGATCAAAAAAGCCTGCTCGATGCCGTCATCGGCGCCAGTGGCATCGACACCACGAGCTACCGCATGCCCAAGGCCGAAGTGCTGGCGGAGATTTTTTCCCTGGCGGAGAACACCCTCACTTCACTGGAGGAGGTGCTGGCCACGCGTTTTCCTTACTTTGAAAATGTCGGCGGGCAGATCCTGCATCTGCGGGCGCTTTATGAGGAGAAGAAAAAGGAGACTAACAGCCTCGACTTCGACGATTTGCTTGCCAAAACGGTGCAACTGCTGCGGGAAAATGAAGGCGTGCGCGAGCGCTTCCAGCGACAGTTCCAGTTCGTCCTGGTGGACGAGTTTCAGGACACCAATCTGCTGCAATGCGAGCTGATCGATCTGCTTTCCGGGCCGAATGGCAACCTCATGGTCGTGGGGGACGACGCGCAGAGCATCTATTCCTGGCGTGGCGCGGATGTGGGGCACATCCTGAATTTCGGTGAGAAGCACCCGCGCGCCGCCGTGCACAAAATCGAGGTGAACTACCGCTCCGTGCCTGAAGTGCTCGAGCTGGCCAATGCGGTGATCGCGCAAAACGAGGAGCAGATCCGCAAGCAATTGCGCGCGGACCGGTCTGGAGGCAAAATGAAGCCGGCGCTGGTGATGCTGGACAATCCGCAGGCGCAGGCCGCCTTTGTGGCGCAGCGCATTCTCGAATTGCAGGACGACGGCCTCGATCTTGCCGACATGGCGGTGCTTTACCGCGCGCATTACCACTCGCTGGACATCCAGATGGAACTGACCAATCGCGGCATTCCGTTTCAGATCACGAGCGGTTTGCGCTTTTTTGAGCAGGCGCATGTGAAGGACGTGGCCGCCTTCTTGAAGTTCATCGCCAACCGCAGCGATGAGGTCAGTTTCCTGCGCATGGCGCGCTTGGTGCCCGGTGTCGGCACTGCCAGCGCGGTGAAAATGTGGACGGACTGGAGCCGCAGCCCCGCCGCGGGGGCGGAGCCTGGCCGTGCTGCGCTGGCGGAGGCCTTGCACGGTTTGAAGGTGCCGAAAAAAGCGGCGGAGGTCTGGAAGCAGTTTGCCTGGACCGTGGAGGAGTTGGTCGATGAGCAAGGCAGGCCGGCGGCGCCAGCGCTGATGATTCGCAGCGTGATCGAGGGCGTGTACCAGGATTACATGAAGACGAAGTTCCAGAACTATGAGCAGCGCCTGCAGGACCTGGAGCAGCTCAGCGCCTTCAGCGAGCGCTTCCAGGATGTGAACGAGTTCCTCAGCCAGCTCGCATTGCTCTCCGGAGTGGACACTGACAATCAGCCCGCGCGGGAGCCGACAGACAAGGACGCCGTCACGCTCACCACGGCGCACCAAGCCAAGGGTCTCGAGTGGCGCGCGGTTTTCGCGGTCTGGCTGGCGGACGGGCTTTTCCCGCACAGCCGCGCTGTGGAGGAAGGCGGCGAGGAAGAGGAGCGGCGCTTGTTTTACGTCACGGTCACCCGGGCCAAGGACGAGCTTTACCTGACCTACCCGCTGTTCTGGCCGCAGGCCCGGGACGGCGGCATGCTGCAGCGGCCATCGCGCTTTTTGACCGACCTTCCGGAGGGCGTTTACGAGACCTGGAACGTGCGCTCGGCCTGGTGAGATGTTTCCCTGGAGAGCGTCCACGCATCCCGGCGGCGCGACATCATCCCCCTCTCCCTTGGGGAGAGGGCCGGGGTGAGGGGGAAGCTGACCCCGGCTGGGTATCCTCGTCGTCCTCTCTTCGCGTGTGATGCCAGATCACATTCAAAACAGCGTCCGTATGGCGGAACAGTTCGCCATTGGTGAAGCGCAGCACTTTGACGCCGAGTTCCCGTAAAAAATCATCTCTGGCGGCGTCATGCCTGTGCCCTTCAAGGCTGTTGTGCTGGCCGCCATCCAGCTCCACCGCCAGGGAAAGTTCCTCGCAGTAGAAATCCACGATGAAGGGTTCGATGGGATGCTGCCGGCGGAACTTGCGGCCATTCATGCGGCGGTTGCGCAGGCAACGCCACATCAAAATCTCCGCATGGGTGGCCGTCTGACGCAGGGTGCGCGCAAAAGCGGTGATGCTTTGCCATTCGCCTGCGATTTCCTGACGAATGACCTCCAGGCGGTTCATAAAGAACAGGTGCGGCTTGGGCGGGGATTGTCAATGCGCAAAGGGCAGCTTCCCCCTCACCCCAGCCCTCTCCCCGGGGGAGAGGGAGTTTGAAATTTGCGGTTACCAGCAAGCAAGATGCTTCAATCGCGTGACTGCGGCGTGATTTTCATCGTCACTTCTTTGCCCTCGCGCTTCACGGTGATGTCGGTTTCCTCGCCGATTTTCAGGTCACCCATCAGGTAGGTGTAGTCATAGATGTTTTTGACTTCCTTGCCGGCGAGTTTGGTGATGATGTCGCCGCCTTTGACGCCAGCCTTGGCGGCGGGGCCAACGGAGGAAACGCCGGAGAGTTTGACGCCAACGATGTCGCCCTGCGCGTAGTCCGGAATGGTGCCGAGGTAGGCGCGCAGGCCGCCGCGGCTGCCGGAGTTTTTGGGCGCCTCCATCGCTGCATAGGCTGGAATCTCGTGCGTGGTCGCCACCGCGCGCGCGATCAGGCCGAGCAGGCGCGCGATGTCGGAGGCTTTCTCATAGTTGAGCTTTTCCGCGGTGTCGGAGGGCATGTGGTAGTCCTCATGCGCGCCGGTAAAGACGTTCAAGGTGGGAATGCCGCGCAGGTAGAACGAAGTGGAGTCGGTGGGCAGATGGGCGTCCTTTTGGAGGGTGATGGGCAGGCCGATGGGGGCGTTGCGTTTTTCGATTTCGCCCGCCCACCACGGGCTGGAGCCGACACCCTGAATGACGAGCGTTTTGCTGAAGCGGCCGATCATGTCCATGTTCAAGTAAGCGGCCATCATGCCCTCGAGCTTGGCGGTGGGATCGCCTTTGATCATCTTGGCCAGAGCTTCGACAAAGTGGCCGGAGCCGAGCAGACCCAGTTCCTCGCCGGACCAGGCGGCGAAGATCACGTCGCGCGTCAGCTTGAGTTTGCCCTCGCGCTTGAGGGCCGCCATCCATTGGGCGATCTCCAGCATGCCGGCGGTGCCCGAGGCATTGTCGTCGGCGCCGTGATGGATTTTGTTCGACTCATCGCCTTTCGCGCGCGAGTTGCCGCCGCCCTTGCTGCCGAGGTGGTCCACATGCGCGCCGATGATGAGCGGTGGCGTGTGGAAATCCGGCTCGCTGCGCGCTGGCAGGACACCCAGCACGTTGCGGCCGGTTTTTTTCTCCTGCTGAATGTCGATCGCTGCGCCGATGGCCACGCCTTCACAACGGATGCCGCCCATCAAATCGCCGGTGTCGAGCTTGTCCTGCAGTTCCTTGACGGTTTTGCCGGCGCTTTTCAGGATGTCGTTCGCCAGTTCGTCGGTGACGCTAATGGCGGCGAGCCCGGAACTGGCCAGGGAGGCATCGAAGGTCAGGGGCGCGAGCTGATCCACCACCTTGCTGTTCGGACCGCTGACCACGATCAGGCCGCGCGCGCCCTTTTGCCGCGCGGTCATTGCCTTGTGGCGCAGGCTGGCGTAGCGGACCAGTTCATTGCGGCGCTCTTTTTCCAAGCCCTCAGGCAGGTAGCGAAACACCATCACCCACTGGTCTTTGATGTCCAGGTGAGCATAACTGCTGTAAGGATCCAACGTCTTGCCGTCGCTGCCGGTGGCTCCATCGGGCGTTTCAATGCCATAACCGGCAAAGATGACGCCGCTGGGAGCCACCTGACCCACTTCGGAGAAAGACAACGGGCGCCAATCGGTGTCCACTTTTACGCCCGCGTCTTTCTCGATGCCTTTGACCGTTAGCACATTTTTCGGACCTAACGCGACGCCTGCGGTGAACTCAAAGGGCTCGAACCAGCCGTTGTCATCACCGAAAGGCAACAACCCGGCTTTGCCCATCACGTCAGCGACGTATTCGGCGGCGAGTTGTTCGCCACGCGTGCCGGTCAGGCGGCCTTCGAGCGCGTCGCTGGCCAGGTAGTTCACATGCAGGCGCAGGTCATCGGGCCGGATTTCCTCGGCAGTCAGCGCGAGGTCGGGCGTTGCTGCCGGCTCAGTCTGCTTGGAACCTGGCGATCCCAGAGCGTTCCGCGCGGCTTCGTGATTCCAATCCGCCAGCCAGATTTGCGACTCGCCACCGGAACCGCGCCCGGTGGTCCACGCGAGCTTTTTGCTATCGGGCGAAAACACCGGCAGGCCGTCGAAGCCATCCGTGAAGGTGACACGCACGGGGTCGCGCTCGCCGCGGGCATCGACCAAGTAGAGTTCAAAGTTGGCGAAACCTTGCAGGTTGGTGGTGAAGATCAGGTACTCACCGCTGGGATGGAAATACGGCGCCCAGCTCATGGCGCCGAGGCGGGTGAGTTGGCGCTGATCTTTTCCGTCGGCTTTCATGGTCCAGATTTCCGCCTGGTCGCCCTTCGGCGTGAAACGTCGCCAGCAAATGTGACTGCCATCCGCGCTAAAAAAGGGTCCGCCATCGTAGCCTGGCGTGGCGGTCAATTTCTGCACGTTGCCGCCGTCGGCATCCGCTGTGTAGATCTCCATGAAGTACTGCCTGTCGATCTTGAGCCGCTCCGCGTCCTCGCCGCTGAGCTCGTTTTGATAGGCTTGGCGGTTGGAAGCGAACACGATCTTTTTGCCGTCGGGGGAAAAGGCGCCCTCCGCGTCGTAGCCTTGCTGGTTGGTCAGGTTGCGCAGAGACTTGTCGGCCAGCCGGTATTCGAAGAGATCGAAGTGTTCATCGTAGTCCCAGGAATACTTGCGCACCCGGCTGCTGGCGCGCTCTTCGTATTCGGCCTTTTGCAGCGTCTCCGATTGCTTGTCCAAATGCGTGGAAGCAAAGAGGATGCGCTCGCCGTCAGGGTGAATCCAGGCGCAGGTGGTTTTGCCCTGGCCGGGTGAGATGCGCTCGGTGTCGCCCGTTTCGAGGTCGAGCAGGTAGATTTGATAAAAGGGATTGCCGGGCTCGCGTTCGCTTTGGAAGACCATTTTGGTGCCATCGGCGCTGAAGTAGCCCTCACCGGCGCGCTTGCCTTCAAAGGTCAGTTGGCGAGCGGCCGAGAAAAAGCGGTTTTCATCCTGCGCGTTCAGCGCGCCTGTCGCGGCGAAAGCGGCCGCCAGCCATGCAATCAGGGGTTTGGTCATTCCCAACAATACGTGGAGAAAGCTCGCTTCCAGCAGCAAAATGCCGGGTGCGGCAGCGCTGCGCCTGCCCGGGCGGCGCGATTTTTTGCCAAGTTCGGTGTTTGCGGGATGCGTCTGATGGCTATTGAGCGTATGCTTCGTTTGCCAACGCATGTCCAATCCATCCACGTCGCCGTTGCCGCCTGAGAAACTCACCGGCCTCCATCTGAAGCCGGCCAAAAAGGCCGCTGCGGGTGTGCCTGCGGTGGTGAGTTCGCTCAAACACGTTTTCGGCAGCAGTGGCCTGGTGCGGGGCACGGAGGCCATGCTGAGGCTGAATCAGTGGAATGGATTCGATTGTCCAAGCTGCGCCTGGCCTGATCCCGAGGATCACCGCAGCATGTTCGAGTTTTGTGAAAACGGCGCCAAGGCGATTGCTTCGGAGACGACCAAGGCGCGGGTGACGCCGGCCTTCATGGCGCAGCACTCCATCGCGGAATTGACCCAGTGGTCGGACTATGAGCTGGATCAGGCTGGACGCCTCACTGAGCCAATGGTGCTGCGCGAGGGATCAGACCATTACCAGGCAATTTCCTGGGACGATGCGTTTGCCCTCATCGCGCAAGAACTGAATGCCCAGGAATCGCCTGACGAGGCGGTGTTTTACACCTCAGGGCGGGCGACCAACGAGGCGGCGTTTCTGTATCAGCTTTTTGTCCGCCAGTTCGGCACCAACAATTTGCCGGATTGCTCCAACATGTGCCATGAGTCGAGCGGCGCCGCGCTTGGGCGCAGCCTGGGCGTGGGCAAGGGAACGGTGACGTTGAAGGACTTGGAAACGGCGGACACCATTTTGGTCATCGGTCAAAATCCGGGCACCAACCACCCGCGCATGCTCAGCACACTGCAAAGAGCCGTGGAGCAGGGCGCGACGATCATTGCCGTCAACCCGATGAAGGAAGCCGGGCTCACCGGCTTCATGCATCCACAGCAGTTCAAAGGCATGCTTGGCATGTCCACCGCGCTGGCCAGCCAGTATTTGCAGGTCCGGCTCAATGGCGACCAGGCGCTGCTCAAGGGCATCGCTAAAACGTTGGTGGAAGATGGCAGTCTGGATCACGAGTTCATCGCCGCGCACACCCATGGCCTGGAGCCTTATTTGCAGCATCTCAGCGAGCTGGACTGGGCGGAACTGGAGGCCGTTTCGGGCATTGCCAAGGCCGAAATCCAGAAGGCGGCGCGCCAGTGCGCCAGTGGCGAGCGCAAGCTCATCACCTGCTGGGCGATGGGATTGACGCAGCATAAAAACGCGGTGGCCACGATTCAGGAGGTGGCGAACATCCATTTGCTGCTCGGCGCGGTGGGGCGTGAAAGCGCTGGATTGTGCCCGGTGCGCGGACACAGCAATGTGCAGGGCGACCGCACCATGGGCATCTTCGAAAAAATGCCGGAATGGTTTTTGGAGCGGCTGGAGAGGACCTTCGCTTTTCAAACGCCGCGCAAGCATGGCTGGGACGTGGTGGCAGCCATTCGCGCCATGCATGAAGGCCGGGCGCGGGTGTTTTATGCGCTGGGAGGCAACTTTCTGCAAGCGACTCCAGACACGGAGTACACCGCGGAGGCCCTGCGTCGCTGCCGCTTGACCGTGCAGGTCAGCACCAAGCTCAATCGCGGTCATCTGATCACCGGAGCGACTGGCCTCATCCTGCCCTGCCTGGGCCGCAGCGAGCGTGACCTGCGCGATGGCGAGGAGGCTTTCCTCACCGTGGAGAACAGCATGAGCATCGTGCATGCCTCGCACGGTCATTTGCAGCCGGCTTCGCCGCATCTGCTGAGCGAGCCCGAGATCGTCGCCCGCACCGCCGCCGCCACGCTGGGCGGGCGCTCCAGCGTGCCGTGGCTGGAGTTGGTGGAGGACTACGACCGCATCCGCAGCTTGATCGAGCAGGTGGTGCCCGGATTTGAGAACTTCAACGAGCGTGTGCGCAAGCCCGGCGGTTTTTACCTGCCTAACAAAGCGCGCCAGCGCATCTGGGACACGGCGTCCGGCAAAGCCCAGTTTGCCACTCATGCGCTGGCCACGGCGCAGCCGGCCGCGGGTCGCTTGCTGCTGCAGACGCTGCGCAGCCACGACCAGTTCAACACCACCGTTTACGGGTTGAATGATCGTTACCGCGGCGTGGGGCATGAGCGCCGGGTGGTGTTCATGAATCCCGATGACATGCGCGAACGCGGCATTTCACCGGTCGCGCCGGTGGACATCACCAGCCACTTTGAAGGGGAGCGGCGCAGTGCCAGGCACTTCCTGGCCATTCCTTACGACCTGCCCGCGGGCTGCTGCGCCGCCTATTTCCCTGAAGCCAATGTGCTGGTGCCCATCGGGAGCTTCGCGGACGTCAGTTTGACTCCCGCTTCAAAAAGTGTCGAGGTCAGCATCGCGCCCGCGGCCGGTCCGGGTTGATCCTGAAGGAAAGCGCTGCGCGTTTGCAATGCGCTCCGTGCCGGGCTAAACCTGAACGTGACCCTGGCCACGCAAATCACCCTGTTTCGTATTCTGTTGATCCCCGTCTTCGTCGGCGTGGCGATTTACTACGGCGACAGCGTGGCAAACGGCACGCCCGATGAGCGGCTGCGCTGGGCGACGATTTTTGTGTTTGGGCTGGCCGCGTTGAGCGACGCGGTGGACGGCTTCATTGCGCGGCGCTTCAATCAGAAGAGCCGGCTCGGCGCCATCCTCGATCCGCTGGCGGACAAGCTGATGCTGCTGTCAGCCATCATCACCTTGAGCTTCACTCACTGGCGCCAGCATTTTCCATTGTGGTTTCCGATTTTGGTCATCTTTCGCGATCTTGCCAGCATCGGCGGCGCCTTTCTCATTCAACACCTGACCGGAAGCTGCCGCATCCAGCCGCATTGGACCGGCAAAGCCGCGACTTTCGCCCAATTTGCCGCCGTGTTGTGGCTGATGCTTGATTTGCCCCACCTGATCGTCATCACTTTGACGGCGGGCTTTTTTACCGCAGTCTCAGGGTTCATTCATCTCGCTGATGGCATCCGCCAGGTGGCGGGCCACCACACGGTCTGAACCGCGTTTCCCTCTCCAATTATGATCAAAACCGTCGCCATCGTCGGCCGTCCCAATGTCGGCAAATCCGCCCTCTTTAACCGGCTGGCCGGCAAGAACATCTCCATCGTGCATGACATGGCTGGGGTGACGCGGGATCGCATCACCGCTGAATGCCGGCGCGGGCCGCAGATCTTTGAAATCATGGACACCGGCGGCATTGGCGCCAGCACGGATGATGTGCTGACCGAGCAGGTGCAGACGGAGGCGGCGATCGCGCTGGAAGTGGCGGACCTGCTGCTCTTTGTGGTGGATGTCACAGCGGGTGTCACGACCATCGACGCCGACCTTGCCAAGCAACTGCGCCGCACGCGGAAGCCGGTCATTCTTGTCTGCAACAAGGCGGACTCGGCGGGCCGGCGGCTGGGCGCGGGCGAGTTCACCCAATTGGGGTTTGCAGACCAGGCCGAAGTCAGTGCTGTGCATGGTCTCGGCATCGACGCGCTGGTGGGCATGGTCAGCAAGCGGCTCGATCTGAAAGCGGCGGCGGAAGAGGAGGAGGAGAAGTTGGGGAGCAAGGAGCGGGAACGGCCGCTGAAGATTGCCATCGTGGGCCGTCCCAACGCGGGAAAGTCATCGCTGGTGAATGCCATTCTCGGCCAGGAGCGCACCATCGTCAGCGAGGTGGCGGGCACCACGCGCGACTCCCTGGACATCATGGCAGCGCATGCGGGCCGGCGTTACCAGCTCATCGACACCGCAGGCATTCGCCGCCGCGCTCGTGTTGACACCCAGGTGGAGATTCACAGCGTTCAGCAGGCGTTGCAAAGCATCAAACGCGCGGACCTTTGCCTGCTGGTGGTCGATTGCGCGGCGGGCGCGCGCATGCAGGACCGCAAGATCGCCCAGCTCATCCTGCAGGAGCGCAAGCCCTGCCTGCTGGTGATGAACAAGTTCGATTTGTTTCATCCGGACGGCAAAAAGAAGGACCGCCTGGAGCACTTGGAGGAAGAGATGCGCCGGGAGTTTTTCTTTCTGCACTACGCACCGATGATCGCCATCTCGGCCCGCGAGAAACAATTCATCGGCAAGCTGTTCCAGGCTGTCGAATCGATTCGCAAAGGCGCACGCAATCGTGTCGGCACTGGCGCGTTGAACCGGCTGCTGCACCAAGCGATCGACAACAGTCCGGGACCGCTCGGCCATGCCAAGTTCAGCTTCAAGCTGCTTTACGCGACTCAGGTCAACAGCGCTGATGACAGCGCGATTCCGGTGCCGCACTTCGTGTTGTTCGCCAATCGCGCCGCCAAGCTGACCGACAGCTACCTGCGCTACCTCGAAAATGTCATCCGCAAGGAATGGCCGGCGCCGGGAGTGCCCTTTCGGATGTCGGTGCGCGGCAAACCGGCCAAGTCAGAGCGCTGAAAAACCCGGTTCAGTGTGACGGCCCAGCCAGCTCCTTGGACTGACTCTGGTCGAAGAAGCTGACTCTGCCCGTTTTGACATCATACATGCCGCCGACCATGGCGATCGTGCCGGACTCGACGAGGGTGCTGAGAGCCGGGCTATTGGTTTGGATGTAGTCCATGACCGCGCCCACATTCAGTGTGGCGACCCGATCGACGAAGCTCTCGTTGCTGCCGTTGCGGTTTTCGCAGGTTGCGGTTTCAAGACGGATGGCTTCGCCAATGGGGCCGGTGAGCGCGCCGAGGTTGCTGAGACCGGTGGCGGCGGCGGGATCAGTCTCCTGTTCGACCAGGTTGCAGGCGGCCTGCACCGCGCCGCAGCGGGTGTGGCCGAGCACCAGGATGAGCTTGGCGCCAGCGACTTTGCAGGCAAACTCCATGCTGCCGAGAATCTTGCTGCCGGCGATGTTGCCGGCGACGCGGCAGGAAAAAATGTCGCCCAGGCCGAGGTCGAAAATCATCTCGGTGGCGATGCGGGAGTCAATGCAGGCGAGCACGACGGCCATGGGATGCTGGCCATCGGAGGTGGCGTCAACCTGGCGGACCAGGTCGCGATGCAGGCGCTGGCCGCTGACGAACCGCTGGTTGCCCTCCTTGAGCAGTTGCAGCACGCGGGCGGGATCGAGCTGAGCCTGCACGTCGCGGGTGCTGACATCGACGTACTGAATTTCGTCGTCAATGGGATAGCGATCTTTGAAGCCGATGAGGCTGACATTGACGCCGCGCACCGGGGCCTGGTCGTCTTTGAACTCGCGGATGCAGCCGAGGATGTCGGGGTCGATGTAGTCGGTGGTGCGGGCATCCAGCACGACTTGGTCGCCGCTTTGAAAGTCGGCGAGGGTGGTGGCCAGCTTGGCGCGATTGAGGAAGCTGACTTGGTTGGCAAACTCAAGGCGGGTCACGGGCCCGCCGACATGGCTTTCCCGGATGATGTGGAAACCACGGCGCAGGTTGCTGTAAAGAATGAAGAGCAGGCTGACGGCGAGACCGATGAGAATACCGATGAGCAAGTCGGTGAGAACGATGGCCAGCAGGGTGATGATGAAGGGCAGGAACTGGTTGCGGCCCTCGGCATGCATGGCTTTGAAGACGCCGGGGTTGGCGAGTTTGTAGCCGGTGACGACGAGGATCGCGGCCAGCGCGGCGAGGGGGATTTTGTTCAGCCATTCCGGCATGAGAAAGACACTCACCGCGAGCAAGATGCCATGGACGATGGCGGCGAGTTTGGTGACGCCGCCGGCGTTGGCGTTGACGGTGCTGCGCACAATGACAGAAGTGATGGGCATGCCGCCGATGGAACCCGCGATGGCGTTTCCAACCCCCTGGGCAAACAGCTCCCGGTTTTGCGGCGCGAAGCGCTTGTAAGGGTCGATTTTGTCGGTGGCTTCAATGTTGAGCAGGGTCTCCAAAGAGGCGACGACGGCGAGGGTGAAGGCGCCCAGATAGATCGCTGGATTCTTCCACTGGCTGAAGTCGGGGAAATGGAAGATTCCCGACCAGCCGCTGTCGCCGAGGATGGGCACCTGGACGAGGTGGGAATTGCCAATCGTCCAAGCCGAACCGCTTCGGAGCATGAACTCATTGAGAGCCACCCCGAGCAGCACCGCAGCTAAAGGAGAGGGAAACAGGCTCTTTTTCAACCGGGTCTTGTCCCAGAGCAGCAGCAACAGCAGGCAGGCGATGCCGACAAGGGTGGCGCCGGGCAGGAAGCGCTGAAACGCGGTGAGGATTTCGGAGAACGTGTTCTCGCCGTCGGGCTGCTCGAAGGACATGTCGCCCTGGTAGTCGGGGTCATGGCCGAGCAAGTGCGGCACCTGCTTCATGATGAGAATGACGCCGATGGCGGCGAGCAGGCCTTTGATGACGTTGGTGGGGAAGTAGTTGGCGAGCAGTCCGGCGCGCATCGCGCCAAAGGCAATTTGCAGCAGGCCGCTGAAAAAAAGCGCGAGCAGGAAGGCTTCGAAACTGCCGAGCTTTTCGATCTGCGCCAAAACGATGGCCGTCAGGCCCGCGGCGGGGCCGGAGACGCTGATCTGCGCGCCGCTGAGGGCGCCGACGACAATGCCCCCGATGATGCCGGCCAGAATGCCTGCGATGATGGGGACACCGGAGGCGTGGGCGATGCCGAGGCAGAGCGGGACAGCGACGAGGAAGACCACCAAGCCGGCGATGACGTCTTTTTGAATGTAGTTTTTGGGGAGGAGAGAGGACATGAACGGGGAATGGAAAGGTGATCGAGAGCCAGCCGCGAGGCGCGTTCCAACAAGCGTGCTGCTTATGATCGGCCAGCCTGGAGCCATTGACGCTTGCAGTCTGGGAAATGCAGCGGACTGAGTGGGTGCCGAGGTTGTATCTGATTTAGCAAATCTCTAATCACGAGTTCTGAACTTTGGAATATCGCGGGAAGCATTAGTGGCGTTCTACTACGTCTGTCAAAGTCAATCCCTTGCTCAAGGGAATTTTACTCCCCCAAATACCCCAATATGATGACAAACGGTAGGCCGTCCTTATCCACCACCCTCCCCAAGGACCTCATCTCTGGTCTCGTTGTTTTTCTCGTCGCGCTGCCGCTTTGCCTTGGTGTCGCCCTCGCTTCGAACGCGCCTCCCATCGCAGGTCTCATCGCGGGCATCGTGGGCGGCCTTGTGGTTGGGGTTTTGAGCGGTTCGCACACCAGTGTCAGCGGTCCTGCTGCCGGCCTGACGGCGGTGGTTGCCGCCCAAATTGGCAATCTGGGCACCTTTGAGGCCTTTTTGGTGGCGGTGATTCTGGCCGGGTTCATCCAGGTTTTGCTGGGGGCGTTTCGCGCCGGTTTCATCGCTTCCTTTTTTCCGCTGAGTGTGATCAAGGGGCTTTTGGCCGCCATTGGCATCATCCTGATCTTGAAGCAGATTCCGCACTTGCTGGGCTACGACGCTGATCCGATGGGGGAAAAATCCTTTCAGCAGCCAGATGGCCAGAACACTTTCTCGGAGTTGGCGGCGTCAATGCGCGCGATCCATCCCGGGGCCTTGCTGGTGGGTTTCTTGTCCATCGCCCTGATCATGTTGTGGGATCAGGTGAAGGTGCTGAAGAAATCGCCGATTCCGGCGCCGCTGGTTGTGGTGCTCGCCGGGGTGGCGTTGAATCAGCTTTTCCGCGCCTTTGGCGGTGGTCTGGTGATCGAGGCGTCGCACTTGGTCGCGGTGCCGGTGACGTCGGGGCCGGTGGAATTTGCCCGACAGGCGTTGATCTCCCCCGATTGGTCGGTGCTGGGCAATTCGGCGGTCTATTTGGCGGCGGTGACCATTGCCATCGTGGCTTCGCTGGAGACGCTGCTCAACGTCGAGGCAGTGGACAAGATCGACCCCAAACAGCGCGTGACGCCGCCAAACCGGGAATTGCTGGCGCAGGGGGCGGGCAACATGGCGGCTGGTTTGCTGGGCGGTTTGCCGGTGACGAGTGTCATCGTGCGCAGCAGCGTGAACATCAATGCGCGCGCTGAAACGAAGGTCAGCGCCATCTGGCACGGGTTGCTGCTGCTCGGCTGTGTGGTGGCCGTGCCGGCGCTGCTCAATGAGATCCCCCTTTCCGCGCTGGCAGCCATCTTGTTGATGACCGGTTTGAAGCTGGCGAGCCCGGCCCTGATCAAGCAGATGTGGAACGAGGGCAAGCTGCAATTTCTGCCTTTCGCCATCACGGTCATCGCCATCGTTTTGACCGACCTGCTGATCGGTGTGTTGATCGGCCTGGGTGTGGCGGTGGCGTTCATCCTTTACAGCAATGCCCGGCGTCCGATTCGCTGTGCGATGGAAAAGCATGTGAGCGGCGATGTCCTGCGCATCGCCCTGGCAAATCAAGTCAGCTTTTTGAGCCGTCCTTCGCTGGAGCAGGCCCTGCGCAGCGTGCCACGCGGCGGTCATGTGCTGGTCGATGCGAGCAATACCGACTTCATTGATCCAGACGTCGTTGACCTGCTCACTGATTATCGCGACACGACCAGCAAGGCATTGGGTGTCAACGTCAGCTTCAAAGGTTTCCACAACTGGAACGGTCACTTGCCGGATGTCATCCATTACGTGGACTACAGCAGCCGCGAGGTGCAGAAGGAACTCACGCCTGGGCGGGTGCTGGAGATCCTCAAAGAAGGCAATGAGCGTTTTCTCAATGGCACCCAGCTCACCCGCGATCATCATCGTCTGGTGGACGCCACTTCCGCGGGGCAGTTCCCCATGGCGGCGGTGCTCGGGTGCATCGACTCGCGCGCGCCAGCGGAAGTGGTTTTTGACCTTGGTTTGGGCGACATCTTCAGCGCCCGCGTGGCTGGCAACATTGCGACGGAGGAACTGCTGGGCAGCCTGGAGTATGCCTGCGCGGTGGCGGGTTCCAAGCTCGTCGTGGTCATGGGCCATACCAGTTGCGGCGCGGTCAACGCCGCAGTGGATTTGCTTGCCGCGGCCAAAAAAGCCAGTGAGGCGACGCCTTGCTGCAACCTCGACGGCTTGGTGACCGAGATTCAGCTGGCAATCGATCCATTGACATTGAAACGGACGGATCAATGGCTGCCGGGCGAAAAGGCGGCGTATGCCAATGAGATCGCCCGTTCGAACGTCATGCGTACCATCAAGGTCATTCGTGAGCGCAGCCGCACCCTCGACAGACTGGTGATCGAGGGCAAGATCGCCATTGTTGGCTGTCTCTATGACGTGACCACGGGCAAGGTGGACTTTTTCCAGAGCCCGCATTCCAGTGTGGATCCGCTGCCGCTCGCCATGGCCGCCATGGCCTGATGGGATTCTCTGGCATTTGGGAAATGACTGATAGGATGCCCTTGACGGGGCGTTTTGAGTTCGTCATGCGCCCCATCTTCTTTTCCGCTTTCGCCACAGGTCTGCTGTTGTCAGTGACGCCGCTTGCTGCCGCGGACGATTTCGTCAACCTCTTCAATGGCAAGAACCTCGACGGCTGGTTTGTCAAACCGGAGACGCCTGAAGTCTGGACCGTGCAAAAGGGGGGCGTGCTCGCGCGCAAACCCAAAAGCAGCTACCTGTGGACCAAAGAAACGTATGACGACTTCATCCTCGAACTGGAGTTCAATGTGACCGCCGGCTGCAATAGCGGTTTGTTCTTCCGCACCAATCCGGAAGACCCCGTGCAGCAGGGCTATGAGATGCAGATTTTTGACTCCCATGGCAAAGAAGCCGGCGTGCATGACTGCGGCGCGCTTTACGACGCGCGCCCTCCTCTCGTCAACGCGGTCAAACCGGCAGGCGAGTGGAACACGCTGCGGCTGGAGGTTCGGGGCACGAAATTGGTCTGCCACATCAACGATCAAAAGGTGCAGGACCTTGATCTGAATGAGTGGGACACGGCGGAGAAGAATCCGGACGGCTCACCCAACAAGTTCAAGACGGCACTCAAAGATCTGCCCCGCACCGGCCACATCGGCTTCCAAGACCACGGCCATGATGTCTTTTTCCGCAACGTGCGGATCAAGAAACTGTAACCGGGGGTCTGTGACCCCGGTTGAGGGCGGGGAGCGGCCGGGGGAGCAGCGAGGCGCTTCAGCGAGTGAGCAGCCCGCGGGCGATGATGGCGTCCACCGGGTTCAAGTTGTCGGTGAAAACGGTTCCCCCGGCGGGCAATTGCACCGAGGGAATGTGCGAGGCGACCAAACGGTTGGCCGCGCTGCCAGGGCTGTAAAAGCGGTCCGTGATGAGCGGAGACCAGTCGGTTTTGGTCGCCAGCAGGATGACGTTCTGCGGCTCCGTCAAAGCGCCTCCGACGCGAAACACCTCCACGTAGGGAAAGGCCGCGCGCACACTCGCCAGGATGCCGGTGAGCAACTCGGCGCGAGGTCCCTGCACGGCGCTGATGACGTTCATGATGTAGGCGCCATCGTCAGTCAGGCGGTCGTGGATGAGCTGGAAAAATTCGACGCTGGTGAGGTGGGTTGGAATGGAGCGAATGCCGTTGTAGGCATCGCCAAAGATCAGATCCCAGCGTTGCCCGGGCTGGTCATGGAGGCGGAGAAAACGGCGCGCGTCCGTCGCATGCGCGTGCACGCGCGGGTGCTTGCCGAGCTGGAAAAACTGGTGCCCGGCGGCGACCACGCGCGGATCGATCTCGGCGACATCGACATGGGCTTGAGGTAGCTCGCGTGAAAGCTCATTGGGCATGCCAAAGGCGCCCGCGCCGAGGAAAAGCGCGCGTTTGATGTCGAGCTGTTCGTTGATGCGGGCGAGGCGCCAGTAGTGCTGGTAGTCGAGGACCAGCGCGCCGCTGTCGGGATTCATGCCGCCCTCCATGGTGCTGTCCAATTCCAGAAAACGACGCCGGTGCGGGCTGACGCCAGTTTCGGTGACGCGAATGCGATGGTAAAAGGACTCTTCCTCGTGCAGCACGTTTGTCGGCAGTGTTGAATCCTTGGCCAGGGTCGCCGAACCGGCGAGCAATGCGGCAAGCAGCAAGGGGATTTGCTGGCGCATGGATTTCCGCGCCAGGACAAAGCAGGCCACTGCGAGCAGCAACAGCAGCAGGGCGACACCGGCGAAGATCGAACGCACACCGAAGGTCGAGAGCAGGAAAAAGCCGGACAAAAAGGTGCCGGTGAAGCTTCCGAGAGAGCCCAGCATGCTGATGATGCCGGCGGAGGAGCCGACGCGGGCGTCTTGCGAGGTCAGGCTGTAATAGCGGATGGCAGCGGGAGAAATAGCGCCGAGCAAGACGCCGGGAACCGCGAAAAGCAGCAGTGAGGCCATGACCGGTCCGGCAATCAAATGCCCGCCAGCGGCGAGCGAGGGGCCGAGCACTCCATGCAAAGGAGGAATGAGAAAGGTGAGCACGGCCGCCCCGCCCATGAGGAAACCGAGCATGGCAGGCGAGGGATTGCGGTCCGCCAGCCAGCCGCCCAGCCAGCCACCGAGGCTGGAGGCGACGAGGATCACGCCAATCAACGCCGTCCAGGTGAAAACGCTGTTGCCAAACTCGGGCGCCAGCAGCCGGAAGGCGCAAATTTCAATGACCATGACGCTGGCCCAGGCAAAAAAACAGAGCGCGCCCAAAAACGCGCGAATGAGGCGCGGCGAATGCGGGGCAGGAGCGGCGGCCTTGGCGGGAGGAGCGGAGGATTTTGACACGGCGCGCAGGTTAACGGCAGATGCCGCGTTTCGGCAACCGCAGGTTTGCGCCGCCTGGCTTTCATTGGCGTGCCGCAAGCTTAACGAAGGAAGTCCGTGTCGAACGGATCCCGGGATGTTGGGCAGAAGCCTTTCTATCAGATCCCCAGCGATCCAGGTGAACCGTAAAGGCCGCGATCAACCGGGAGGGAATCACGAGGGTGGGTGCTGGCTGGCGGGCCGGGATGGCTCGGCGGGCTCTGATAATCGTAGATTGGCCTGCGCGGGCTGTTGTAGTTCGCCGGTTGGGGGATTGGGAAGATGACGCGGTGGCGGCCAAGTGCATCGATCTGGAAATGAAAGCCGTCGAGCAGAGGAAAGTTCCCGGCTGACAAAAACAGCGCCTGATCCAGGGTGGCGGAAAGATAAGCCGGGTCTTCGCTTCCGGCTCGGCCATGCCGCGCGGGAAGAAGGCTGGGCCACGGGAAATCGGCTGCTTCGACCAAAGAGGAGGGCGCTTTGGGAAGAGCGGCAGACGGGACTTCGATGCGGTCAGTGATATGACCGGGACTTGGCTGCCAGACCTTCCAAGCGAGGAGGACGTTAAGAGCCAGGGAAACAGGCAGCAGAAAATAAAGCGCTTTCATAACGTGGTGCCAGGCAGGCAGAATACGAGACGGGTGCGGTCATTCAAGCGGTTTCACAGCGGCTGGATCACTGACAACTGCGAATTCTGGCCGTTGATGGTCATGTTCGCCGGCTCATTCACCTTGCCGCGAAACCAAGTCGTGCCGCCTCCAGCAGCCGGTAAGCTGGTTGAGGTGGGAACAGTTGACTCGCTCGCACCCCGCGCGAGTCTCGCCCTTGCGCGCAGCCAGACTTGTACGCAAGCCAATTTGGCGAGCGGGTGCAGGCGGGCGAGCGGTTGACACCAGAACTTCAGGGGGAGCCGGTGTCGGAGTTTCCCATTCAACGCCAGCAGGATACCCACGATCAGGCGCGCGCGCTGATCAAGCAGCAAGGCCTGGCGAATGCCCTGGCCGCTTTCCGGGACGACAGCACGCTGCCCACCCCGTTACACATCGCGGGGCTGATGCAGGTGGCGCAGAATTACGATGCGCAGTCGGCGCGGGTGGCGGAAGCAGATCAGTTGGTGGAAGCGGCGGTGGAAGCGAAGGTGGCGCTGGAGACGGGCGGCAATGAGGCGGGGCGCAATCTGGCGATGTTCAACACCTGGGCGCGGCTCTCTCCCGATGGGCTGCTGGCGCGCAGCATCCCGCGTCTGAGTCGCTTTGTTTTTTCGCGCGACGCCCGGTTGCAATTCTCCGCCGCCCGGCTTTAAGCAGAGCGTCATGCAGACCACCGCCATCACTCCCACCGACCTCCGCCGCTCTGTCATCGCCGTGCCGCCACTGTGCCGGAAGCCTGATCTGACCCTGGATGACGCGGAAAACACCCGGCTCATCCGTCATTTGGAGTCCGGCGGCGTCAACACCCTGCTTTATGGCGGCAACGCCAACCTCTACAACATCGCCGTCAGCGAATACGCCCAGTTGCTCGCCTACCTCGCCGGCGCGGCCGCTGAAAACACGCTGGTCGTGCCTGCCGTCGGCCCGCTTTACGGCACCATGATGGACCAAGCCGCCATCCTGCGCGACTTCCAATTTCCCACGGCCATGGTGCTGCCCACGCTCTTCCCCTCGAAACCCGAGGGCGTGGCCACCGGTGTGCGGCATTTCGTGGAAAAGGCTGGCATTCCCGCCGTGCTCTACATGAAGGACCCCGGCTACATCACCCCCGAACTCGCCGCCAGCCTCGTCAACGACGGCCTCATCTCCTGGATCAAATACGCCATCGTGCGTGACGACCCGGCCGACGACCCCATTCTGAAAAAGCTCACCGGGCTGGTCAACCCGGAGATCATCGTCAGCGGCATTGGCGAGCAGCCCGCCATCGTCCACCTGCGCGACTTTGGCTGCGTTGGTTTCACCGCAGGTTGTGTTTGTGTCGCCCCGAGCCTCTCGACGCGCCTGCTCAAGGCCATCCAATCCGGTGACTTCGACCAAGCCGAGTCGCTGCGCCGGCAGTTCCTGCCGCTGGAGGATCTGCGCAACGCGCACAGCCCCATCCTCGTCCTCCACCACGCCGTCGCCCTCGCGGGTGTCGCCGAAACCGGTCCGGTGCTGCCCCTGCTCACCGGTCTGCCGTCCGAGTTGCTGCCTGCGATTGAGCAGGCCGCCAAAGCGCTGCTCGCTCTGGAGCAGGCGGAGCGTTGAGCGACCCTCCATCAGCAGACACAAAAAACCCTGCCAGCGCATGCCCGGCAGGGTTTTTTGGTGAACTGAATGGAAAGCCGGGTTACTCGGCGGCTTCGATGGTCAGCACCTGACGGCCTTTGTAGTAACCGCAGGAGGGGCAGGCCACGTGACCTGGAACAGCGCTGCCGCACTCGGGGCAGGTTTTCAGGATGGGGGCGCGCCAGCGGGCGGAACCTTGACGAAGGCGTTGGCGTTCCTTGGATTGTCTGCGCTTGGGATTGGCCATGGGAAGGGGGTTTTGCTAGCTATTGAGTTGATCGAGGGCATCCCAGACACCTTTTGTGCTTTCCGGCGCCGCGTCGTCCGTTTCCTCTTTGGAATCCGGTTCAAAGCGGCCTTCGGCGGCACAATCACGAGGGAGGACATTGCTGTCCTCGCATCGAGGGTAGCTCGGAAGGGTCAGCAGGATATCCTCCCGCAGCCAGTCCGTCAAGTCGATGATTTGATCGTTTTCAATCGGAATTTCGAGATGGTAGGCGTCGAGGTCCACCAGATAATCGAGCGGCTGCAGGCAGCGCACGCAGTCGAACTGAAACGGAGCGCGCAAACGCCCAGTCACAATGAGATCGTCATCGTCCCGAAGAACCCTGAGTTGAAGGTCCAGTTGCCCGGCCGGGCGCACCGGGTCGCCCTCCGGCAGGGCGAAGAAATCGGGGGGCAGAGTTCCCTCCAGGCGGCGGCCCTCGGCGGGCAGGTTGCGCGGGTCGATGCTCAATGATGGCGCGGACATGCGCCAGTTTCGTATCCAGGGCTTGGGGAGTCAAACCCGTTTGCGGGTCGAGCGAGGAACCGCCGCCCTTCTCTGAGTTCAATAAGCACCCTCGACGAGATCGCGAAACGCCCGTCCCAGGCGCCCGATCACATCCTCAGGCAAAACGGACATCTCGTGGCCTTCATTGCCGGTGACCTCAGCGGCACGCCCGCAGAGCCACGCCCCCAAGGCGGCGCTGTCCGCCGCACAAATCCCCTGCCCCAGCAAAGCACCCAACACGCCACTGAGCGCGTCTCCCATGCCGCCTGCCGCCATGCCGGGATGGCCGGTGCTGTTGTAGCGGGTCGGACGGCCCTGCTGTGCGATCACGGTGCGGGCGCCTTTGAGCAAAACTGTCAGGTTGGGATGAACCGCAGCGAACGCCTCCACTTGACCGCGGCGATCTTCCGCCGACGCAGCCAGTTCCGGAGCCAGGCGCCGCCACTCCCCTGGATGCGGCGTGAGCAAACGCGGGCCGGGCATCGGCAACACAACCGGCCACGGCGCCAGTGCATTGAGCGCATCGGCATCCACCACGGCAGGCGCGGGATCGGCCGCGAGCACCTGGCGGATTTCAGCATCGCGGGCACGCCCCAAACCCGGACCAATCACCACCGCATCGTGCGGCAACGTCAGGGCTTCCGCCAGGTTCGAGACCGCCCTGACCATGACTTCGGCCGGAACACGCACCGCCAGCAGCGGATGGATTTCAGGCTGGACGGCCAGGGTAACGAGCCCGGCACCGGCGCGCAGCGCCCCGCGACAGGCCAGTTCAGCAGCGCCGAGGAGACCCGGCGAACCGGCTAAAACGAGAACCCGCCCGGCTTGGCCCTTGTGGGCGTCGAATGAACGCCTGGGCAGCAGCCCGCGCAGCATCGCAGGATGACTCACCTCCGCCTCATCATCGCCCTGAACCTCCGTCAATTCTGGCAAGGGAACGACCGCCAGACGCCCGGTGTGGTTGATCGCGGCATCCGCCACCAGCCCCCTTTTAACATGAGCCACCGTCAGGGTGGCGTCTGCGATCACCGCGCCAGCGCCCGGCAAGCCACTATCCCCATCCAGTCCGCTTGGCAGATCCAGCGCGTAGGTGCGCGCGCGCGCCGACTGGCGCAGACGATTCATTTCGTCCGCCAATTCGCCCAGGTTGCCACGCAAAGGACCGCTCGCGCCAATGCCGAGCAAGCCGTCCAGTTGGATCAGGGGCCCGGGAGGAAAATCACCAGGCATGAACGCCTGCGTTTGCACCTGCGCCCGGCCCGCCAGCGCCTCCCAGTGCTGCCGGGGCAGAGGCTTGAAGTCCTCCACCGGCGCGCTGAGCCGGGCATGCAGGCGCCAGCCTTGCTCCAGCAAATGGCGCGCCGCGACAAGGGCATCCCCGGCGTTGTTGCCCTTGCCAAGATAAAGTACCGCGCTGCCAGGACGCGGCTCAAACTGCGCAATGGCCCGGGCGATGCCAGCTCCCGCCTGCTCCATCAGGTCCGCCGCAGAAGCACCCGCCGCAAACGCGCGCGCCTCGGCTTCCTGCATCTGGCGGCATGAAACGAGCACGGCAGGCGGGGCTTTAGCGCGCTTTTTTGTATGCCAGGATGCCCTGGGCAATGCCCTCGGCGATGCGCGCACGGAACTCGCCCGTCATCATGCGCGCGCGCTCGCCGCTGTTGCTGACGAAACCGCACTCAACCAGCACCGCCGGGTTGCGGGTGGTGTTGCGAATGACATGAAACCCCGCGGTCTTGACCCCGCGGTTGCTCATGCGCGTGCGCTGCACCAGATACGCCTGAATGTAGGAGGCCAAGGGCTGGCTGCTGGTAAAATGGTGGAACGTCTCCACACCCGCACCACTGCCGCTGCGGTTGTAGTTGTAGTGAATGCTGACAAAAATGGCGTTGCGGTAACGATTGCCAATCGCCGCCCGGTCAGGCAGCGGGATGAACACATCGCGACTGCGCGTCATGACCACTTTCAACCCGCTGCGGCGCAGGATGTCCTCGACGCGGCGGGCGGTGTCCAGCGCGAGGTGTTTTTCATAAACGTAGCCGATCGCCGCGCCGCGGTCGTGACCACCGTGACCGGCGTCAAGGATGACGGTGTCAAAGGCGCCGATGCCACCAGCCCAGAACAACCCGAGCAGCAGAATCAGGAGAAAGCAGCGGGGATGCGGGAGCGGGAGCTTCATGCCAGGCAGCATGGTCTCTATGAAAGCCAGCATCTGGCTCCAGGGCAAGCACTTCCGCCCGCAAAAACTACCTTGATCCGGCTAGCCGAGCCGTCCGGAAATGTAAGTTTCGGTTTCAGCCTGCCCTGGCGCGGTGAACAGGCTCATGGTGTCATCGTATTCAACAAGCCTGCCCTCATAAAAAAAGGCGGTCAAATCCGCCACCCGCCGCGCCTGCTCCATGTTGTGGGTGACAATGACAATGGTGAACTCCTGTTTCAGGCGCGTCATGAGTTCCTCAATTTTCAGCGTGGCCACCGGATCGAGCGCGGCGCAGGGCTCGTCCATCAGCAGCACCTGCGGCTTGTTGGCCACGGCGCGCGCAATGCACAGGCGCTGCTGCTGCCCGCCGGAAAGGCCAAACGCGCTTTCATGCAGGCGGTCCTTCACTTCGTCCCAAAGCGCGGCCTGGCGCAGGCTGTGCTCAGCCACCTCCTCCAGTCGTCTCTTTTCATGCTGGCCGCTGACACGCAGGGGAAACACCACGTTCTCGAAAATGGATTTTGGAAAGGGATTGTACTTCTGAAACACCATGCCGACACGCTTGCGCAGCGAAATGACCTCGACCGCGGGATCAAACAGGCTGGTGCCGTCCAAGCGGATGTCGCCCTCGTGGCGGATGCCATCGATCAAGTCGTTCATCCGGTTCAGATTGCGCAGCAGCGTGGTCTTGCCGCAGCCAGAGGGGCCGATGAGAGCGGTGATGTGGTGAGCCGGAAACGCCAGGTCGATGTCAAGCAGCACCGGCTTGGATCCATACCAGAAACTGAATTGATCCACCTCGATAAACGGGTGCGCTTTGTTCTCAAGGTGGGCAGGCAGGCGTGGCATGCTGGAGGGGTCGCGGAGGCTGGCGGGGGATGTTCGGAAGCGGGCGAAAAGAGGCGGCAAGATAAACAAACGCAGCGTTTGCGCAAAAGAGCATTCCGAAACATTCGCAATGCCGCTTGACCCGCCGTGGCACGTTCCTATGGTCGCGCTTCCGTGTGAACTGAGCGCATCCGGTTCCGCGCGTCACCTTTCAAACTCCCATGAACATTCACGAATACCAAGCGAAGGAATTGTTTGCCAAATTCGGCGTCGCCAGCCCGGCGGGAAAAGTCGCCGGTTCCGCGGCGGAGGCTGAGGCCGCCGCACGCGACTTGGGAGGGGCCGGGCTGGTGGTGAAAGCCCAGGTGCACGCGGGTGGCCGCGGCAAAGGCACCTTCAAAAACGGCTTCAAAGGCGGCGTCCACCTCGTCAACGATGCGGCTCAGGCAGGCGGGATCGCCGGTCAAATGCTCGGCCAGACCCTGGTCACCCACCAGACCGGCCCCGAAGGCAAGCTGGTCAGCAAAGTGCTCATCGCCAAGTCGGTGGACATCGAAAAGGAGCTGTATTTCGCCATTCTCTTCGACCGCTCCAATAGCACGCACTCCGTCATCGCCTCCACCGAGGGCGGCATGAACATCGAAGAAGTGGCCGAAAAGACGCCGGAGAAAATCACCAAAGTCGTGGTGCATCCCACCCTCGGTTTGCAGCCTTATCAGTGCCGGAAAATCGCCTCCGCCCTCGGTCTGCGCGGCAAACTGATGAACCAGGCGGTGAAGCTCTTTTCCTCCCTTTGGAATCTCTACCTCAAGTCCGATTGTTCCCTGGTTGAAGTCAATCCCCTGGCGGTGACCAAGGACGGCGAGGTCGTCGCGCTCGATGCCAAGTTCAACTTCGACGACAACGCCCTCTACCGCCAAAAGGACGTGGTCGCCATGCGCGACACCAGCGAAGAGGACCCGCGCGAGGTCGCCGCAGGCGAATTCGGCCTCAACTACATCGGTCTTGACGGCAACATCGCCTGCCTCGTCAACGGCGCCGGCTTGGCGATGGCCACCATGGACATCATCAAACTGCACGGCGGCGAGCCGGCAAACTTCCTTGATGTCGGTGGCGGCGCCTCCAAGGACCAGGTCAGCAACGCCTTCAAAATCATCCTCGGCGACCCCAATGTGAAAGGCATCCTGGTCAACATTTTCGGCGGCATCATGGATTGCAACGTCATTGCCGAAGGCATCGTCGCAGCGGTGCAGGAAGTCGGCCTGAACCTGCCGCTGGTGGTGCGACTCGAAGGCAACAATGTCGAAGCCGGCAAAAAAACGCTGGCCGAGAGCGGCCTCAACGTCATTTCCGGCGACGACCTCACCGACGCCGCGGGCAAGATCGTCCAAGCCATCGCCGCCTAATTTTTCCACCGCTTACGATCCATGGCCGGCTCACACGACTTCACCCTGCGGTTCAGCCGCCGCTACAGCATGGGGCACCGCCTCATGGGTGAAGCCGCCCCCAACTGCCGGGTGCCGCACGGCCATGATGAGGTGGTGACGGTGGAACTGGCCAGCCGCGGCAACGCCGGGCTCGATCCCGCCACCAACATGCTGGTGGAGTTCGACCAAGCCAAGCGCCGCTGGTTTGACTGGATCGACGACGCGGTCGATCACAGCCTGCATCTCAACGCCGCCGACCCGCTGGTGGCCTATTTTCAGAATAACGAGCCGTATTTGCTGCCACGCCTCCTGCTCACTCCCGGCGATCCCACCACCGAGATCCGCGCCGCCTGCTTCAAGAGCAAACTCAGCCGCTTTCTGGACCTGGACAATCCGGGCTTAACCTGCTTGACGCTCACCATCCAGGAGACGCCCACCAACGCCGTCACCTGCTCCGCTCCAGAGCCGCAAGCACTGCTTCCCGGCGGCGACCACTGGTGGACGCGCGCCGACCTTTCCATCAACGATTTCAATTAACTCCCGACTCCCCTACTCCGCTCATGGCCATCCTCGTTGACTCCAACACACGCATCCTGGTGCAAGGCATCACCGGTGACTTCGGTTCCCGCCACGCCAGACTCTCCCTCGATTACGGCACCCAACTCGTGGCCGGCGTCACCCCGGGCAAGGGCGGCCAGTTCTTCGAGCACAACGGCGCCAAGGTGCCTGTCTTCGACACCGTCGAGGAGGCCGCGCGCGAAACCGGAGCCACCGTCAGCGCCATCTTCGTACCGCCACCTTTTGCCGCTGACGCCATCCTTGAGTGCGTCGATGCCGGGCTCGATCTCGCCGTTGCCATCACCGAAGGCATTCCCGTCAACGACATGATCAAGGTCAAGGCCGCCATGTGCCACAAAAAGACCCGCCTCATCGGCCCGAACTGCCCCGGCCTCGTGACGCCCGGCACCGGCGACAAAAGCCACGGCGGCTGCCGCATCGGCATCGCCCCCGGTTACATTCACAAGCGTGGCAGCGTCGGCGTCGTCTCCCGCTCCGGCACCCTAACCTACGAGGCCGTGTGGCAGCTCACCACCCGTGGTTACGGCCAAAGCACCTGCGTCGGCATCGGCGGCGATCCCGTCAACGGCACCAGCCACCTCGACGTGCTGAAATTGTTCAACGACGACCCCGAGACCGAGGCCATCATCATGATCGGCGAGATCGGCGGCACCGCCGAGGTCGAAGCCGGGCGCTGGGCCTCTGAAAACTGCAAAAAACCGGTCGCCGCCTTCATTGCCGGCGCCACCGCCCCGCCCGGACGCCGCATGGGCCACGCCGGCGCCATCGTCGGCGGCGCGGAAGACACCGCGGAAGCCAAAAAACGCATTTTGCGCGAGTGCGGCATCGCCGTTGCCGACAGCCCGGCGGACATGGCAAAGACTTTGCTGGAAATTTATCAGAAGTAACCCCCCCGGACCCCACACTCAAACCCACCCCCATCATGTCTGTCGTATCCAAAGGTCTCGAAGGAGTCATCGCCGCGGAAACCCGCCTGGGAGAAGTCATCGGCCAGGAAGGCAAGCTCTACTACTGCGGCTACAACATCAACGACCTGGCCGGCAAGGTCAGCTACGAGGAGGTGGTTTACCTGCTGTTCCACGGCAGCCTGCCCACCCGCGCCGAACTGGACAAACTGAGCACCGCCTTGCGCGCCGAGCGCGAGCTGCCGCAGGGCGTCATCGAATTCCTGCAAAGCGCCCCCAAAAAAGCGCGGCCTATCGACGTCATGCGCACCGCCGTCAGCATGCTCGGTTGCTACGACACCGACCGTCATGACCTGGACATGGGCGAGCAACGCGCCACCGCCATCAAGCTCGTCGCTCAAATCGGCGTCATCGCCGCTTACTTCCATCGCGCCCGCCAAGGCCTGGACCTGCCTCCCATTCGCAAAGATCTGAGTGAGGCCGCCCACTTCCTTTACCTCATGAGCGGCGAGACGCCGAGCGCCGAGGCGGAAAAAACCCTGGACGTCGCCTACGTGCTGCACGCCGAGCACGGCTTCAACGCCTCCACCTTCACCGCCCGCGTCGTCGCCTCCACCTTGAGCGACATGTACTCCGCCATCAGCGCCGGCATCGGCGCGTTGAAAGGCCCGCTGCATGGCGGCGCCAACGAAGGTGTCATCCACATGCTTGAGGAAATCGGCGAGCCCGCCAATGTGGACGCCTGGGTCGAGGACGCGCTGGCGCAGAAGAAAAAAATCATGGGCATCGGCCACCGCGTGTACAAGGTGCTCGACCCGCGCGCGCCGCACTTGAAGACCATGGCCGTGCAGCTCAGCAACCAGCTCGGCGAGCCGAAGTGGATTCAGATGTCCGAGCGCATCGCCGGGATCATGAAGGAGCGCAAGGGACTCAACGCCAACGTCGATTTCTACAGCGCCACGGTTTATTACAGCCTCGGCATCCCCACCGACCTGTTCACCCCGATCTTTGCCATCTCCCGCATGAGCGGCTGGACCGCGCATGTGCTGGAACAGTGGAGCGACAACCGCCTGTTCCGCCCGCTCAGCCTCTACGTCGGCAAACCCTTCGACCAGAAGGTGGTGCCGCTCGACGAGCGCTGAGCGTTCGCACGAATCACACCGTCTCCAGCCGTTTTCCCACTGCTGGCATGAGCGGACATGACAGATGCCAAGGACGCGCATGATGCCAAAGCGCGCGGCGGGCGGCTAAAGTGGGGCGAGCATCCTGCTCGCCGCGGCTCCCCTGGCTGTCCTCACGGGCCGCACCCCCACCCTCCGGCAACACCACCAGCCCGCCATCCTGCGCCGTCAGGGCGATGGGACTGCCCGGCTCCGTGCGGCTGAAGGCCAGCCGAATTTGCACCTCCTCTCCCGGCTCCGTCAAAAGCTGCGGGTACTCCCCTCCCTGATTCACCGCCAGCGCCGCCTGCCGCCCCGTGCTGCCCACCCGCACATACGCCGTCACCGGTTCTCCCTCATAAAACGGCTGGCCCTCCGTGTAGAGCACCGGTTTGAAGGCGGAAAGTTCGCTGGACTGAACCGGTTGAGCAGGAATGAAGTTCCGCCTGCCACTGCCTGCCGCCGCGCTGTGGTGGCATTGTTTTCGGGATCGCCACCGCGCCCAGAACAGCCGGATGCGGCCGGCAAAGGCATGGCTGCTGGCTTGGTTTTCGCCTGGTTGGCGGCGTCCGGGAAAGCGTTTGCGACCAGCCGCGATTGCCCCTCATCCCAATTCAACTGAGGTGGACCCCGAAATTCGGGCCAGTAGTGAAGTTATGCGATTATGGTGCGGCGCGAGATGGAGGTGGAGGCCATCTACTGCAAGCCGCGCACCAGCCTTGTGGACAAGGCCAGTCGCATTCATCCCTACCTGCTGCGTGATCTGGCAGTCACACGGGCCGACCAGGTGTGGTGCGCCGACATCACGTATGTGCCCATGCCGCGAGGCAGCGCCTGCCTCTGCGCGGTGATGGACTGGCACACGCGGTGTGTGCTGGGCTGGGCGGTGAGCAACACGATGGACGTGTCGTTGTGCCTGCTGGCGCTGGAGCGGGCGAAGGCGTTTGCCCGCTGCGTGCCGGAGATCTTCAACACGGACCAGGGCAGCCAGTTTACCAGCGAGGAATGGACCTCCAGGCTCAAGGGCTGGGGCGTGTAGATCAGCATGGACGGGCGCGGCCGGTGGATGGACAACGTGTTCATCGAGCGGCTGTGGCGGAGCATCAAATACGAGGAGATCTATCTGCGCGAGCACGCCACGGTCCATGAGCTGGAAGGCGGCGTGGAGCGCTGGATGAAGCACTACAACACCTGGCCTTGTGCAGGAATCGCGTTTGCGGCCAGAGATCTGAAACCAGGTAGTCGAGTGACAATTTCATCGAGTCATTCTGTCCATTTTTTGCAGCCTGACCCGAATGGCGCTGACATAAGCCCCTATTTCAATCTTCTGGCCTTGGATTTTCAGGGCTCAACACGTCCACTCACCCCCTTAAGTCAGTGCCATTCCAGCCTGACCCCGTTTCCCCCGCGGGTAGGGTGTCAAAAGACATCATTGCGTGGCAGCAGATCGGAAGCCTATGCTTATGTATAGATTAGGAAAGGACTCCGGAAATTCCATGTGAAGTGTATTGAGCCATTCTTCGGGAAGAGGGGAAAACTCATTGGCTGGAATTTCTTCCGTTTCCTCGACGCACGTTTTCGCCAAATCTTTGAGGGTAGCGCTGTTTCCAGCATCAACTAGCAGTTTGAGCTTCTGGGCTGCGCTTACTGCTTTCTGTTTGTCTGGCTGAACCAAGACAAAGAAAGTATTGGCGCAATGAAGTAATGCCATATCGGGAGATTCTGCATTGAGATTTTGCTCCAAGGCGATTTTGATCTGCTGATAATTGCGGTTGCTCCAGAACTGATTTAACTCGCCTAGTGCTATTGATGTCTGACCGGCTAGCTGGCTTGAACCGAGGATGCAGGCAAGAGAAGTCAATTTGATAAATAGAAGTATCTGATTCATAATTTAGTCGATCAGTTGTTGAAGCTTGGATTGCTAAACTCTGATAAGCCCTGTTGGCGCAACCTCCCAGGACGGCCACTCTCTCCTTGACCAACTGCTGGGCTCTTGCATTTTTCGCCCTCTGTTTCGCATAACCACATCTAGCGAAACCCCTTTGTGCAAATCGAAACCGGCTTGGTATGATACGTGCGTTTGAGGTGTATCCGGCGCGCCAGTAGCTAATGGATTATACCTCGGGTAAATGGGGTCAGGCTGCAATTTATTGACAAAGCAGACATTCGGTGAATTGAGAAATGGGATTGGCCTGTGAATCCTGGAGGGACATTCTGTGATGGCATTCTCGCGGAGCATGGGAATGCCTGGATTATGGATTCTGCTTGAACCGTTGGCAATGCTGTTTTCATTCTGTCAAAAAATTGCAACCGGACCCATTTATCCCATTTCCCGGCATTTTTTTGGGAGGTGCAACGATGGCTGTCAAAAATTGATTCCAGACCCTTTCTTGTGCAGGAATCGCGTTTGCGGCCAGAGATCTGAAACCAGGTAGTCGAGTGACGATTTCATCGAGTCATTCTGTCAATTTTTTGCAGCCTGGCCCCGTTTCCCTGATGAGGGCGCTGCGCGCGAAGATGGGAGATCGGAGATGGAAGATGGGGAAGAGGATGACGATCCGGCGGCGGGGAATGAGCGGCAGCGGTGGGTGAAGGGAGAAGTGCCTTATGCGCGTCGCGGAGATTCTCCTGGGCGCTTCAAACCAAACCCTTTGTCCGAAGAGGAGAAGAGCGAAATTGAAGCGCAGACGCAGCGGGCGGTGGATTGGGTGATCGAGAAAAAGAAGGATGCTTTGGACGCGGTCGAGCGCCGGGATGTGGGATCGATCAGCTTTGTTTGGGGGCACGCGGATGATCCGGCTAAAAAGATCAAGGGAGCGGGCCTGGCGAAAATCCAGCGCAAGCATCCTGAGGTGCTGGGGCGGATCGCCTCCATCATCGCACGCGGCAAGGCGGGGCCTCTCTATCAGCAGGGCGGGAAAAGAAACATCATCTTAGAGGATGCCACCGTGGTGCTCGCTTTGCGGCGGAAGGGTGAGCGGATGACTTGGCTGCTCAATGCCTTTGAGGAGCAAAACCAGGAAGAGGAAGAGAGCCGATGAACGCCGTGAAATTCTTGATTCAGCGACGCCTACGCACTGCCGGCCTACACTGGACGCGTCCGGCAATGGGAGCGGCTCACTGGCAATGTGCGCGCCTCGTGACGGTTTGCAACGAGAAACGGCCGGAGGCGGAGGGTGAGATTGTCGCCTCCAATGAGGCGTTGAGCGCGGCTTCGTTCGGGGTGCTGGACGCGGGCGGGCTGGTGGTGCCGTT
>CAZKMS010000023.1:0-47281 GCA_964553805.1 uncultured Verrucomicrobiaceae bacterium
CTGCGGGCGCCGAAAAAGAGCCAGGCCCCCGAACTCGCGCTTCACGTGATCACGCGCACGCAACGTAACCGGCTATCTTACGCGCTGGCGGTCATGGCAGCCGATGCCTCCGGCAGCATTGCGGACACCGCTCCCACGCTGGACAACACGCTGCTGCTCACCTGCGGCTCCACATTCTCCCGGCACAGCGAGAACGGGAGATTGCTCCGGTTTGACGCCCTGGAGGCCGCGCCCGGATCCACGCTCTGCCTGCTGCTCACGCTGCGCGGAGCGAACAACGCCCCCGATGTCATCATCCCGAAACTCAGCTTGGACCGGAGCCCGCTCGTTGAAGCCCTGGAAGCGGTGCGCCAGCTTTCGCGCCAGCACGACCCGGCAGGCAAAGGCTTGAACATCGTGCTCGACACCTGGGGTCTGCTGGAAAGCCATACTGCCATCAGTCTCGACTTGGATCAGGTCCCGTCCATTGAAGCGCTGCGTTATGTCACAGACTTGGCTGGATATCAGTGTGTGTGGGAAGCCAATGCCGCCTGGATTCAACCAATGACCTGCAGCACCATAGAAATCCTTCGAAGAAGTTTCGATTTGCCCGCGGACATGGCTGCGCTTTTTCAGCAGGAGGAGCCGCGCGAGTGGCTGGCTGCGCGCGGTGTACTGAGAATCAATTATCCGGGTCAGCAGGTGGAGGCAGACGCCGCCAACCACCTGCTTACCCTTACCGCGGTCGATGAGGAACTCACCCGCGCTGAGTTGCTGCTGACACTGCTGCGCGCCTTTGCTCCTGCGCCCCTGCCGCCGGTCTGGAAAAACATGGAGACCTTGCGGTTGCCTGAAGTTCGCATTGAAAACGCCACGCTGCCGCAGGCCCTTGCTGAACTGGAAAAGCTCATCCAGCAAAACGGCGCGGACCATCCCAAACCAAGCTTGCGCATTCGGCCCGGCGCCTTGGATCAAGAGCAGCAGCCAGTCATCACCCTCGACCTGCGGGACATCCCACTCAGCGACGTGCTGCGTTACATCGCCTGGCAATCCCGCGCCCGGCTGCGGGCGGAGGACGATGCGCTTGTCTTCGCCTCCTATTTTCAGCGTTGAGCTGCGGCGCTCTTGCCGAATCCGACACAGCGTTTTCCGGAAGGTCGGGGTTTCCACGCCGTTCGTATCATCCTGCCCGCCAACCTGTTTATGAAACCACCCGCCCGCCGCAGCCTGCCGCTGCTTCTCTCTCTCGTTCTGACCCAAGCCGCCCTGGCCCAGGATGGCTTCACCCCGCTGTTCAACGGCAAGGATTTGACCGGCTGGGAGGGTGATCCGAAGCTGTGGAAGGTCGAGGACGGCGCCATCGTTGGCACCTGCTCCGGCCCGGACAGCCCGGAGCACAACACCTTCCTCATCTGGCGCGGCGGCACGGTGAGGGACTTCGAATTGCGCGCCACCGTGCGCGTCACCGGCGACAACAACTCCGGCATCCAGTACCGCTCGAAGCCGCTGCCCGAGTTCGGTCCCTGGGCCATCACCGGTTACCAGTGCGACATCCATCCTGCCACGCAGCATATCGCGATGACCTATGAGGAGAAAGGCCGCGGCATTTTTGGATTGAACGGTCAAAATGTCGTGCTCGACCCCGCCGGTGTGCGCTGGCTGGTCGCCGAGCATGAGCCGGTGCAGGTCGATGTGGCGCAGTGGCAGGAGTACACCATCATCGCGCGCGGCAACCACCTCGTGCACCAGGTCAACGGCCGCGTCACTTCGGAGCTGACCGACTACGACGAGAAAGGCCGCGCCCTGGAGGGCCTGCTCGCCATCCAGCTCCATCGCGGCAACGCCAACACCGTTCACGTCAAGGACATCCGCCTCAAGGTGCTCACGGGCGGCCAGGTGATCCCGTTTGAAAAATCGAACATCCCGTCCGACGCGCAGCAGATTCAGAAACCCGCCACCAGCAACCCGCAGGGCCGCGTGCCCAACGCGCCCGCCGCAAAAGGCCAGCCCAAGGGCAAAGCCGCGACCAAGGGCAAAGCGAAAGCCAAAGCCGCGTCGAATCCGCAAGCCAAAGCCAATCCGAGACGCCAGGCCGCCGTCGGTCCGGCCATCGGCGAGAACAAAGCCACGCCCATCGAGCGCATCAAGACCCTGCCCGGCTTCCAGGTCGAGCTGCTCTACTCCGTGCCCGGCGGCGAGCAGGGTTCCTGGGTGGCGCTTTGCGCTGATGACGACGGCCGCATCTACGCCAGCGACCAGTATGGTGATCTCTACCGCTTCAATGCCCCCGCTCCCGGCCAGCCGCTCAAACCTGCCGACGTGAAGAAGTTGCCGGTCAACGTGCGCGCCATCAACGGCATGACCTTCGCTTTCGGCGCGCTTTACGCCGGCGTAAACGACTACGAGCAGCAAATGACCAGCGGCCTCTACCGCATCAGCGACAGCAACGACGACGGTGATCTCGACAAGGTGGAGCTGCTGCGCGCCTTCGAGTCCAAGAGCGACCACGGCGTGCACAAGGTGCTGCCCACGCCCGATGGCGAGGCGCTTTATTTGATCACCGGCAACAACGCCGTCATCGAGGGCGGCCCTTACGACGGCACCGCCGCCGATTCCCCGGTGGCAAAGATTTGGGGCGACGACCACCTGCTGCCGCGCATGCCGGACGGCCGCGGCCACAACCGCCACGTGCTCGCTCCCGGCGGCATTGTCTATCGCGTCGATCCCGAGGGCAAAAACTTCGAGATCTACGCCTCCGGCTTCCGCAACATCTACGGCGGCGCCATCAACCACGACGGCGAACTCTTCACCTATGACGCTGACATGGAGTACGACTTCAACACCTCCTGGTATCGCCCCACCCGCGTCAACCACGTTGTCAGCGGCGGCGAGTACGGCTGGCGCAACGGCGCCGGCAAGTATCCCGAGTTTTACCCGGACAACCTGCCCGCCACGCTCAACATCGGCCCCGGCTCCCCTACCGGCGTCACCTTCGGTTACGGCGCGAAGTTTCCCGCCAAGTATCAAAAAGCCTTGTTCGTGCTCGACTGGAGCTGGGGCCGGCTCTACGCCGTCCACCTCAAAGAGGACGGCGCCAGTTACAGCGCCAGCAAGGAGGACTTCGTCACCGGCGCCCCGCTGCCGCTGACCGACGCCTTCATCCACAAGCACGATGGCGCCATGTACTTCGCCATCGGCGGCCGTCGCGTGCAGAGCGGCTTGTATCGCGTCACCTATACCGGGAAAGAAGACACCAGCGTGCTGGAGAGCACCGCCCACGTCAGCCCGGCGCGCGAGCTGCGCCATGAGCTGGAGGCCTTCCACGGCAAGCCGGACCCAAAAGCCGTCGGCACCGCCTGGCCGCGCCTCGACCATGCTGACCGCTACATCCGCTGGGCCGCCCGCGTCGTCCTCGAGCATCAGCCCGCCGCCGAGTGGAAAGACAAGGCCCTCGCCGAAGCCAAACCCGGCCGCCAGCTCCCCGCCTTGCTCGCCCTGGCCCGCGTCACCGGCCAGTGCCCCAGCCACCGCCCGGAGGATCACCAGCCCGACAGCGCCACACGCGATGCGATTCTCGCCGCGCTGCTGAAGCTCGATTTCGCCAAGCTCAGCGCAGAGGAAAAGCTCGCGCATGTGCGCATCGCGCAAATCGCGCTGCATCGCTTCGGTGATCCGGACGCGGCCACGCTGCAGCAGCTCATCGCGCAGCTCGATGCCGCTTATCCCGCCGACAGCTTCGAATTGAACTGGCTGCTCACGGAAACGCTGGCCTACTTGCAGGCGCCCAACACCGCCGCCAAGGCCATGGCGCTCATCGCCGCGACCCCCGCGCAGGAGCCGCAAATCGAATACGCCCGCAGCCTGCGCTTTTTGAAGGCCGGCTGGACCAGGGAACTGCGCGAGCAGCAGCTCGAGTGGTTTCTCAAAGCTGCCTCCTTCCGCGGCGGCGCCAGCTTCACCAAGTTCATCGAGTTCATCCGCAACGACACCCTCGCCACCTTCACTGAAGCGGAGAAGGTGGCGCTGGCTGCGCTCATCGAGAAAAAACCCGAGGTGAAGAGCGCCATCGAAAACGTCGGCGCCCTCTTCGCCGGCCGCACCCCCACCATGTGGACCCTCGACCAGCTCAGCGCCGCCGCGAAGGACGGCATGAAGAACCGCGATTATGCCAACGGCCGCAAAATGTTCGGCGCCGCCGCCTGCTTCGCCTGCCACCGCTTCGGCAACGAAGGCGGCATGACCGGCCCCGACCTCACCGGCGCCGGCGGCCGCTACAGCCCCCACGATCTGCTCGACCAGATCATCAACCCCAGCAAAGAGATCAACGAGCAGTTCGCCCCCATCGTCGTCACCAAAAACAGCGGCGAAGTCTTCACCGGCGTCGTCGTCAACCTCAGCGGCGACACCGTCACCCTCAACACCGACCTCAGCGACCCCGACCAGCGCGCCACCATCGACCGCAAGGAGGTCAAGAGCATCGAAGTCAGCAAAGTCTCCCCCATGCCGCCCATGCTGCTCAACATGCTCACCCAGGACGAAGCCCTCGACCTGCTCGCCTACGTCCTCAGCGGCGGCGACAAAGCCAACGCGATGTTCAAGCAAGGCGGCGGCGAGTAATCTAGCGCGGATGCGGCGCGCTGGAGCGCACTTAGGCAATCATGCTTCCCGTTGGGAAGGGGGGGTGCATGCGGCCTTGAACTGCCGTGTTGACACCACAAGCCGGTAGCCTCAATGTAGAAACATGACGGCGACGATTCAAAAATGGGGCAACAGCCTCGCCTTGCGCATCCCGCAGGCTGTCGCCAAGCAAATCCAGGTTCAGGAAGGCGATTCGGTGATCCTCAAAATTGGGGCTTCGGGCCTCACGGTGAAACCGGCTCCCAAACGACCGCAACTGGACGAGCTGCTCGACAAGGTCACCCCAGAAAATCTCCATCCGGCCACCGACTGGGGTTCCGATGTGGGCCGGGAGGTCGTGCCTCCGTGAAAACGAAAAAACCGCCGGTGCCCGAACTCGGCGCCCTCGGCTGGCTGGTGTTCAATCCCCAGGCTGGCCGCGAGCAGGCCGGTCGCCGCCCAGCCATCGTTCTCAGCCACACCCGCTACAACGAAAGGACAGGCCTCGCTGTCTTCTGTCCCATCACCAGCAAACTCAAAGGCTATCCCTTTGAACTCGCCGTGCCGACCGGCCTCCCCATCGGTGGTGTCGTGCTCTGCGATCACATCCGCTCGCAGGACTGGAAGGAACGTCAGTGGCAGCCCATCTGCAAAGTGCCGCTTAGCTTTGTGCAGGAGGTGATGGCAAGGGCGCTGACGTTGTTTGAAATGCCTTGAACCTGCGCCTATGTCCAGAAGTCGCATTCCACGCCACGCCGTCAAGGAACACCTGCCTCAATCAGCCTCGGCAGCCAGAATCTCACCACCAAAGGGCGCAAGAACGTGGAGGCCGGCTTTATTTCAGGGAGCGATACGCCCACTCATGAAGCGGTGAGCTTTTTCGACCGGCTTCAAGAACTGGCGAAGGCCTTCCTCCTTTTCAGGCATCTCCCCTTCGGCGTCCATAATTATGAGGCACCGCGCCCCGCACCCTGGCCCCGCGAAACCCATTGACGCCGCTGCCGCCAGCCCCCAGGCTGTCACACCTCAAATACCTGCAAACACACCATGGGACTCTTCGACTCCATCGCAAAACAAGCCTTCGGCAGCATGCTCGGCGGCACCGGCGGCCTCAGCGGCCTCGACTTCGGCGCCCTCATGAATCTCGTCGCCAACCCCGGCAAAGTCTCCGCCGCCATGTCCGGCGTCCTTGACGACAGCGGCGGCATCGACGGCCTCCTCGCCAAATTCCAAACCGCCGGCCAGGGCCAGGCCGCCGCCTCCTGGGTCAGCCCCGGCGCCAATGAAAGCGTGGACGGCGAGCAAATCCGCAGCGCCCTCGGCAGCGACACCGTGCAGCACTTCGCCAGCAAGCTCGGCATGCAGGCAGATCAGATCCTCCCCATCCTCGCCCAATTCCTCCCCGTCATCATCGACAAGCTCACTCCCGCCGGCCTGGTCGAAGACAACCAGCCCACCGCGGACAAACTGCAGCAGGTGCTGTCGCAGGTGGTGCAGAGCGTCCTCGGCGGCAAGGCCTGAAGCCCGCCGCGCGCTCACCCAGCCGCCAGTGCTTGATGCCAGGCATCAAGTCCTGGGGAGCACACGCGCCCCCGCGTGTCCCGTGGCACGCCCACGCGCCGCGGTCCCTGCCACCACGCGCAGCCCAATCCCAGAGCATGCGGCTGCGCCGGTGACCCAGGAAGAGTTCCCGGCGAGGGCGCCGGAAACCGCACGCGAGGGAGCGTGCGCTCCCCATTCCAAATCCCGCCCTCCATTCACCCCCTGCAGCGCCTCCGACTCCGCCGCAACCCTTGACAATCCAGGCACCAACCCTCACCCTCCACGACAAGACCGCCTCAATATCCGGGAAAACCGATGTTGAGCGCACGAATTCCACTGTTGGGCCTAGAATTAGAATGAGCGACGGACTGCCATACACGAGAGCGGAATTGGCGGAGCATGCAGACACATTTCCCGAGCGCGGGCCACTATGTCCTCGCTGCAATACCCGAATCCCGCAATTTGCGGAACTATCCGACTCTGAGACCCACCGAATTCGACTTTTGATCGCACATGGGCAACCGAGCTTGGCACAAGCTGAATTGGTTGCAGCGACCGGCTGTTCCAGACGGTTTGCGAAGACATGGGTGCTCCATTCGGGACGCCCAGATGTCGTCGGGACGACCGCTCCCTGCCCGTATTGTGGGGGGCAGTTGGCGACGGCACTTGCGAAGCAGTGCAAGCATTGCTTCATGGACTGGCATGATCCAAAGCGACCCTGCAACCTCCGAACAAAACAAGAAGCCCAACAAGACGGTGGTGGATAACTACAGCGCCACACGCCATGCGCAAAAAGTCTGACCAACTCTTTAAGGACGCCTGCTCAGTGTGGGACAGTGGAGACTTGGGCAGAGCCTTTGAGTTGTTGTCTCAGGCTGCGGAGATCGGGGACGCCAGTTGCCAACTCAACCTCGGTTATTTTTACGACTGCGGTCTTCACGTCGCGCGGGACCGGAGATTAGCTCGGCATTGGTATCATCAGGCGTATCGTCAGGGAGAGGCCTCAGCCGCCTCGAATATTGCCACCCTTTACAGGGATGCTCGCGATTACGGGCGTATGATATGGTGGTGGAGAACTGCGATTAGGATGGGGGACGGTGATGCGCTTTTGGAGCTGGGACGCTGCTATGAGTCAGGCCGGGGTGTTCCATTAGATCGAGACCGGGCGATGGACTGTTATGATCGGTTACTTGCATCATCTCACACAACTGAGGCATCCCGCGAAGCTGCCGAAGCTAGACTTAAGCACTTGCGGCGTTATATGGATCGCCATCCTCAAACAGCATGAGTAGCGCACATCCACAAACGAAGGCGAACAAAGTGCGGCGCCCAATCCTCTGGGCTGCTGTGTCGGACTTGCCTTTTTCTCACTCCAACCTTCACTCTGCGTTCGACGCGCCACTCCGCCCAGAGGGTGGGTGCGCTTAGACGTTCTCAGAAGCTGCGTCCACCGCCGGAAAGATGGGCTCGGAGTCCTGGCGCCAAGACCGGGGGTTGACAGTGGGAGGGGTGGTGTTTTGCGGCGCTGGGTAGGCGGGCGCGCTCGATGGGGCAGTCGCTGGACGCTGACGTGCGGTGTCAGGCGCTAATGCTGGCGGCGGCGACGATGGCTTCGCTGGCGACGAGGCGGTCTTGCAGCTCGGGTTTGCAGTCGGCGCGCATTTCGTCGCCGAATTTTTTGATGAAGCTTTGGGTTGGCCAGGAGCAGGCTTCGCCGAAGGCGCAGATGGTTTTGCCTTCGATCTGGTTGGCGACGGTCTCGAGCTGGTCAACGTCATCCGGGCTAGCGGTGCCGGCGACGATGCGGTCGCTGATTTTTTTCATCCAGAGGCTGCCTTCGCGGCAGGGGGTGCATTGGCCGCAGGATTCGTGGGCGTAGAAGGCGTTGAGGTTGTTGATGACCCAGGACATGGAGCGGGTGTCGTCCATGATGATGACGCCGCCGGAGCCGGCCATGCTGCCGCAGGCGGCCATGGTGTCGAAGTCCATGGGGATGTCCATGAGGCCGAGTTCGCGGCCGTCTTTGAGTTTGAAGGTCTCATCGGCGCGGAGGACTTTGGCGGAGGAGCCGCCGGGGATGATGGCTTTCAAGCTGCGGCCGGGCTTCAATCCGCCGCAGAGGTCGTCGATGACTTCGCCCATGGTGACTTTGCCGACTTCGACCTCGTAGTAGCCGGGCTTCTGCACGTCGCCGCTGACGCAGAGGATGCGGGTGCCGGTGTTGTTGGGGGTGCCGAGCCTGGCGTACTCTTCGCCGCCCATCTGCAGGATGTGCTTCACGTGGCAGAGGGACTCGACGTTGTTGACGATGGTCGGGCACATGTAGAGCCCGAGCGCGGCGGGGAAGTAGGGGGGCTTGATGCGGGGGTAGGGGCGCTTGCCTTCGAGGCTCTCGATCAGGCCGGTCTCCTCGCCGCAGATGTAGGCGCCGGCGCCGCGGTGGACATAGAGTTCGCAGTCGAAGCCGCTGCCGTGGATGTTTTTGCCCAGAAAGCCTTTTTCATGGGCCTCAGCGATGGCCTTTTCGACGATGATGGCGGCTTGCGGGAACTCCTCGCGGATGTAGATGTAGCCGAGCTTGGCGCCGACGGCGAAGCAGGCGATGATCATGCCCTCCAGGAGCTGGTGCGGGTCCTGGTGCAGGATGTAGCGGTCTTTGAAGGTGCCGGGCTCGGATTCGTCGGCGTTGCAGATGAGGTAAACGGGCTTGGTGTTGGTGGGGGGGATGAAGCCCCATTTGACGCCGGTGGGGAAGCCGGCGCCGCCGCGGCCACGGAGGCCGGACTTTTTGACCTCGCTGGTGATGTCCGCCGGCGGCATGGTGAGCGCCTTTTTGAGCTGGTCGTAGCCGCCGTCATTCAAATAACAATCGATCGACGGGTTCCAGCCCTGGCGGTCGATGTTTTTGAAGATGAGCCGGTATTCCCGCGCGTGCGGTTCCTTGCCGGGGAGATAGGTGACGGCGGAGGTCATGGGGCATTATCCGGCCCCGCTAGAGGGCGGCAAGGGCGATTTGTGAAAAATTTCACAAGCTCGGGCGGGGCATTCGGTCGCAAGAACGGGCTTTGCCGCGTGTTGCTGCTTGCAGCCATGAAAGTGCTACTTCTGCTCGCCGCTGGTCTGCTCCTGCCGATGGTCTCATCCGCCGCGGAATTTCCCGGCGCGGATTGGAGTCGTGTCACGCCCGCCGAGGCTGGTTTGGATGAGAAGAAGCTGGAGGCCGCCCGCGACTACGCGCTCAACGGCGGGGGTTCGGGCTGCATTATCCGGGGCGGACGGCTGGTTTTCCAGTGGGGCGATTTCAAACAGCGTTACGACCTGAAATCGACCACCAAATCTTTCGGCGCCGCCGCGCTGGGGCTTGCAATCGCAGACGGCCTGGTGGCGCTGGACGATCCCGCGGCCAAGCACCATCCCAGCTTCGGCGGTTTGCCGGAAAGCAATCGCGCGACCGGCTGGCTTGGCGCCATCACGTTGCGCCAGCTCGTCAGCCACAGCGCCGGGTTCGACAAACCGGGCGGTTTCAGCCCGCTGCTGTTCGCGCCGGGGGCGGAGTGGGCCTACAGCGACGCGGGGCCGAACTGGCTGGCTGACTGCCTGACACTGGCTTGGAAACGCGACTTGGACGCGGTGCTGTTTGAGCGGCTGTTCACCCCGCTGGGCATCACGCGCGGGGACTTGGTCTGGCGCAAGAACGCTTACCGGCCGGACCTGATTGAGGGCATCAAGCGCCGCGAGCTCGGCTCCGGCATCAGCGCCAATGCCGATGCGATGGCGCGGTTCGGCTTGCTCTGGCTGCGCGGCGGCGAATGGGGTGGGAAGCAACTGCTGCCCCGCGGCTTCGTGCGTGAGGCAAGCACGGCGCAACCCGGCCTGCAGGGGCTGCCGGCGCGCAAAGGCGACGAGCACGGGCGCGCCTCCGATCACTACGGCCTGCTGTGGTGGAACAACGCGGACGAGAGCATCGAGGGTCTGCCGCTCGACACGCACTGGACCTGGGGGCTCTACGACAGTTTGATTGTGGTCATGCCAACGCTCGATCTGGTGGCGGCGCGCGCCGGGCGCGGTTGGAAACGCCCTGCGAATGCAAGTCACTACGAGGTGTTGAAGCCGTTTCTGCTGCCCATCGTGGCGGCGGCGAGCGGTGGGGGAAAAGCGGCCACTCACCAGACCGGCACAGCGCCAGTGCCACCCAGTCCGGTCATCACTGGCATCGACTGGGCGCCGCTGGCGGAGGTTCAGCGCTTGGCCAAGGGCAGCGACAACTGGCCGCTGACCTGGGCGGATGACGGCGCGCTTTACACCGCCTACGGGGATGGCAAGGGTTTCGAGCCGTTTGTGAAGGAGAAATTGAGCCTGGGGCTGGCGCGTCTGCGCGGGCAGCCGCCGGATTTTCAGGCGGAGAACCTGCGCTCAGCGGATGTTGAGGCGTCCGGTCCGGGAGCGAAGGGCCGCAAGGCGAGCGGCATGCTCTGCGTGGACGGCGTGCTTTACCTGCTGGCGCGCAACGTGGCCAACGCGCAACTCGCCTGGTCCGGTGATCACGGCGCCACCTGGACCTGGGCGGACTGGCGGTTCAGCGAGAGCTTCGGCTGCCCGGTCTTCCTTCAGTTCGGGCAAAACTACGACGGGGCGCGCGACGGCTTTGTTTACGTTTATTCGCACGATCACGACAGCGCCTACCAGCGCGCGGATCGTTTTGTGCTGGCGCGGGTGCCAAAGGACCGCCTGCGCGATCGCGCCGCCTACGCGTTCTTCACCGGATTCGGCGAGGGCGGCCAGCCGCGATGGAGCGCGGACATCAGGGAACGCGGCGCGGTGTTTGAAAATCCGGGCGCTTGTTACCGCTCCGGCATCAGCTACAACGCCGCGCTGAAACGCTACCTTTGGTGTCAGACCGGGGCGGGCGAGGATACACGCTTTCGCGGCGGTTTCGCCATTTATGACGCGCCTGAACCCTGGGGACCGTGGACCACGGTGTTTTACACGGAGGAATGGGACACCGGCCCGGGCGAGACGATGAGTCTGCCGCCGGCCTGGATGAGCGCGGACGGCCGCGCGGTGCGCTTGGTGTTCTCCGGCGAGGACTGCTTTTCCGTGCGCGCCGGGCGATTGCGGCTGGCCGACTGACAAAGAAAACGCGGAGGCAATCGTTTCACCTGCCAACCTGTCATGAAGCTTCTCCCCTTGCTTGCCTTTCTGCTGCTGGCCGCCAACGCTCCGGCGCGTACCTGGACCGAGACCGGCACGGGCCGGACGCTGGAGGCCGAGTTCGTCAGCGCGGATGACAGCAAGGTCACCCTCAGCCGGCGCGGCGGCGGCACCTTCGAGCTGGCCTTGGAGCGGCTCTCGCCTGCGGATCGCGATTTCATCCGCCAGCAAACGTTGCCTGCCGCGCCCGCGCGAGTCAGAGGGGATTGCTTTGACGACATTCGGCTCAAGTCCACCGAGGCGGTTCCCGCCAGCGGCGAGGCCCATGACGCGCTCACTGCGGTCGATGAGGCGATTCGCGCTTTCATGGTCGAGAAAGGCGTAGGTGCCGTCAGTTTTGCCGTCAGTCGCAACGGCAAGATCCTGCACGACCGCGCTTTCGGCTGGGCGGATGCGGAGATGAAAACGCCGCTGCAACCCGGCGTCAAAATGCGCCTGGCCTCGATGACCAAGCCGGTGGTGAAAGCGGCTGTCGCCACCTTGATCGCGGACGGCAAGCTGAAGACGGACGAGATCGCCTTCACCGTGCTTGAACTCGACCAGCATCCGGAGGCGAAGGGCTGCGACGAGCGCTGGCAGCGGGTGACCATTCAGCACCTGCTCGATCACCAGGGCGGCTGGGACCGCGATGTCTCGGGCGACTTCACCTTTGACACCGATGCGATCTGCAAGCACTTCAAGATCAAGCCGGAAGAGATGACCACGGCGCATGTCACCCGTTTCGGTCTGACGAGAAAGTTCGACTTTGATCCCGGCGAACGCGACGCCTATTGCAACTACGGCTACATCCTGCTCGCCCGGGTGATTGAAAAACGCAGCGGCCAGAGTTTCATCGATTACGTGCAGGCCACCGTGGCGAAGACCGCCAACGCGCCCAGCTTCAGCCTCAGCAGCTCCGACGCGCGCGAGCGCCAGGCGGGCGAAATCTGGTACTGCTACCACCCTGAGTTTGACCGCAAGACCGTGCCGCTGCCTTTCCGCACCGAGGCCCACGACGGCGCGGGCGTGCTGGCTTCCTCAGCCGCCGATTACTGCCGCTTTTTGGAGGCTTACTGGATCAGCGGCGAGCCGCGCCAAAACGACGGCCGCCGCTACAGTTACGCCTTCAACGGCAGCCACGCCGGTGTCACCGCCATCTGCGCGCAGCGTCCGGACGGCATCAATTACACCGCCGTTTGCAATCGTCGTGGACGAGGTGAGCCGGACTGGAACACGCAGTTGCGGGAGCGCATCGATACCGAACTGGAAAAGGTGGCGGGTGACTTGCGGTGAGGGTTTTCAACCCGCGTTGAGCGCGCGCCAAAACACCCAGCACTCCGGCGGTGCGGCGCTGCGGTTGACGGGGCGCAGGTGCTGCACCTCGCACTGGCGGGGGTCGAGACGGGCGGCCCAGGCAGCGATTTCACGCGCCTCCTCGGCGCCGCCCGCGTGGCCGGGATACACCACCACGGTCATCAGCCCGCCGGGCCGCAGCCAGTCCAGCGCCTGCGCCACTGCCGCCAGTGTGGTCGGCGTGCGGGTGATAAGGGATTTGTCGGAGCCGGGCAGGTAGCCGAGGTTGAACATCACCGCCGCCAAGCGGCCGCAATGACGCTCCGGCAGGTGTTTGGACAGGGTCTCGTGGCCGGCGTGCAGCAGGGTGAAATCGGTTTCTGACACGTTGTTTTCCAGCAGTCGCGCGCGACTGCTGGCCACGGCGGCGGCTTGCAGGTCAAAGGCAAAGACATGCCCGCCCGGCAGCACTTGGCGGCACAAAAACAGGGCGTCGTGGCCATTGCCAGCGGTGGCATCGACCACGAGGTCACCGGGTCGCAAACGGTCCGCCAGCAGCAGTTGCGCCCAGGTCACGGCGGAGGGCAGTCCGCCCGAGGGACTGGCCAGACGCGGCGGATGCGGTGCCTCGTGATGCGGCATGACGGATGCTCGTTTAACCCGCCGCCGCGATGACGTCCGCTACCCGGGCCATCTCGGCCTCGGTGTTGTAGAAATGCGGGCTGAAGCGCAGCAGCGCGCGGCCGCCGCGGTCGTGGCGCAGGCTGGGGTGGATGCGCTGCGCGGTCAGGCGTTCGAACAGCTCCGGCAGGTCCAGGCCGTGGCCCGGCTCGCGCCAGAAGCTGGTGATGCCGGAGGCGTTGGGTCCGCCGGCCGGCCCGAGATGGCGGAAGCCCAGCGGCGTGAGGCGCTCAATGAGCCGCGTTTTGAGCCGCAGCAACTGCGCGGCGATGACATCAACACCGACTTCCAAAATCAGCTCCAGCCCGGCCTTCATGCCGAGGATGCCGTTGACGTTGAGCACCCCCGGCTCGTAGCGCCGCCCGCCCGGCTCGAAGGCGATCCGCTCCTGCGCGATGAAGCGCGGCGAGCGCACGTTCCAGGAGCCGAGCAGGGCTGGGCGCAGTTGCTCCTGCAGCTCCTCCCGCACATAAAAAATGCCGGCGCTCATCGGTCCGAGCATCCACTTGTGGGAGTCGGCGGAAAGGAAATCGACATGCTCCACCGTGGTCGGAAACGCGCCCACGGTTTGAATGGCATCCAGGCAAAACAGCACGCCGCGCGTGCACAGCAGACGGCCGATGCCGTCGATGTCCAGCCGCCAGCCGCTGAGGAAATGGCAGGAGGCCAGAGCCACCAGCCGCGTCTTCGGAGTGAGCGCCGCCTCCACCAGCTCCGGGGTCAGCGCCCCTGGCTGCTCCGGTTTGAGCAGGCGCACGGTGACGCCTTTGCGCTCCAGATCGGTCCAGGGGTAAACGTTGGCCGGATAGTCATCGAGGTAGCACACCACTTCGTCGCCCGGCTGCCAGTCGAGCCCGGCGGCGACCAGGCTCAGACCGAGCGAGGTGGGGCCAAGCAGGGAAATCTCGCTGGCCTTGGCGCCGATCAGGCGGGCGGCGATGACTCGGGTCTGCTCCACCGCGCGCCAGGCCTCGGGAAACTCCTGCATGCGCAGGCAGGACTGCTCGGCGTGCTCCTGCATCGCCGCGGTCACACGGCGCGGCAGGATGGTGACACCGGCGTGCGCCAGAAACAGGTTGTCGGCGATGACGGGGAACTCGCGGCGGCGCAGCGTCTCGTCCGCCAGCAGCGCCTCCAAAGTGAGGGGGGCGGGCATGGCGGTCAGATGGCTTTCAACGTGCGCGCGCCCTCGTCGATGAGCTTCCAGAAGTGCTTCGATTGCGCCAGTTGCTCGTCTTCGCCGCCGCCGGGCAGGTTGCTGCGGAAGAGGAAATCCTGGAGCGAGTGGGAATGCAGCACGCGGTGGATGCGCACGTTGCCGTCCTCCACCGCGAAGTAGATGCGGTAATCGCCGGCACGGCAGCGGTAGAGTTTTTCCCCTTTGCGATCAAGCACGCCAAAGCGCTTCTCCAGCGCGCCCTCGACGAAATCGTCCTTGGAGATGTTGAGGGCTTCGAGCAGTTGGAACTGCTCCTGCGTGGGCAGCTTGGAGAGCTCGGCGGCGCTGATTTCGTTGAAGACGATCTGGATCACGCGCCCAGGGTAAGCGGGAAGCGGGCCTCGGCAAGCGCTTGCGCGCTGTCAGCGCGGCGAGCGGCTCCGCTCGAAAGACTTCATAGGTCATCGGTGATTGTGGTTGAGTGGGCAGCCGTTTTTTGGTATTTCCCTGCTCATGCGTTGGCGCTTTGTCCTGGTTCTGGCTATTTCGCTTTTGGTGGGTGTCGTGTTCTGGGGACAGGGCGGGAGGGCGGAGAAAAGCCGGCTGGTGGTTCAGGCGGAGCCGCCGACACTGGCTGAACAGGCGGCTCTGGAAGCATTGGACATGGCGGCAGTTCCCGGGGAACCGGCCGCGCCGCCGGTGGTCACGCCCTTGACTCCCGAGGAGGAGGCCGCGGCGGAGAAGGAGCGGCACAAAGCCATCGACCGCGAGCACATGACGCAGCTTCGCGCCGGCATTTTGGCCTACCTGGCCAAACACGGCCATTACCCGGAGTACCTGACCCAGTTGGTGCCGGAGTTTGTCGCGGCGGAGGTGCTTTATTCGCCCCGCAAAAAGCAGCAGCGGGAGGCCGTTGACCGGGCCGATCTGGATCATCCGGACCCCGGCCTGGCCAAGCCGTCCTACGGCTACGAGTTCAGCAACGTGGTGTTTCGCGACGGCCGCACGTTCGCGGAGATCAAGGAGGTCCAGCGCCGGGAGTGGGGCGATGTGGTGCCGCTGCTGCGCTGCTTTGCCTACGGCGAGGGCGAGGTCATGAACATGGCCTACGGCGGCGACATTTATGAAACCACCCTGAACTGGGAATGGGACGCGGGGACCCTGGATCTGGTGGAAAAATACGGCTGGGGACCCGGATTGACGACGGGGGAATTTGTCCGGGTGCAGGTGCTCCAACCCAATGGCCAGCCCGCTGCGAATGCCCAGGTCTGGGCCGACGGACGGAATTTTTCCTTCGATCTGCCCAACCGCCCCTTTGCCACGGACGCCTCCGGCTGGGCGACCATCCCGGTCGGCGTGGACCTGGACCGCACCGCCCTGTCGCTGCGGGCCGAGTTCAGTGGCATGGCGAGCGCGACCTTGCGCTACCCGGTGGGTGAAATGCCGCAAACCGCGGCGCTTTCGATGGCCCCGGCGGTCACCGTCGGCGGCACGGCGGTGGATGCGGCGGGCAATCCCCTGGCCAACAGCCGGGTTTACCTGCAAATGAACGAGGACGCCGCCCGCAAGCCGACGGTGACCACCGTGCGCACCGACCGCAACGGACGCTGGACCGCGGCCATCCACTCAGGCGATTTGCAAAACCTGTCCGCCGTCATCGGCGTCCCCTCGGGACCGCCAATCCGGTATCTGTCCGGCAAACCCCTCGATGCCGCGGCGGCCCGGACGGGCACTGCGGTGGTTCAAGCAGACTGGTAAGCGGAAGCGGTTGCGGGCAGTGGAAGAAGCTGTTTGAAAACCGAGGTGATTGCAAAACCTCGCTGAGGAGGGGTCAAGATGGTCGATCTGGGGCTGAAGTGTTCGCGAGGAGGTGGATCACGGTATATAGCTTAGGCGGAAAGACCGTCTGAGGTTGGTTGGTTTCCTTTTATCGCTGAGCATGGGCGTGGACTCCGATGACCGCCCTTGGCTCGGCTCGTTTTTTACTTTTGTGCGCTTTGTCAGTGTGGCTCGGATCTCAGATCAGTCGTAGCAAGGCTTCGGCGCTCATGACCAGCACTCCAAACATGAGGTGCGTCATGACTTTGGCCGCTCCCCGCACTCTCACACTGCGCCCTCCGTGGTTGTCTTTGAGGTCGGAGTTGACTCGGCGGGGGGGCCTCGCCCCTGCGTGGCCGTCCGCGTTTGCGCGCTGGTGGTGAGCAGTTGCAAGGTCATGGTTTCGGGTCGCACCAACCCATTACCCGCGTCTCTGCTCACCTCACCTGCTTTTCTCCAACCAGACCCTTTTCACCCTCCCAGGTGAAGTTTTGCAATTGCCTCTCCAATCCGATCCTTACTCCGGTTTCGACTGGCCGCCTCCCAGGTGGCGGCGCAGATCGCCCGCATAACCGGCCAGCTCCAGAAAAGCACGGCCGATGACCGCCCCCTTGGCGTCGTGCACATCGCAGGCGCCCTCCCAATACGGCAGGCCGGTAATCGCCCCGCCTTGCTCCTGATCTTGCGCGAGCGGACGCAGTTCAAAGACGTGAGCCCCGCTCTCGATGCGCACGCGGTTCGGATAGACCGCGCCACTGTGCGGGCTCTTCCAGGTCGCGAGCGCTTTCCAGTCGAAGGAGGCCTTTCTCAGCGCGCCGTCTTTTTCGATCCAAGTCAGGGTCGAAGCCGTGTCCGTCCCGCCGTCAACGCGACGCATGCGATACACCATCACCTCGCGGCCATCGTGGAGTTGGATGGCCGCCCAGTCCCAGCCGGCCTGCCCTTCATCGAGTTGCGAGCTGCTGAACTCGTGGTCCATCCACGCAGTGCCGGTCACGCGGTGCTCCCGGGCGCCGAACCACACCACACCAGCCGCCCGCAGCCGCGGAAAAGTCAGGTAATGGCTCGCCGCGCTCGCCGCCGCGCCTTTGCGCGACACACCCTCCTCGCCGAAGGTCACCACCGGCTTCACCGCTTCCAACTCGAGCCGCAGAAATGCCTCCGCGCGCACCGTCGCCGTTACCTGAAAGCGGTCCGTGGCCTCATCGAGTTTCAACGACCAGTTGGCGTTGCGCACATCAAGCGTCGTGGCCGAGGAAAACGCATCCCAGCCTTGTCGTTGGAGCCGTTCTTCATGCCGAAAAGCCCCGCTGTTCGCATCCAACAAAGCCGCATGCGCCAGATGCAGGTGCGCGACCTTGCCACCCGCCGCCTCGCGCGCCGCCTGACGGAAAAAGGTCACTTGGAAGCCAAAGCGCTTTCCATTTTCGCCATCGAGGTGACCGGTGAGATACCACCACTCGGTGCGGAACTCCGGATGGCTGCCGTGATCGCGCGGAAACTCAAACCCACGGCCCGGCTGCGGAATCGCGAAACCGTCCGGCGTGGTCTGCGCCAGAGCGCCGCCCGCCTGCAGCAGCGCTGCCACGGCGAGCCAGCACTTTCCCCTCTGCCCTCGGCGCTCCGATTTCATTCTTGCTCCTCCCATCGCATGCTCGCCGCCCAGCGCCCCACCAACGCCGCCACCAGCGCGCCCACGCCCACCACGGCGGCGAAAAGCACGAGCATCTGCCCCCAGGGCATCGCCAAACCCAGCGTCCAGCCAAAGCACTGCTTGTTCACGCGATGGATGAGCAGCCAGCCCAGCCAGCCGCCGGAAAGCAGCCCCATCGCCGCACCGGCCAGCGCCACGCCCGCGCCCTCCCACGCGCTGGCCCCCGCGATCTGGCGCCCCGTCATGCCCAGCGCACGCAGCGTGCTCAAATCCGCCCGGCGCTCCAGCAGCAAACTGGCCAGCGCCAGCCCCAGGCCCGCCACCGCCACCACCACGCCGATCACCTCCAGCGCATACGTCACCGAGAAAGTCTGGCGAAAGATGCGCAGCGCCTCGCGCCGCAAATGCGCGTTGGTGAACACCGCCAGGCCCGGATGTCTGCCTGCGATGCCTTTTGCCACCGCCTCCGCATCCGCGCCCGGCTTCAGCATCAGGGCCACGCGCCAGGCCATCTCCCCTTCGAACCACGCGCGGAAGGTTTCCTCCGGGATCGCCACAGAACCGCGCTCATTGCCATAGTCCGCGTAAATGCCCGTCACCCGCACCCGATGCCCTCCAGGCAGATCCAGCGCGTCGCCCACCTTCGTTTCGAAACGCTCGGCAAAGCTCTCGTTGATGAGGGCGCCGCCATTTTGCCACCACGCCTCCGCCGCAGGCCGCGCGACCCAGGCATGCATCTCATGCCGCCGGGTGAAGGCGCCGTCCACACCGAGCACCATCGTCGGCGCGCCCTTCAGCGTGATGGCCCGCGCCCGCAGCACAGCGACCTCCACCACCGCGGGCAGCGCGCGCAACTCCGCCACGGTTTGCGGGCTGATTTGGTGCGTGCTGCCCGCACTTTGCGCGCCGGCGCTGGCGACATGCAAATCCGCCTTCATGGTGCGCTCGATCCAGCCGCGCATCGTGGCATCAAAACTCGATACCATGATCGCCATGCCCGCCGTCATCGCCACCGCGCTGGCCAGCGCCGCCACGGCAAACCGGTGCCGCACCGTGGGCCGGCGCAACTGGCTCCACGCCAGCCGGCGCGTCGGCGCCTGCGCCTTGCACCGAGCCAGACGCGGCAGCAGCCCGCCCGCAGCCAAACCGCTGCCCAGCAGCCACAACAACGCCGCCGCATAACTGGCCAACGGCAGTCGCACACCACCTTCCAGCCGCCACGCGCCTCCTTGCGCAAGAATCGCCGCCACCAGCATCAGCGCCCAGCCCAGCCACTCCGCGCGCCACCAGCGCCCACCGCCGAACAAGGCTTCTTTTCTCCCCAGCAGATGCACCGGTGGCGTGCGCGCCGCCTCCCGCGCCGGCCACCACGCGGCGAGCAGGCTGCTCACGATGGCGATGCCCAGGCACAGTGCGGCCTCACCCGCGTGCAGCGGTGCCCCTTGCACACTGGAGGCACCGTAGAGCGCGTTCACCGTCCTGCTCACCCCACCCACCGCCGCCTGCGCGCCCAGCCAGCCCAGCAGCACGCCCAGCACGCCGCCAACGATGCCGAGCAACAGCGCCTCAAGCAGAAATGCGCGCTGGACTTCCGCATCCGTCACCCCCAGCGATTTCAACACGCCGATCTCCTCCCGCCGGCGGATCACCACGCCGTCCAACGCCTGAAAAATCAGGTGGCCGCCCACAAACAACGCCAGCAGCGAAAGGATGGTCAGGTTGAGCCGGAATGCCCCGGTCATGGTGCCGGCCAGCGCGCGATGGTCCTCCGCAGCCCTCACCTGCCAGCGCTGCGCCGCCACCTGCCGCAACCGCGCACCCGTCTCTTCAAGCAGATCGGGAAAGGACTCGCCACGCGGCGCCAGAACCTCCACACGATCGGCTTTCCCTTCCTTTTGCATGAGTGCCTGCGCGTCCGGCAGATCCATCAGCAGCATCGTTGCAGGCAAGGCGGGCACACCGGGCTGCTCCGCCACCACGCCAGCCACCTGAAGCGCGATCACGCGTTCGTGCAGCACCACGCGGATTTCCTCCCCCGTGGCCCTGCCCATCTTCTCGCTCACCCACACCCCTTGCCCGCTCCGCACGCCTCCGCGCAGGCCGGCGGGAGCCTCGTCGCCCAGGTTGAGCAGGCTCACGAAATCCACGCCAAGGAGGCGCCACGTCGGTCTTGAGCCGATTTCGCCCGCCCGCCCTGCCGCCAGCGGCGTCACCGTTTCTTCCACCACCGGCAGCAAGTGCACCGGGCGCTCCGCCAGCGCGTCGCGCATTTCCTGCAGCCAGTTTTCAGTCAGTGGTCCCGTCGTGCCCGTGACCGTAAAATCCGCCTGCCGTGTGATGCCGCTGGTGAACTGCTCAAAACCCGCCAGCGCCGCGCGATTCGCCAGCCGCATCGCCAGATAAACACCGGAACCCAGTGCCAGGATGAGCAGCAGCGCCGCCTGCTGCCGCCACGCCAGCCGCCAGTGCCGCAAAGCGCACCTGCGCAGGATGAGCCGCGTGATGGTCATGTCTCCAGCAATTCCCCGTCCAGCAGGCGCAGCACGCGTTCGCAGCGAGCCGCCGCCGCCTCGCTGTGCGTGACCATCAGCAACGCCGCCAGAGTTTCGCGCACGACCTCGGCCAGCAAATCCAGCACCTCCGCGCCGGTGTGAGAATCGAGGTTGCCCGTCGGTTCATCGGCCAGCAGCAGGACCGGCCGATGCACCACCGCCCGCGCGATCGCCACCCGCTGCATCTCCCCGCCGGAGAGCTCCGCAGGCAGCGCCGCGGCGCGATGCGCCACGCTAACACGCTCCAGCAGATGGCGCACACGGCTCTCACGCTCCGCGGCACCAACGCCGAGCAATTGCAGCGGCAACTCCACATTTTCCGCCGCGGTGAGCGTGGGCAGCAGGTGAAAAAATTGAAACACCGTGCCGATGCGCGCGCGCCGCAGGCGGGCGAGCCCGTCAGCATCGAGGCCATGCAGTCTCTCTCCCCCCACCATCACCTCGCCGCTGTCTGCCCGGTCGACGCCGCCGACGCAGTTCAGCAGTGTCGTTTTGCCGCTGCCGGAAGGCCCCAGCAATGCCGCGCGCTCCCCCGCCGCCAGTTGGAACGACACTCCGCGCAGGATCGGGCGTTCGGCATAGGTTTTGGCGAGTTGGGAAACGACGAGGACAGGCGGCATGGACGGCAACAAGACGACAGGGTGGCTACGTCTGCCAGCACCGAATCAGCGCCTCACTTCGATTCGGCAGCGGCCCGTGTTTTCACCACCTGCGGCGACCACTGCCGCATGAACTCCGCCATCTTTTCCACCGAGAACTCGCCGGTCTCCGCCGCGAAGGCCTTGACCGGACTGAGCGTGAGCATTTGACCTTCGGCGTCGAGGATCAGGATGACCGGCACCCCGTGCTCAAGCTGGGGGCTTCCCCACTGCCGGAACAGCGGGATGTTCTGCCGGCTGATCGCGGGATGCAGGCTGATAAAATCGCGCTGCAACGGCTCCGAGGTTTCCGGGTGCGCTTGAATGAACCAATGCAAGCGCTCGCAAACCGGGCAGGAAGTCTCGCCAATCTGCACCCACACATGACGACCCTCCGCCTTGGCCTGAGCCAGCGCGGCGGCATGCGCGGGCTTGGCGTCCGCTTCCGGCGCGTAGGGACCGGCTTCCTTCGCAGCGGCGGAAGCCAGCGCGATCAGAATGGCTGCCGCAATTCGCTTCATTGAAAGGGCATCAAACGCGCGGCCACCAGCGTCAATCCCAAACCGACCGCCGACACCAGCGTGAGCATGACGCTGAACGACTTCAGCGTTTCCTTTTCGGTCAGGCCGCTGAGACGCGACACTACCCAGAAACCGCTGTCATTCATCCAGGACGCGGAGAAGGCGGCGAAGCCGATGGCCAGATAAATGTACATGGGATGATGCGGCAGCGTGCTCGTCTGCATGATCGGATAAACGATGGCCGAGGCCGTCAGCATCGCCACCGTCGCCGAGCCCTGGGCGATGCGCAGGATGAGCGCCAGCAAATAGGACACCAAAATCAGGCTCATGCCCATGCTGGACGCGAGCTTTTCCACCGCACTGCCCACGCCCGCGTTTTTGATCATCGCGCCAAACGCGCCACCCGCCGAGGTGATGAGAATGATGATCCCGGCGGTCTCCAGCGCCGGCGCGATCTTGCCCTCCACCTGCTCGCGGCCCAGGCCCTTCTGCCGCACCAGGATGCCAAGCGCGATGAAGGTGCCGATGAACAGCGCGATGTTTTTGTCGCCGATGAAATCCACCGCGTTGCGCACGGCGGGAAACGATTCGCTGGCCGCCCAGCCGCCAAGCGCAGCCGGATCGCCAGCGGGCGCCAGCACCTTCAACAACGACGACAGGCTGATGAGCGCGATGGGCAGCACGATGGGCACCATCGACCAGAAGAAGCTGGGCAGTTCGTCATCGCGCCGCTCCACCACGCTCTCCAATTCCCGCAGGCTGGCGCCGGGCGTCTCGCGCAGCGGCATCGTCCAGCGCCGGTTCATCCACGAGGCGATGGCGTAACCCGCCAATGCCGGCAAAATGCCCGCCGCAAAACCCGAGAGGATCGACCCGCCAACATCCACCTTCAGATTCTCCACCATCGCGATCGGCCCCGGATGCGGCACGGTCAGCGAGTGCGTGATGACGCCGCCGCAACAGACACAAAGCACGTAGAGCAGGTAGTCCTTGCCGGTGCGCAGCCGCAACGCCTTGGCCAGCGGCGCCATCAGCATGAACATGGTGTCGAAGAAAATCGGCACCGACAGGATGTAGGTGCTCACCAGCAGCGCGAACCCCGCGTTGCGCTCGCCAAACAGGTTCAAAAAGCGCCGCACCACCTTGTCCGCCGCGCCGCTCTCCATCATCGCCATGCCGATGATCGAGGCGAGACCAATGGAAACCGCCACCCCGCCGGCGGTTTTCCCGAAGCCCGCCATCACCAAGGCCACCACGTCCGCAAGCGAGCGGATCACCGGCTCGCCCGTGACGGGATCAATGGTGGCCGCGGGATGCAGCACCGCCAGCACCCCGGCCAGCAGCGCCGCCAGCGTCAAAGCCAGAAAGGCATGCAGGCGCAGCTTGCTGATCGCAACGATGATGAACAGCACACTGACCAGCAGCACCACGAACGGCCAGCGGTCGGTCCAGGTTGAGGCAAGGAAAAGCATGGCCGGATGCTGAAGGCTGCCGGCCCGTCATGCCAGAGAAAAATTGAGTTCAGCGCGGCTGGAATCAAACCGGAAGGCATCAAGCCGCCAGCGGCAGCCAGCATTCCATCGCTAAACTGCCCGCGCCAAGCGCGCCCGCATCGTCCTGCAGATCGGAGCAGCTCACCTGCGGCGGCCGTTTGGCCAGCAGGCGTGGCATCAGCTCCGCCACCCGCGCCGACACCGAGCTCCAGAACGGCTGCCCCAGCTCGCACAACGGCCCGTGCAAAAAATAGGCCTCGCTGTCGAGCAACAGATGCAGGCAGCCGATGACGTTGGCAAAATCGTCGCGCACCGCCGTCAACGCTGCGTCTTCCGAAGACGCAAACACCGCCAAAGCCGCGCGCAAATCCCCGGATTCAGGCACGCCATCGGACGCGCCCGCCAAGCGCCGCCACACCGCCGGCGAGGACAGCGCATCGTGCAGATGACCCGGCCCGCCCGGCAGCGGCCAGGGCCAGTTGCCCACCTCCCCCGCCGCATGCGACGCCCCGCTGAAAAGCCTCCCCTGCTGCACGATCGCCACGCCAAAGCCACTCCGCGGCCCCAAAATCACGTAATCCCGCAAGCCCAGCCCGCCGCCAAACCAGCGCTCCGCCAGCGCGATGCAGCGCAGGTTGTTCTCCAGCACCACGGGAACATCGAAGCGCTGCCGGATGCAGTCCGCCAGCGGCACCTCTTTCCAGTCGCGAATGAAATCATACTGCCGCGCCACCCCCGCCGCGGAATCCACCACACCCGGCACACCCGCGCCCACACCCAGCAGCGTGCCGCCCGCGCCCGTCAAAAAACGCACCGCGTGATGGATCTCCTCCACCACATCCCGGGTCAGCATGCCCGCGCTCAAACGTCGTTCGACCGCGTTCGTCACACCGCCCGCAAAGTCCAGCCGCACCGCCTGCACCCGCTCCGCATTGAACTCCACCCCCGCAAACCAGCCCGCGTCCGGGATCGCCTCCAGCCGCCGTTTCGGCCGGCCCATCGGCCCCTGCTCCAGCCCCGACTCGCGCAGAAACCCCGCCGCGATCATTTGATCCACATACAAGCCCGAGGTGGACGGCGACAGGTCCAGCAAATCCGCCAGCGCCTTGCGCGAGGTGCCCCGCCCGCTGCGCACGTGCAGAACAGTCTGGGCGGCAAGCTGGCGCACATCGGCGGGCTTTTTTCTCATAAGCCGCCCTTTCTAGCGGCAATCACCAAGCCCCGCAAGATTGAAACGCCACCGCACTGTAGCCGGCCTCCATGGGGCCGGCCATCCCCCCCCGGGGTCACAGACCCCCGGCTACAGCCCGCCCCACGCACGCACCAGCCACCTCTCGAGCTGATGATCCTCAACAACCCCGCCGGCGTCCTGGATGACCACATCGCTGCCGCCCTCGCCACCCTCTCCGAATGCGCCGGCACGGACGAAGTGAAGCGCGGCGTGCGCGCGCCCTCCAGCACGAAAAACTCCCCCTCTACATGCAGCAGCACCTCCTCGAAGACCACCCCGCCCAGGAGGAGGAAGAACCGGACCCAGAGCCGTGAGCATCGAACGAACTCATCTTCACAAAAACGTGGACGAATGCCATTCGCCTATACATTAGTGTGTCTAAACAACGTTCGCTTTAAAGATGACCCAGCATGAAAAGATTCTGATCGATGTCGGTGCGTGCTTCGATTCGGACGAGGATGCGGCACTGAACCTTGCTCGCAGCATTCCTCGTGAGTATTTTCGAAGCCTTGGCGAGTCCCGCTATGACAGATTCGACTTTCTAATTGACCTCCCATTTCCAGAGGCTTTCAACTACGTCAAAGGGCTCGTCCGATGTGAAGATGCACGCCTGTCACCATACCCTGGTTCTACATCGCTGGTAATTTGGGCATTCAACGCGTTGCAACGGCGTCCGATGAATGAATGGACAAAGATTGCTGTCTGGATCGTGCAGAATCACAACAATCCCTATTCGCCGTTCAATTTCCGAAGGACAAGAGATCATTGGGAAGAGGTGATGCGAGAGGTCGATGATCCAATCGAGATTGCCCGCCGTGCCGCCTCCATTGAACGAGCCTACCAACTCAGAAAAGACGCAACTGCTGAACGCCATGCCGTTCGAGAGCAGATTGCAAAGCTGAAGAAAGGGGTCTCCCCTGAATCAGCGGAGCTCCGCCAACGCATGATCGAGGAAATGGAAAGGGAGGCTGGCTGGCCAGAATAACAAGAAAGCGAACAAGACGGTGGTGGACAACCGGCTACCCGCCCCGAGTCGAAATGACCCTCGTTACTACAACCCTTAGCCCTGTTGCGGAGTGGCGCTCCCGGTAGCCGGTGCCACACCTCTACGTTCGCCCAAGAGAAAGCAATGCTCCCCGGCCTCACGATAATTATTGCCGATCCTGATGAAGATTATCTTGGCCTTGAGATCAGCGCACGAAGCAGCCGATTTGCTGGATCCGCTCGCATTTATGCTGGCCGAGATGAACTCGCGAATTTCGCAGATGCAATTGAAGGCTTTCCCATTTCAGTGAACGATTGTCGTCATTACATGTTCGGACATTTTGATTCTGGATTTGTAGGAGGAGGCGTTGAAGCACACTTTTCCTGCATGGATGGATCTGGACGATGCTCCCTCAGATTGAGATTTATGGACGATCCGGTGCGATTCGGGACAGGTGAAGCAGAATTTTCGTTTCCATTTGAACCGGCTTCACTAGACAGGTTTTTGTCTAGCATCCGAAGCCTGTCACTTGACCGCATTGGCGACTCCGTAACACTATCACCAAAATAAGGCGAACAAGGCGGTGGAGGCAACTCCGCTGCGCTCCGTGCCTCACCTTAGACGTTCGGCAAAAGAATGAACAAGAACCACGCCATTCAGACAGCAGGACGCATCGGTAGCTTTTGCGCCAGACATTTGCTTGGCTCGATCGTCACCGTTGCAGGCGCATGTCTGATTTGGACGATAACTTACATCATTCTTCTACTCTGGGCGGTATTCACCGGCAACGGCCTTGGCGGTCCTCTGGCATATCCTGCAGGACTCCTTTTCTTTTTTGTAGCAGGCACCGCTGCCAGTCTTATCCTCTTGCTCCCTTCCACAGCACTTGCCGAAGGGCTTGCCCGCCGTCACCGATTTCCGATTTTCGCACAGATTCCCCTCAGTGTCGCCAGCCTTGCCCTTCTTTGCCTCCTCATTGTAGGAGCGATCTCGGCGTCAGGCTCCCGTCCGACGCTTCAGAATGCGTCCATCGGCTTTGGAGTCCTCTTCCTGGCGCACTTGATTCCACTCGGCATTTATTGGTGGGCCGTCCAGAGCGGCCCGCTTTTCTTCCTTCTATTTCAGCGTATTCGTTCCATATTTCACTCATGAACCCCTACCACCAACAAGCCGAACAAGGCGGTGGAGGCAACTCCGCTGCGCTCCGTGCCTCACCTTGAACGTTAGACCACTCGACGCGTCGTGACATGGACACACTTCAAGAGTTACAGAGATGGTATGGCTCGCAATGCGATGGCGATTGGGAGCACAGTTACGGTGTGGAGATTGGGACGATCGACAATCCGGGATGGCGCGTGATCATCAATCTTGTGCGCACTTCACTCGCCGAGCAGCCGTTTCCAGAGGTTCGGCGTCTGGAGCACGAGACAGAATGGATTCACTGTCGAGTCAAAGACGGGAGGTTTGAGGGACACGGCGGACCGTTCATGCTTGAGGAGATTCTGCGGATTTTCTTAGCATGGGCAACAGAGAGACAGACAGCATGATGTGGTCTAACAATGCGCTGGAGCCAACAGCCGCCACGCGAGTTCGTTCTGCGCTCCCGATGGTTCGGGCGCGCGCCGTGCGCTCGACGGTCCCTGTCGGCGGCTGTGGCTCAGCTCACCGTTAGACGCACTGCACACGTTCCATGCTGACTGAGCACGATCCCGATTGGCATGACCACGATTTAGATTGGCCGTGGACGCTGTACTTTAATGGTGAGGCGGTTCCCCGGTGGACCAACTGCTGGAATTTATGCCAACTTCCAAATAGCTCCTCAGAGCTGTTCATCGACCACACTTGGATCGTGGATTACTCGGACTTTGTGCGTCTTTGCAACCGGATGGACTTAGCCCACACTATCGATAGTGAAGACCCGGTTGTTTTCCGCATCCAATCCCTTAGCCTGTTGGTTTTGCTGCTACGACACGCGACCGACATTCAAGCAGCTCTGGCTCCTTTCGCCGCAGAGATGGGAACCACGGTTAACACAATTATTGAGGGCATCCGAGATGGCGTCGCGATGATGCACAGGCTTACCGTTCGCGACCGTTTTGCATTCTGGACTGTAGGCTATGAGGGAGATCGGGTGGAACTCGTCGAGGCGATTAGCCAATCCCGTCCGACGCCACCTGAAGACTGTGTAGCTCCGCCACACATTCGCGAGCGCAACCGGGGTGCGGAGGATCGTATTCATTCGCTGCGTTGCGAACTCCTCGATTTGCTTCGAGTAGGACACTACCCCAAAGACTTTCGTCGCTTCATTCATGAAATACCAACTCGCGTCTAACAAGGCGCGGATGGACAACCCCCACTAGCCCTTCTGTTTTTTGATGCTTTACCTAACTTCAACCTCAACCCCGCGATCGACGTTGGCCCCCGCTAGTGGGGTTGCCATCGCTTAATCGTTCGCCTAAAATCGCGCTTGCGCCGTGTCGCATCCGTGATACAGTCTCCGCATGGCACATTCGGCAGTCATTCACGCACGCATCGACCCTTCCACCAAGGAGGCCACGGAACGTATTTTGGATTCGCTAGGGTTGACCCCGACTGAAGCCATTAGGCTCTTTTATCGACAGATCGCCATGCGGGGAGAGTTCCCTCTGGAGCTTCGAGTCCCCAATCAGATCACCGCCGAAGCGCTTTCTCGTGCAGACCGTGGCGAGGATTTGGAACATTTTTCTGGTCTGAGCGACCTTTATGACTCTTGGGACACATGACCATCACGCAAACGTCCCAATTCAAGAGGGATCTCAAGAAGCAGACAAAGCGCGGCAAGGATCTCCAAAAGCTCAAAGAGGTAATTGAGCTGCTACTCGCGAGCGAACCACTTCCTCCGAAGAATCGCGATCATCCGCTCACAGGTAATTGGATCGGCTGGCGCGACTGCCACCTTGAACCAGATTGGCTACTGATCTACAAAATTTTACCGGATGAATTGGTTCTGGGCAGAACTGGGACTCACTCCGACCTCTTCTAAATCACACACAAGGCAAACAAGGCGGTGGAGGCAACTCCGCTGCGCTCCGTGCCTCACCTTGAACGTTGATATGGCTCCGGATTTGGCAAGGGGAAAAGTGCGTCCGTGATCATTTTCATGACCTTTTCCGTTTACTGGTTTTTCTCACCTCAGAAGCAGACTGACCGGCCAGGGTGACGCTCGTTCACATCGGTGGTTATGCTGACATTCGCGACTGCTTTGCCGCGATGAGCGGCATCTCTAATGCGCAGCGCAGCGGAGCCTGTCCGCAGGTCGTGAGCGAAGCGAAGGACAACTGGTTAACGCATTATCTTTGTTCACCGCGGCCCGGTTCTCACACTCTCGGCTCGAGCGCTCAAGCGGCCTGGTGACCGCTCTGATCTCATAACGTCCATCGTGTGCTGGCCTCCGCGCCGGTCAGTCTGGTTCTAAGGTGGAAAGTGGGTTGTGCCTGTTTGCTGCCCGGATTTTGTTTTCTCCTTCCAATGACGGCACTGAGATCGGGCCGCGCATGCTGGCACGCATCGCCAAGCACACCGGGCTGGAGCCGTCAGATCTGTGAGGCCTCGTCGGGGGGCGCTCGCCGAAAGCCTCTGAGGGTGGATTGTCTCCGGTGCATGAGACGCGGCGCGGGCGGCGTTGGTTTCCTCCTTATGCCTGCCTGCCGCCTTTTCCTGCCCGGTGTTTTGTTGCTGATTGCTCTGCCCGCGCCCCCGTTGCGCGCGGCGGAGGAGGCGGTGGAGATTGGGTCGCGGCGGGAGCTGTTTGTCGATGATCTCTTGATCGAGAAGATGGCGGGGATGGAGCTGCGGCTGCAGCAGCCGGTGAAGGCGCCGCGGCCGGTGTCGCCGCTGCCGGAGCGGCACATGATGACGGTGATCCAAGACGGGGAGCTGTTCCGGGCGTGGTATCGGGGGAGCGATCCGGCTTACCAGGGGGAGCCGCACAGCGGCAATCCGGGGGAGATGGTGCACTACGCGGAGAGCCGGGACGGCCATGAGTGGTCCTTTCCCAACCTGGGCCTGCACGAGGTGGCGGGCAGCAAGGACAACAACGTCATCCTGGCCAAGCTGCCGCCGTTTTGCACGAACTTCATGCCCTTCCTGGATGCGCGGCCGGGGGTGGACGCGGCGGAGCGCTACAAGGCGCTGGCGGGCTACCCGGGGCCGGGGGACAAACGCGGGCTGGATGAGCCGGGGCACGGGCTGTTTGCGTTTGTGTCGCCGGACGGGATCAAGTGGACGCAGAAGGCGGAGGCGATCCGCTACCGGCCGCAGTGGAGGCACGCGTTTGACTCGCCCAACGTGAGCTTTTGGTCGGAGGCGGAGCAGCTCTACGTCTGCTACTTCCGCACCTGGACGGAGGACCGGCGGCGCAGCGTGAGCCGGGCGACTTCGCCGGACTTCAAGACGTGGAGCGATCCGGTGGACCTGGCGCCGAACCTGCCGGGGGAGCATCTTTACACGACGATGACCGCGCCCTACACGCGGGCTCCGCACGTCTATGTGGCGACGCCGACGCGGTTCATCCCGGGCCGCGGCAACGCGCCGGCCTACGATCAAAAGGACGCCAACGTGACGGACGTGCTGTTCATGACGACGCGGGCGGGCACGGAGCGCTACGAGCGGACCTTCACGGAGGCCTTCATCCGCCCCGGCCTTGACCCGGCGCGCTGGGGCAACCGGGCGAACTACGTGGCGCTGAACATCCTGCAAACCGGGCCGCAGGAGCTGTCCATTTACCACCGCAGCGGGGACCGCTACACGCTGCGGCCGGACGGGTTCATCGCGGCGCATGCGGGCAGCGCGGAGGGGGAGCTGGTCACCAAGCCGCTGGTGTTCGCGGGCGCGGAGCTGCGGCTGAACCACAGCACGAGCGCGGCGGGCGGCATCCGCGTGGAGATCCAGGATGCGGGTGGCAGAGTGCTGCCGGGTTTCGCGCTGGAGGACTGCGTGACGCTCTACGGCGACAGCCTGGACCAGGCGATCACGTGGAAGGACGAGCCGGACTTGGCGGCGCTGGCGGGCAAGCCGGTGCGGCTGCGCTTCGTGCTGACGGAGGCGGAGGTGTTTGCGTTCCGGTTTCAGTGACCGGGGCGTGAGCCTCAGCGGCCGAGCGCTTTGAGCACTTTGGCGACGGTGTTTTCCACGGTGAGGCCGTGCTTGGCGCGGAGGACGGGCACGCTGCCGTGCTCGATGAAGGCGTCCGGCCAGCCGATGCGCACGACGGGGGTGGTGACACCGGCGTCGGCCAGCAGCTCGATGACGCCGCAGCCGAAGCCGTTGCGCAGGACGTGGTCCTCCAGGGTGCAGACGACCTTCACCTTGCGGGCGAAGTTTTCGAGGGTGGCGGCGTCGAGCGGCTTGATCCAGCGGGGGTTGATGAGGGCGACAGAGAGGCCGTGCTTTTCCAGTTCGGCCTTGGCCTGCTGGGCGATCTCGAACATGGCGCCGAGGCCGACGAGGGCGACGTCGCTGCCGTCGGCGACGACTTCGGCCCTGCCGATCTCGAGCAGGACGGGCTCGGGTTTGGGGGTGGCGCCGGGGCCGTTGCCGCGCGGGTAGCGGATGGCGATGGGGCCTTGGTCGTAATTGGCCATGGTCCAGAGCATGTCCACGAACTCGTCCTCGTCCTTTGGCTGCATGTGCACGAGGCCGGGCACGGGGCGGAGGTAGCCGATGTCAAAGAGGCCGTGGTGGGTGGGGCCGTCGTCGCCGGAGAGGCCGCCGCGGTCCATGCAGAGGCGCACGGGCAGCGACTGGATGGCCATGTCATGAATGATCATGTCGTAGGCGCGCTGCATGAAGGTGGAGTAGATGGTCAGAAAGGGGCGCAGACCTTGCGTGGCCATGCCGCAGGCGAAGAGGGCGGCGTGCTCCTCTGCGATGCCGACATCGTAGTAGCGGGAGGGCAGCTCGTTCTTGAAGACGGACAAGCCGGTGCCGCCGGGCATGGCGGCGGTGATGGCGACGATTTTTTCGTCGGCCTTGGCGAAGTCGGTGACGCTGCGGGCGAAGACCTGGGAGTAGGTGGGCGTGGCGGTGCCGGCGGTCTCGCCGGTGGTGATGTTGTACTTGCCGAGGCCGTGGAATTTGCCGGGGTCGTCGAGGGCGGGTTTGTAGCCGCGGCCTTTTTCGGTGAGGATGTGGAGGATGACGGGCTCTTTTTGGTTTTTGAGGAACTCGAAGGTCTGGGTCAGCAGGCGGACGTCATGGCCGTCGATGGGGCCGTAGTAGCGGAAGCCGAACTCCTCGAAGAAGATGCTGCGGGTGGAGGTGGGGCCGCCCTGGGGGAGCAGGAGGCCCTTGGCGCTTTCCTCGACCTTGCCGGCGAAGCGGCGCGCCTCCTTGCCGAGCACGAACTCGACGAACTGCGCGGCCTTTTTGTGCAGGTCGGCGTAGCCGGGATGGGTGGCGAGGGTGTTGAAGTACTTGGCGATGGCGCCGACGTTTTTGTCGATGGACCACTCGTTGTCGTTGAGCACGACGATGAGGCGCTTGGTGTGGGCGGCGGTGTTGTTGAGGGCCTCAAACACCGGGCCGCAGGTGAAGGCGGCGTCACCGGCGACGCAGACGACATGCTCGGCGGTGCCTTTCAAATCGCGCGCCGCGGCCATGCCGAGGGCGGCGGAGAGGGCGGTGCCGGCGTGGCCCGCGCCGTAGCAGTCGTGGGCGCTCTCGCTGCGCAGGAGGAAGCCGTTGAGGCCCTCATACTGGCGGATGGTGTGGATGCGGTCCCAGCGGTCGGTGAGCATCTTGTGCACGTAACCCTGGTGGGCGACGTCGAAGACGAACTTGTCCTGCGGGGTGTCGAACACGCGGTGCAGGGCCAGGGTGAGCTCGACGACGCCGAGGTTTGGGCCGAGGTGGCCGCCGGTCTCGCTGAGCGTCTGGATGAGCGTCTGGCGGATTTTTTCGGCCAGCGCGGGCAGCTTCTCCAGAGGCAGCGCTTTGAGGTCGGCCGGGGTACGGATGTCGGGCAGGTCGGTGTCCACGGATGAGGGATTCGGTCAGAACAGGCGGATGTCTTCGTCGTCGTCTGCCGGTGGGGCTGGGGCTTTCTTTGCTGGGCGTGGCGCGGCAGGCTCCTCGGCGGCGGGCTCGAAGGGCTCCAATGTCGGTTCGCCTCCGGCGTCGAGCAGCGAGTTGATGCGCTCGACCCGCTGGCGGGCGGTTTCGATGCGCTGGCGGCAGAGTTTGAGCAGTTGCATGCCCTCCTCGTAGCTGCTGACCATGTTTTCGAGCGGGAGCTGCTGTTGCTCCAGATTGCCCACCAACTCGTCCAGGCGCGCCATGGCCTGCTCGAAGCTGAGCTCGGCAGGCGGGCTGGCGGAGGGGGGGCTTTTGGGCATGAGGCGGACGTCCACCATGCCGAACGCATCCGCCACCGCAAGCCCGAAACGCTTGTCCGGTTGCGGGGTCAGCGCGATCACTTTCGCGCTTCGCGCTGACGGTCCGTGTAAAACGCCATCAGCAGGCCGAGGCCCTCGGTGTCACCGGTGCTGAAACCGATCAACGGAATGGCGACTTGGTAGGGCAGGTCCGGCCAGGGCTTCAGTTCGCGGTCAAAGGCCAGCAGCGGGCCGCGGACGATGAGGTCCGGCCACTCGCCCCAGGGGCCGTTAAAGAGCTGGCCGAGGTAATCGGCCCGTGCGCTGACGGGGGTGATGACGATGCCGGCGACACGGCGATCAGCCGCCTCCACCGCTGCTTTCAGGGCTGGCAGCTCCGTGCGCTTCGCGGGCATCCAGATCGAGGTGGTGTCGGTGTACCAAGCGGTGAACCAGGGCGCGTCCGCCAGCAGCACTTCGTCGTCGTCCAAGAGCTTGCGCACCGGCGCCACGCGGTCGGCCGCGTAGGGGGGCCACTGCGAAAGATGACCGCGCAGAACGAGCCCGCCGCGCAAGGAATCCGGCAGCGCGCCCAGCAACGGGAAGGCCGTCACCGCGATCAGAACGATGGCATGCCCCCAGCGCTCCATGAAGGTGCGGCCCATGGCATGCCAGCGCATCCACAACATCGCTGCCAGCGCGGTCCCAAACACCGCCAGCAGCGGCGCCAGGATGAGCAGAACGTTGTGCTCATTTTCCAGCTCCGTCACCGGCCCCAGCATCGCCATCGCCAGCGAGCTGCCCGCCGCCAGCGCCGCCAGCAGCCATGCCATGAGCCGGCATTCCCGCCGCCGGAAGCGGTGCGCCAGCGCCAGCGGAAAAAACAGCGCACCGAGCATCAGGCCGAGATGCTGGTAAATCTCCGCCCATTGGGCGGCCAGCCGCAAGGTCGTCACCCGCACGATTTGCGGCACACCGGCCATCGCCGTCACGTCGTTGAAACCGCGCGCGGTCAATTCCTCGCCGCTGGTTGAAAACACGGCGCGCAAACCCAGCGTGGCGCTGCCCAGCAGTTCGCCGGTGACGCTGATGTTGCGGGCGAGGGTCAACACGAGCAAAACCGCCAATGGCGCCCCTGCCAGCGGCAGCGACCGCAGGGCGCGGCGCGGCGCCGCCAGCACCAGCCAGCCGAGAATGAGCAGCGCCCACAACCAGCCGAAGCGATGGGTGAGCGGCAGCGTGGCCAGCATCAGCCCGAGACTGAGCGCGGGCATGCCGCCGGGTTCGCCGCGCTCCTGGCGTTGCAACACGGCGAGGGCCAGCCGCAGCGCCACCACCAACTCCAGGGCCAGTAGCATGCGCGGGCTGCCGCTGACGGCCAGTTCCCAGAGCGGATCACAAAAGCCCGCCGCCACGGCTGTCACCACGGCCACCTTTTCATCGAACAAGGTGCGCGCCAAGCCGTGCACGTTCAGAAGCAGCAGCAGCATGAAGATGCCTCCCACCGCCGCCGCGATGCGGTCGAGCAGGTAAACCACACCATCCCTTGCGGGTTGGAACAACCAGGAGGATTCCGCTAGTTTGAACAACGGCGCCAGCAGCAGCGCGGGCAGCGGCGGCGTGGTGGTGTCGGGCACGGCGGCGAGGCCGGTGTCCGGTTTGTGGTCGAGCAACTGCTTCCACACGGCCGGCCGCACGCATTTGGTGGTCCAGCCGTTGCCGCGGGCCACCTCGCGCGCCAGTTGCGCCTGCTCCATGCCCGCGGCGCTGCGCAGACCGCGAAAGGTGACAAACACCTCCAGCAGGGCGATGCCGATCATCAACGCGTAAAATACCGCGCGCATGCTGCCGGGAATGATCGGGCTGCCTGCCGCGCCGTTGTGCTGGGTCATGGCGGCATTCATTCCACGTGGCGAGAATATCGGCAAGGCTGGATTATTCGGGCCTTGCGGCGCGCCGCACTTTGTCGCATCGAATGCGCTCCGCCCGCTTCATTTCAATCATGGAATCCGCTCCTGCTTCCTCCGCCCCTCCGCCCGCCCTGCGTGTGCGCGGTCTGACTTTCCGCCGCGGCCGCACCATTTTGCACGGGGTGGATTGGACGGTGGGGCAGGGTGAGCACTGGGCTCTGCTGGGGCCGAACGGCTGCGGCAAGACCACGCTCATCAACCTCGTCACCGGCTACGACGCCGCCACGGCGGGCAGCATTGAGCTGGGGGCGGCGGTGTTTGGCCGCACCGACTGGCGTGAGGTGCGCAAACGCGTCGGCCTGGTCACCAACACCCTGACGACGTTTTTGGAGCCGGGCGAGCCCGTGCTCGACGCCGTCGTCAGCGGGCGCGAGGCCATGCTGAATCTCGTCGGCGAGGTGGACCCGGCCTGGCGCGCGGAGGCGGTGGCGCTGCTGGAGCGCGCCGGCTGTGGCTACTTGCGCGCCGCCTTCTGGGGCACCCTGTCGCAGGGTGAAAAACAAAAAGTGCTGATCTGCCGGGCGCTGATGTCGCGCTTTGAAATCCTCATTCTCGACGAACCCTGCGCCGGGCTCGATCCGGTGGCGCGCGAACGGTTTCTGATCTGGCTCGATGAGCTCATGCGCCGTCCCGACTCGCCCGCGCTGGTGCTGGTGACGCATCACGTGGAGGAAATTCTCTCCAGCATCAGTCACGTGCTGGTGATGAAGGACGGCCGCGCGCTGGCCGCCGGCCGCAAAGAGGAAGTGCTGACCTCGGAACGGCTGTCGGAGGCCTATGGCGCCGAGGTGCGGCTGGAGCCGGAGCGCGGACGCTACCGCCTTTGGCTGGCCTGAGAGCTGCGCGCATCAGGCGGTTGTGCATCCGCGCAATGATGCGAAGCTGGTCCGGTGATTCGGCCTCACAAGGTCATGCGATTCGTTACGCCCAACCTCAGGCTGCTGCTGTTGCTCGCCGTTGTCGAGGCAGGCCGCGCGCATGGGCAGGAGGTGAAAGCGGAGACGACCGTGGGTTCGCTGGACAGTGTCGAAAACACCGTCGAGGAGCAGCGGCTGCGTTTGCTCCACTGGAGGGACGAATCCAGTCTGCTGCCGGTCCTGCGGGACGATGTCAACCGCATCGCCACCAGTCTGCGGCTGGACTTGGCGCTGACCTATCACGCGCTGGCTTTGGGGACGGCGAGCGCGCACGACACCTCAGGCGCCACGGCCGGGGAGGTCGCGCTCAACGCCCGCTGGCGGGTGTTTCCAGGTGAACGCTTTCCGTTGTCGATCTTCAGCCGGCTCCGCCACCGGCATGCCTTTGCGGACACGGACTCACCCTCGGATCTGCGCCGGGAAACCGGAGCGCTCTGGGGTTTTGCGGACGGTTTCACGGACGCGGGTTTCGAAATCCCCGACTTGTATTTTGAGAACCGGTTCTTTGATGAGCGCCTGCTGGTTCGCTACGGTCAGATGACTCCGGATGACCTGCTGGATGACCATCGTCTGCGCAGCGGCAAACGCTCCTTTCTCAACCAGGCGTTTGCGGCCAGCCCGGCGGTGGGTTTTCCCGGATCGGGCATGGGTCTCGCGCTGCGCTGGAACACGCCGCGCCGGTTCGACTTCACGGCGCTGATTTCCAACCTGGAGTCCTCCAACGTGGACGAGGGGGTCGAGTGGAGATTCGATGCGGACGCGTTGTTTGCCGGTCTGCAGGGCGGCTGGAATTTCACTGGCTGGCAAAACCGGCCCGCGCGTCTGCAGCTCCTGCTTTGGAATGGCGACGGCCTGGAGGATGAGGGCCTGACTGCCAGCAGCGGGGCCAGTTTGACCTTCGAGCAGGAGTTCAGCGGACGCCTTCGCGCTTTCGTGCGCTACGCGAAGTCGGAAGGCAACCTTCCACCCGTCTCTCACCTGTTTGCCCTCGGGTTCACCACGCCGCTGCACGAAAGCGGCCGTGTGGGTGCGGCGCTGGCGTTTGCCGAGGGCTCCGGCCCGGACAAACCCCATCAAAACGTGCTGGAGCTGTTCTACCGCTGGCAGCCGCGGTCAAACATCTTGATCACGCCGGATTTCCAGATTCTCCAAGGCGATGGTCTGGTGGAGGGTGCCCGCTGGATTGTTCTCGGTGGCCTCCGGATTGGCATCACCTTTTGACGAGTCAAAAGCGGATCGCCAAGCGTGTGCCGAGCACCACGACGGTGCCGGCGTCTGGCACGGAGGCATCGATCACCTGCGCATCCAGCGTCAGGTTCATCCAGCTTGTCAGCGCGATGTTGTAGAAAAACTCGGCGCCGATTTCGGAGTCCAGGCCAAACTCGCTGGTCAGCGTGCCGTTGGCCAAATCCTGGTAGTACATTCCCAGACCCCAGCGATCTCGCGGACGCGACGACCACGGACCCACACCGCCAACACCCAGCGCGCCATGCCAGCGGATCGGATTTGGATGACCGTCCGCCAGGCCCAGCCGCGCAAAAACCCCCGTGCCGCGTTCTTCATCGCCCGTGAGGAATTGGAAACCGTTCCAAAACACCGCCCAGGCATCAGCCTCGATAAAGAACTCCTCCTCAGCGAACTCTTCCAAATTCAAACGTGGATTGCCAAAATCGCGCCGGGGTTGATCGACGCTGTACAAGCCGCCAAACACCATGCCGCCCGGTTTGCCGCCGATCTTGTACTCGAACTCCCACTCGGTGGAAAAGGTGGTGCCTTCATAGCGCTCGAAAGGATTGTACCCCGCGGTCTCCTCGGAACCCACCACGGTGAAGGTGGCTTGAATGCCGTCGCGCGGGATGACGATGAAGCCGCCGCCCAGCGTCACCGCCGGCACCACATCGGCCTCCACCGGCGAGTAGAGAAACGCCATGTTCATGAAGTGCTGGTTGGAGATGGCGTTGCCGGTGATGGGATTGTTGTCGCCGTAGGTCGTGTTGATGAGTCCGCCAGTCAGGGCAAACCGCTCGCTCAAAAACTGCGTGAAGACCAGCTCGGTCAGCGCCCACACTTCCTCGCCAGCGCGCTCCTCCACCAAAGGAAAAAGCGCCTGATTGTTCACCGGCGAACTCGTGCCGGTATGATGGGCCAGACCCTCGCCGCCGCGTCCTTCCAGCCGAACGCGCAGTTGCCCGCCCGGCCACAACCCGGCTTTCTCCGTGTCAAACACCACACCGAGATTTCCGGAGAAGGTGTTGCCGCTGTCATGACCCGTGTCCAAGCCGCCAGACGCCACGCCTTGAAAGCTGTGGACGCCGTTGAGTTCGATGGCCAGTCCGTTTTCAGCCAGCGAGGATCGCGCGCCACCCCAGCCGCCCGTCAAGCCCGGGGCGATGACCGCAGACTCCCCCAACTCCCTGTTTACTTCCGTATCCTCCGCAGCGAGCGCCGCAGCGCCCAGTCCGAAGATCGCTGCAATGCGAAAGCGCAGAAGGTTCTTCATGGCAATATCTCGGGCAAGTGTCTGTTTGGGTAGTGACTGCATATCGAATTCACGGCCCGGCTGCAACCATTTCCGGCGGCGCGGCTTGGCGGTTGGTCCCGGTGCCAAGCCATGCTAATTGATGCGCCCGCCACGCGTCTTCTTTTTCCAATGCCCGCTCCCGAACGCCCGACCGCCGTCCGCCATCGCATTCTCGCCACGGCGACGGTGGTGGCGTTTTTGATGTACCTGGATCGCATCTGCCTGGCGCAGATCATCAGCTCAGACTCATTTCAAAACCACATCCGGCTGAGCGGCAGCGAGATCGACTGGGTGAAGGGCGCGTTCTTTTGGGCTTACGCACTGGCGCAGGTGCCGGCGGGCTGGCTCAGCGACCGCTTCGGCGCGCGACCACTCATCGCCATTTACATCGCGGCCTGGTCTGTGTTTACCGCCGCCACCAGTTTTTCCTGGGGCTTCACCACCCTGCTGCTGGCGCGTCTGGGCTGCGGGCTGGCGGAGGCGGGTTATTATCCGGCCAGCAGCGGTCTGCTCACGCGCTGGGCGCACATCGAGGGGCGCGGCTTTGCCAGCAGCCTCATCTCCTGGGGTGGGCGCGTCGGCGGCGCGGTGGCGCCCGGCTTGACGGCTTATGTTATTTTGCAAGCGGGCGACTGGCGCTGGGCGGGCTGGATTTACGGCGGGTTCGGCGTGCTGGTGGCAGCGGTGTTTTGGATCGTGTTTCGTGATCACCCGCGCCTGCACCCGCGTTGCAATGACGCTGAGATCAATCTGCTGGCCCAGGGGCGCGGCGCTTTCCTGCCGGTCAAGGATCCGCCGCGCCGTTTCCCCTTCCGCGCCGCCTGCGCCAGCGGCAACCTGTGGCTGGCCAACGCGGTGCAGTTCTTCACCAACATCGGCTGGGCCTTTCTCATTCTGTCGCTGCCCGACTACCTGAAAAAAGTCAAGGCGCTCGACGAGGGCATGAGCGGTCTCATCACCACCGGCGCGCTCACCATCGGCATTGCCGCGCTGCCGCTCGGCGGCCTGCTGACGGACATCCTGACCCGCCGTCATGGCCGCCGCCTGGGGCGCATGCTGCCGCTCTCGCTGACGAAATTCGCCGCCGCCGGTTGCTACCTCCTGGCCTTGTGGATGGACGCGCCCTGGGGCATGGCGATCGCCTTCGGCCTAGTCGCCTTTTTTGCCGACATCGGCCTGCCGGCGATGTGGACGACGATGCAGGACATCAGCGGCCGCCATCAGGCGCAGCTCTTTGGCTGGTCGAACATGTGGGGGAATTTCGGCGCCGCGATCCAGCCGGTGCTGTTCACCGCCGTGCTGGCGGCTTATGACCGCAATCACGATTTCAGCGAGGGCGTCTGGCTCTGCGCGGCCGCGTTTGTGCTGGCCGGACTGTTCGCGTTTTTTGTGAACGCGGAAAAACCCGTGATCGCGGAGCCGCTTGGCGCTAAGGCATGAGCATGGTGCCAGCCCCTGCCATCCGTTATCCCGCCGACCTGCCGATCATCGTCCGCAAGGACGAGATCATCGCGGCCATTCGGGACCATCAGGTGCTGATCTTGGCGGGCGAGACCGGCTCCGGCAAAACCACGCAACTGCCGAAGATGGCCCTCGAAGCACTCGGCGGTAAGGTGGGGCAATCGTCTCGATTGCCTGAAGACAGGCAGCCGGGACGGCCGTCCCGCTTTGGCCTCATCGGCTGTACCCAGCCTCGCCGCGTTGCCGCCATGAGCGTGTCGCGACGAGTGGCGGAGGAGTTGGGCGTCGCCTGGGGCCGCGAGGTCGGCTGCAAAATGCGCTTCAGCGACGACACCAGCCGCGAGACGCGCGTCAAGTTCATGACCGACGGCATCCTGCTGGCGGAGATCCAGAGCGATCCGCTGCTGCGGCAATACTCGATGCTCATTCTCGACGAGGCGCACGAGCGCTCGCTCAACATCGATTTCCTGCTCGGCTACTTGAAGACGCTGCTGCCGAAACGGCCCGATTTGAAGTTGATCGTCACCTCCGCGACGATCGACACCGAGGCCTTCGCGGCGCATTTCAGTTGGTGTCCAGACTTTAGTCGTCCTTCACAAATCGAGCGAAGCTCGGAAGTCCTCGCGAGTGATCGCGTAAAGGCTGGACACCAGCGGCCCGCCCCCATCATCGAAGTCTCCGGTCGCCTCTACCCGGTGGAAATCCGCTATCGTCCGGTGGCCGAGGACGATGACGAGCCGCATTTCATCGACGCCGCCGTCGCCGCCTGCGAGGACGCGCTCATTGAAACCGACCAGGGTGATGTGCTCATCTTCATGCCCACCGAGCGCGACATCCGCGAGACGCGCGACCTGCTCGACGGCCGTCTTTCCGGCAGCCGCGTCGAGGTGCTGGCGCTGTTTGGAAGACAGAGCGCGGCCGAGCAGCAACGCGTGTTTTCTCCTGGCTCAAAACGCCGCGTCGTCATCGCCACCAACGTCGCCGAGACCTCCATCACCATCCCGCGCATCCGGGTGGTGATCGACACCGGCCTCGCCCGCGTCAGCCGCTACAACCCGCGCACCCGCACCAAGCGCCTGCCGGTGGAGGCGGTGGCGCAAAGCAGCGCCAACCAGCGCGCCGGCCGCGCCGGTCGCGTGCAGGACGGCGTGTGCGTTCGTTTGTTTGAGGCGGAGGACTTTGCTAAGCGTCCACCTTTTGCCACGCCGGAAATCCAGCGCGCCAACCTGGCCGAGGTCATCCTGCGCATGAAGGCCTTCCGCCTCGGCGAGATCGAGAGCTTTCCCTTCCTCAACCCGCCCAGCCACGCCGCCATCCGCGGTGGTTATGACCTGCTGCACGAGCTTGGCGCGCTCGGCGACACGCATGAGTTGACCCACACCGGCCGCGAGCTGGCGCGCCTGCCGCTTGATCCGAGTCTCGGTCGCATGCTGTTGCAGGCGCGGAAGGAGGGCTGCGTGGAGGATGTGCTGGTCATCGCCGCCGGCCTCAGCGTGCCCGATCCGCGCGAGCGGCCGGAGGAGAAAAGAGAGCAGGCCGCCGCCGCGCACCAGGCCTTCGCGGTGCCCGAGTCGGACTTTCTCAGCCTGCTAAAAATCTGGCGCGCCGCGCCTGATCCCGAGACTGGCAGCAAGAACCAGCTCGGCAAGTTCTGCAAAGCCCACTTCCTCTCCTTCATCCGCATGCAGGAGTGGCGGGACGTCTGGCGGCAATTGCGTAGCTCAGGCATCGGTAGCTCAGGCATTCTGCCTGAGTCGAGTCATTCAGGCATCTTGCCTGAAGGCGGGCAAGATGCCCGTGCCACCCGCTGCATCCTCGCCGCCCACCTCGGCCACATCGCCATGCGTCTGGCGCGCAACGTGTACAAAGCAGGCGGCAGCCGCGAGGTGATGGTCTTCCCCGGCTCCGTGTTTTATGAGCGACGCGAGAAGCACGATAAAAAAGGCAACGAAATCAGCAAACAACCGCCCTGGATCGTCGCTGGCGAGATCGTGCAGACCTCGCAGCTCTTCGCCCGCACCCTGGCGCGCGTCGAGCCGGAGTGGATCGCCGACCTCGGCGCGCACCTCGCCGAGTTCAAGTACAGCGAGCCGCATTGGAGCGCCAAAGCCGGCCGCGTGCTCGTCACCCGCCGCACCCTCATTCACGGTCTCGAAGTCACGCGCGACAAGATCGACTTCGGCAAGATCGATCCCGTGGCTGCCACCCAGCTTTTCATCCGCGGCGCCTTGATCGAAACCGAGGGCGTTTTGCCGCATCGTTTTCACCAGCATAACCAGAAGCTGCGGCAAAAAATCGAAACCACCCTCACGCGCGTGCGCAGCAGCCGCGTGCACGATGTAGAGGAGGCCTTGTTCGCGTTCTATGACGCGCGCATCGCCGAGGTATCCTCGCTGCACGACCTCAACGCGCTCATCCAGGAGCACGGCGACCAGTTTCTCCATCTCACGGAAGACGACCTCACTCCCGGCGACGACCTGGGCGCGGACTTGCAGTTGTTCCCCGATCAAGTCGCACTGGGCAACACCGTCCTGCCGGTCAGCTACCACTACAAGCCCGGCGAGGAAACCGATGGCGTCACCGTGCGCGTGCCGCTGCCGGTGGCGGAGCACCTCACCAGCGGCCAGTTGCAGTGGATGGTGCCCGGCCTGCGCGAGGAGCTGGCGCGCACGCTGCTGCGCGCCCTGCCGCGCTCCATCCGCCGCCAACTGATGCCCATCGAGCCGAAGGCGGCCGAAATCGCCGCGCGCTTCGATCCCGGTCGCGCCGATTTCCTCTCGGCGCTCGCCGCGCACCTGGGCAAGGCCTACCGCGTCGAAGTCCAGGCTAGCGACTGGCCCGCCGACAGCCTGCCGCCGCACCTGCAGCCGCGCATCGAAGTTATCGATCAAAAGCAGCGCACCGTGGTCGCCGCGCGCGATTTGCAGGCGATTCAAAACGCCGTCAAAAAGACCGAGGTCAAATCAGACGCCTGGGAGAAGGCCGTGCCGCGTGTCGAGCGTTACGACCTGCGCGGCTGGACGATTGGCGATGTTCCGGAGTCGATCGTCATCGAGCATATCGGCGGCGCGCCGGTGCTGGGTTATCCCGGGCTTGAACTTGACAGCGACGGCCACATCCACCTGCGCCTGTTTCGCCGGCAGGAGCAGGCCGCGCAGGGCACACCCGCCGCCTTGCGCAGACTCGCCGAACTCGCCCTCGGCAAAGACCTCGCCTGGCTGGCCAAGGAGTTGCGGCACTTCGGCGCCGCGCCCGCCAAAGCCGCCAGCAGCTTCGCCGGAGCACTCAACCAGTTGCAGACCGCCGCACCCGCGAAAGCCGCAAATCAATCGCTGCCCGAGCAGGCGCAGGAGCACGTGCTGGCGCATTTGCTGCGTTTGCAGCCGTTGTTTCCGCTCAGCGAAAAACGCTTTGAGGAGCTGTTGCAAAAAACCCGGCGCGACCTGCCGCTCATCGCCCAGCGCACCCGGGATATTTACCAGCAGATCCACGAGCAGCGCCGTCAGATCGCCGCCGGCAAAAACCGTTACCCCGGCCTCGAAACCGACCTCGATCGTCTCGTGCCGCCCGGCCTTCTGCTCACCACCCCGCACGCGCAACTGCCGCAGTTGCTGCGTTATTTGAAAGCCGTCCGCATCCGCGCCGAGCGCGCCGGCAACAACCCGGCCAAGGACGCTGACAAAGCCGCGCTCATCGCCGACTGGGAGGGTTGGGAAAGCTACGTGCCTGCCGCCAATCGCGAAACCTTCCGCTGGCTGCTGGAGGAATACCGCGTCCAGGTCTTCGCCCAGGAGCTCGGCACCGCCCAGCCCGTCAGTGTGAAGCGCCTGGAGGCGCTGCTTTGACACCCCCGCCCTGATACGCCGACAAATGTCGGCGTTTTTTTCTTGCCAAATCTGACATTTGTCGGCAAAACGGTGTCATGCCCTCGAAAAAACCGCCCGCCCTCTCCGCCGCCGAGCAGGCCATCATGGATTGCATCTGGAAAAAGCAGCCGGTGGGTCTGAACGACCTGCTCGCGGAGATCAACAGCTCGCGCGCCGAGCCCTTGTCGCGCGCCTCGTTGCAAACCCAGCTCACCCGCCTCGAGGCCAAGGGCTGGCTGCGGCGAGACGACTCCGCCAAAGCCCACATCTATAGCGCCGCGGTTGCCGAGACGCGCGGTCGCAAAAGCGTGCTGGCGGAGTTAAAGCGCCGTTTCTTTGGCGGCAGCAGCCTCGCCCTGGTGCGCAGCCTGGTGGAGAGCGGTGAGATCAGCGACGCGGAGCTGGCCGAACTGCGCAAGCTGGTCAACCGCGCCATCACCCAATCCAAACCGGACACCAAGTCATGAACACCACCGCGCTGCTCAATCTCGGTCTTCACAGCCTGGTTCTTGCCGCCACCGGCTGGCTGCTGGTTCGCTGGATGCTGAAGGACGCCCGCCAGCGCGCCTGGACCGCCTTAATGGCGCTTCTCGCGGCAGCGCTCCTGCCGCTGGTATTGCCCATGGTGGCGCCGGCGCCGGCGGCTCCAGCCCGTTTCTCGGTGCCAATCGTTGAGCCAGGCGGATTGCCCGCGCCTGCGGTGACGGTGCGGTTCGATCCCGTGGCCAGTTCCACGCCGCCGCCTGTCTCCTTTTTCGAGACGCTGCCCTGGCGCAAAACCCTGGTCACACTCTGGCTGGCGGGCACGGCAGGTTTTCTCATGATCGAAGCCTTGCGATTCGCCAGGCATCTGCGCTGGCAGCGCAAGCTGCGTCTGCTTGCAGAACGGGAGCGACAAACGCTCCCTCCCGGTACCGTTGTGCCGCGTTTGCTGGTGGATGATCTGGCTTGCGGACCCTGCCTCACTGGCTGGCTGCGACCTGCGGTGGTGGTGCCGGCCGTGGCGTTTCCCAACTGGAGCGCGCAGCAATGGTGCTGGACTCTGGCCCACGAGGCCGAGCACCGCCGTGGTGGCGACCTCTGGCTCGCCGCCCTGCTGCGCCTGCTACGCGCCTGGCTGTGGTGGAATCCCTTTGTGCGGGCACTCATCGGACATTGGGAGCAGGCCCGGGAGGAGATTTGTGACGCGGCTGCCTTGGCGGCGCGTTGGGAGGAAGCACCAGTTTATTCGAGTTTCCTGATCGAGCTCGCCGCCCGCAATCGCGGCCCCTCATCGGCTCTGGCCATGGCCGCCTCTCGCCCCGCAAAGCGTCTGCGGAATCGTTTGCAGGCCGTGTTGGAAGGGCGTCGCGTCGCCGCGCACGTGCATCCCGCACTGCTGATGGTCTTGCTCATGCTGCTCGGCCTCACGAGCCTGGCTTCACGCTCCTTTGGGCTTCAGGATTTAGACTCGCAGGCCGCTTCGACAGCCAGTGACAGTCCGAAAGGCGAACTCTTGAGCAGAGTCTTCAAACTGCCTCCCAGCTTCGATGGCGCCGACCAGCCTCAGGCTTGGCTTGAAAAGCTCGGCGTAGTTTTTCCTGAAGGCGCATCCGCGGTGTTCAATCGCGCCACCAGCCAGCTCGTCGTGCGTCATCAGGCCGATGGGCTTGCGCGCATCGAACACTGGCTCAAAAATTGGCAGGCCGGCGCCGAGTTGGACCTCCAGAAGCAGGTTTATGTCTCCACCAAGTGGATCGAAATGCCGGACAACGTGCTCGCGGAGCTTCAGCGCCTGGTTCGAGACTCCCAGCCGTGGTTCATCCTGACCGATCCGCAGTTCCGAGTGGTGATCCGAATGCTGTCGCAACAGAAGGGTGTCGATTTGCTCAGCGCGCCCGGCGTCACCACGCGGTTTGGCCAGCAGGCCACGGTGGAGGTGCTGCGTCACAGCGTCGCAGACCCCGATGAATTTGCCGGTGTACGCGCCAGCATCAGTGCGCAGCTAAAAAACTGGCAGATTGAAGTCGCGGTGCAAGCCGACATGGGCGTTGCCTTTCGAGATGGCAAACGCCTGACGTCGTGGTCTGATGCCTTGCTCGATGCTTCGGTCAAAATCAACCACCTCACCGCCTCGCGCACGGCGCGGCTGGACGATGGTCACACCATGCTGCTGCCGGTCGGCAACACTGAGCCGAATCGCCAGGTGATCCTCTGTGTCACTGCCCAGTTGATCGATCCGAGCGGGCAGGCGAAGGTGATGACGCCGGACAAACTGCGCCAGCTTGAAGCCAAAGCCGCGCAAGCGCCACCGCGTCGCGCACCCGCCACCCCGGTCCCCGGTCCACGCCAAGTGCGCTTGAAGGTGCGCGTGTTGGAGAGGCAGGGCGATTCGGTGTTGGCCCCGATTTCCCCAGCTCCCGCCGCCGCTCCCGATCCTGCACCCAGCCTGATTGCGCCGCCTGCTCCCGCGGCATCATCCATTGCCTCACGATACACTCTCCAGGGTGTGCTGACGGCGGATCAATACACGGAGCTGCTGCGCGCATTGGCACAGGACCAACGAGCCACTGTGATCGAAATGCCGCTGAGCCGGGTGCAATCGGGTAAGACCGATTTCACCCTGATCGAGTCCGAGTCACTGCGGATCACATCGGCGATTGGGGCCGATGGTTACACCATCGATCTCGGCCTGCGCCTGCTTGATTCGGCGGGCGAGACCGGCGTCACCATCTGGACAGGCCAGACCGTGATTTTGGGCGGGGTGACGGAGGTCGATGCGCAGGGTAAACCGGTCAAAACACGCGCCATTTGCGTGACGGCGGGGATTGAACCTTGAGGTCCGGCGGGGACGCCCAAAATCAGGCGAATTTCGGCGCGCCATTTTCCCGCTATTTTGCCTTGAAAGGTCGCGGTTCCGCCTGGGCACGATCTCCCAGGTTTCCGATCATCTTTGCAGGGAAATTCTCAAACCCTTGATAATAAAGGGGGTTGCACATGAGCTGAGAATTTTCGCGGTTTTGGCACGCGAGGTTGAGCTTTTGACGTGGAAAAAAAAAGATCGCCGTGGAACACTGCTAGCTGCGCGAAGAACGCGCCTGACCCCAACCACTGGTGAAAAAAATCTTGGAGAAACACAATATCTTGTGCATGATGGGAAACAGGCCACGCATATCTAGTATTTATAGAAGACGTGGCCGGTGGCAATTCTTCCTCTAATTCCACGCCTTTCACCTCTCTCCCGTTACAAAACCGTCATGGACAAGACTTACACCATCGGAACCCGCCAATTCGTTCTCGACCAGGACAAAGCCGAAGCCGCTTTCGCCGCCAAACGCATCATCAATGGTCGCCAGACCATGACGTTCAACCTCCTGCCTCTCAAGTATCAATGGGCCTACGATCTTTACCGCTTGATGAAGGCCAACCACTGGGAGCCGGAGGACATTCAGATGCAGAAAGACGTCGAGCAATGGCGCTCCAACGACATCTCCCAAAACGAGCGCTGGATCATCATGATGGCCATCGGTTACTTCTCCGCCGCCGAAGGCATCGTCGGGGACAATATCCAGCACGTCGTGCGCGAACTCGTCACCGCCCCCGAGTTGAAGCTCGTCCTCGGCCGCCACGCCCACGAGGAAAACATCCACGCCGACTCCCTGCTGTACATGATTTCCTCCCTCGGCATCAACCCGCACGAGTGCGAGGCCATGTTCGAGCAGATCCCCACCATCGTGAAGAAAAACGAGTTCGTCACCCGCCACTCCAACGCCTTGCGCCGCAACCTCGACCTCACCCAGCCGGAGCACAAAAAAACCCTCGCCAAAAACATCTTCGTCTTCGGCCAGTGCATGGAAGGTAC